>NZ_JBEKXH010000568.1:0-3789 GCF_049512235.1 Bradyrhizobium sp.
GAGCCGCAGCACGTGAAATTGCTCACGCCGCTCCTGCATAGTCTGCGCCATCGAAGTGCCGACGCTGCCTCCCTCGTTGCGCAACAGACTGAGCAAGCCAACGGCTGCTCCACGCAGCGACGGCGGGATATAGAGGTAGGCCGCGACATTCGCAGGTGCAAAGCACATCGAGAGTCCAAACACCAGCATCACCCGAGGCCAGACCACCTGGCCCGGGCTGATCTCCAGGTTCATTTGTGACATCCAATAGTTTGCGATCGCCATGACCAGCAGACCGGCGGCGAGCAACCACCGGGCATCGGCCCCCCGGCCAAGTGCCCGGCCGACAAACGGCATCGCCACCAGCGCACCGAACCCAGCCGGCGACATCACCAACCCCGCGCTGAGAGCATCATAGCCGAACAGAGATTGAAGCAGGGCTGGCAACGATGTGCTGGCGGCGTAGAGCACTGCGAAGGCGCTAAAGATGATGAAGCAGCATGCAGCGAAATTTCGCTCCCGCAGGGGGCGGAAATTGACCACGGGGCTGGGGTGGCGTAACTCCCAAAAGATCAGCGCTATCAGACCCAAAACGAAAAAAATCGCCAGCATCTGCACCCGCCAGAACGGATCGCTCAGCCAGTCCCACTCCTGTCCCTTGCTGAGCATCACTTCCCAGGATACCATGACGATCACCAGAAGTGACAGGCCGAGCGAGTCAAAACGCAACGGCTGCTTCCTCAACTCGATACGCTGCTTGGTGAGATATTCGGGGTCCCGCAGCAGAGCATAACACGCAGCAAACGCTACGAGGCCCACTGGAACGTTGATGTAGAACACCCATCGCCACGAATAGCTGTCCGTGATCCAGCCGCCGAGGGTCGGACCGACCACAGGTGCCAAAAGCGCAGCCAGGCCAAACAGCGTCATCGCAATGCCTTGCTTCTCCACCGGAAAGGCGTCCAGCAGCACGCCTTGACTGGAAGGCTGCAGGCCGCCGCCCGCCAGGCCTTGCATGACGCGAAATACAATCAACTGACCGAGGCTTGTGGCCATACCGCAAAGTCCGGACGCGAGGGTAAAGACGGCTATCGACAGCAGGAAGTAGTTGCGGCGCCCAAGACGCGCCGAAAGCCAGCCGCTGATCGGCAGGATGACGGCGTTGGCGGCGAGGTAGCTGGTGATGACCCATTCGCCGTCGTCGACCGTGGCCGAGAGGCCGCCGGCAATGTATCGCAGCGCGACCACCGCAATGGTGGTGTCGAGTACCTCCATGAAGGTCGGTATGATGACGATGCCGGCCACAAGCCACGGGTTCACGTCCGCCCGGGCTCTGGAGGGTGCAAGTGCCAACTCGGTCATTTGCCGACACCGCGCGGGCTCGCCGCCGAAACGGTGGCCGGCGATTGCTGCTCGAAGCCTTGAAGAAACATCCCGGCATTAGGTCCGCTCAGCGGTTTATTGAGATAGACGTAGGGGACAACCGATGCGCCGATGAACAGCGGTTTCTTGTCAGGATCGTAACCCTCGAGCTCGATCCGGACCGGCAGCCGCTGTACGATCTTGATGTAGTTGCCGGTGGCATTCTGCGGCGGCAGCAATGCGAGCGTCGATCCGGTCCCGATCGTAAAGCCGGTGATCCGACCGCTGAATATCTGTTTGTCGCCATACATGTCGACGTAGAGATCGGCAGCCTGACCGATGCGCAAGTCGCGCAGTTGCGTCTCCTTGAAATTAGCATCGATCCAGATCTCGCTCAGCGAGCGGATCGCCATCAAGCTCTGCCCGACCTGAACGTCATTGCCGGGATTGACGTTTCGGCGCGTGACGACGCCGTCGATCTCCGCGACGACGTCACAATAGCGAAGGTCGAGTTCGGCCAGAGCAAGATCGCGTTTGGCGGCTTCGAGTTTGGTTTCGGCTTGCTTGACGGCCGGGGCTTCCGCGGCCAGTTGATCGAACCTCCGGTCGACGGGACCAAGCTTCTCGAACTCTTCGAGCATCTGCTTCGGGGACTGGTTGTAGGAATGGACAACGCCCAGCTCAGCCGCGGCCTGGATCAGGTCCGCCTGGGCCTGCAGGACCGAAGAAAACGTCTGATCGAGATCTGATGGTACCTGGTCGAGATCCGCGCTGTCTTCGGGCTGCGTCTGCAGGCCCAACGAGACACGGATCTGGTTCGCATCCGCCAATGCCTGGACGACACCCGCCCGGGCAATCAACAGCGCCGCCTGACGTTGATCATAGAGCTCGCGGCTCGCCGTCTCCGATACGACCAGCTTCGACGTCCGATCGAATTCCTGCTGCGCGAGTACAAGCGTGGCCTTCGCCTTCTTGAGCGCGGCGACCCGGGCATGCAGCAGGCTTATCTGGTTTTCGACGTTCTCTACGGCTTCCTGCAATTGCCAGCGGCGGCTCATGGCCTGTGCTTCGATACCGCGCACCGTGGCGCTGGCAGCCTGGAGATCAGCCGCCGCGGTATCGACGGCCGCCTTCTTCACCGCGACTGCGTCCCGAAGCGGTTCCTTGTCCAATTCAACAAGAAGGTCTCCCTTGTGCACGCGATTATTGTCATCCACCAGAACCCGGGAGACCTGACCGTGGACGCGGGCGGCGACCGACGTCACATGGCCGTTCACGAAGGCGTCGTCGGTCGAAACCGTGCTGAGCACGAACCGGATCCAGGGAATGCCAAACACCGCGGCCGCGATGACTACAACGCCGAGCACACCGATCAGCAATTTTCGCCGCCGCGTGATCCCTCGATTCGAGGCTGGCTTTGAGCCAGGATCGGTCCGCGGTCCCGTCGCGTCGCGATCAGCGACGGCATCCCTTCTGCCTCTCGCGGGCGCTTCGATCGAGGCTGCCCCCCTGTCGTGCTCGATGGTCTCGGCGGGCATCGGAAATTCCCTCCCAGGAAAGATCGTTTCTCAACCCAATCATTCGTGCTTGTCGATCACGCTCATTTCGGGCGCAGCTGGAGGCGTCGACTCTGCCCCAAGCGGACCACCACGATTGGTCTCGTCGTTGCGGACATCCCTCGCCATTTCCAGACAGATCACCAGCTCGACATAGCTCGCAAAGCCACCAACCTTTGCCTCGGCGAAGCAGCTGCTCCTGTCGGCGCCAACAAACTGCGGCCACTCCGTTTCGAGCTGCTGAAGCGCATCAGCTTCGTCATGAGAGCAACGGGCGAAAGCTTTGGACGATTCGCTTTCAAAACGGCACTCCTTCGCGATATCGAACTTGGGTACCGTGTCCGAAATAGCGATGGGTGAAAACGTCGCCAGCATTACAATTGGTAGATGAAGCAGCATTTCAACCTCCTTGAGAAGCGTGCTGTGAGCCAGTACATCGGCCTGCTTCGGCCAAACGCTTCCGGTATGGGCGATCTCGTCCATGTCGCGCTACTCGAGATCGCACCCTACGGGCCACTGGGGGGCTCGGCCATCCAACCCTAGGGGGAAGCCGATCATATCAAGGTATGAGCGGGCATCACGAGTAGACGACTGGCGCGAACGTCAACAACGCCCTAGCTGTGACCATGCGTATCGGGACAATGAATTGGTTGGTCCCGAAATCATAGCCGAAGCCATGGTGGGAGAGCGAGATGGATGATGCAACCGTGCGGGCGGCGCTGGAGCGGCATTGGGATGCTTCGGACGCCAGCAATTTCAAGATCGAGCATGAAATCTACCGCGAGGACGCCGTGCTTGATTATCCGCAATCGGGCGAGCGAATCCGGGGCCGGCACAACATACAAGAGAGCCGATTCGTCCAGCCAAATAAGAAGCGTTTTAGGGTCCGGCG
>NZ_JBEKXH010000569.1:0-4222 GCF_049512235.1 Bradyrhizobium sp.
CGCTGCTGGTATAGCCGGAAGTGAACAGAACTTTCAGCGCGAGGTCGTTGCGCTGGGCCTCGTCGGCGAGCTGGCGGCCGTTGACGTCCGGCATCACGATGTCGGTGAATAAAAGGTTTACTTTCGGGTCTGCCTTCAGCAGCTTTAGCGCGGACGCGGCGCCGTCCGCTTCCAGAACCGTGTAGCCGAGTTCGCGCAGCATATCGACGGTCAGATTCCGGACCCGCCCCTCATCTTCGACGACGAGTATGATCTGCATGGCATTACCGGTTGGCATCGGCCTGACCGGCTCAGGCTTGGTCAATGTCGCCCCGACACCCAGGAAGCGGGGCAAATACATTTTCACCGTGGTGCCCTGTCCCGGCTCGGAGTAGATCTTGATGTGGCCGCCCGACTGTTTTACGAAGCCATGCACCTGGGACAGACCGAGGCCGGTACCTTTGCCAACTCCCTTCGTGGTAAAGAAAGGATCAAAAGCCTTGGCGATCACATCCGCTGACATGCCCGCACCATTATCGCTGACGGCGATCATGACGTATCTTCCGGCGGCCACATCGGGATGTGCCGCGGCGTAACTATCGTCCAGGCTGGCGTTGGCGGTCTCGATCGTGAGACGGCCGGAATCGGGCATCGAGTCGCGGGCGTTCACGGCCAGGTTCAGGATTGCGTTCTCAAGCTGGCTGCCGTCGGCATGGGTGCGCCAAAGACCTCCGGCAAGAATGGTTTCGAGCCGCACATGTTCGCCGAGGGTCCGGCGCAGCATCTCGGACATTCCAGCGACAAACTTGTTGGTCTCGATGGGTTCGGGGGCAAGCGGCTGCTGACGTGAGAAGGCGAGCAGGCGATGGGTAAGGACGGCAGCCCGTTCGGCACCTTCCATGGCGGCGTCGACGAAGCGTTCAAGGTTGCTTTCGCCGCGCGACAGCCGGCGTTTGAGGATATCCAGGCTGCCAATCACGATCGCAAGCATGTTGTTGAAGTCATGCGCGATCCCGCCGGTGAGCTGCCCGATGGCGTCCATCTTCTGGCTCTGGCGCAGTTGCTGCTCGATCAGGCCGCGTTGTTCCCCCTCGTGCACAAGCCTTTCGTTGGCGAGCGATAGCGAACTGTGGGAGGCGGCCAGCCCGCGCGACTGACGGCGTTCATTGACGATCGCTATCAGCGCCAGCGCAATCGCCATCATGACCATCGCGACCGTCCCGAAAAACAACCAATAGGTGATCCGGTCAAGTTGACGTTGACGAAGATCGATCAGCTGTTCTTCGCCAACGACCATTTGCGCGATGGTGGCACGGGCGCGGTCCATCGAGGCTTTTCCGGCGCCGCTGCGAATCGCATCCAGCGCCTGATCCCGCTCGCCGGCGCGCTGATGATCGATGCTGTTCGAAAGCAACGCCATCATCTCCTGGGTCTGAAGCGTCAAGGTCGCGAGCGCCCGTTGCCCGCCGGATTCCGAGATCAGCGCGGCCAGGCTCTTGAATTCGCCATCGAGTGCGCCAGAGGCATTCCGGTAAGGCGTGAGATAGCTTTCGTCGGTCGTAAGCAGATAACCACGTTGGCCGGTTTCAGCGTCTTCGATGAGGGACAGCAACTGATAGAGTCGGCTTTCCACTCCCATCAGGCGCCGGACCGATTCGCTGCCATGTTGTTGCGCGACGCTGGACCAGACAATCGCGGCGATGGCCGCGGCAACGAATGCCATCCCGACCGCAAGGGCCGTCATGCGCGGTGAAAGGAGTGTCCTCATGTGCGATCCAAGACCGCCGCGGGTCGATCGCAACGGCTTTGCGAGCTTTGCGTTGCCCATTCATCCTCAACGCTCGCCAATTGGATGGTGCCGCGCGGGCCGATTCGTGCCAGGAGGAGCCTGTGGGAAAACAAAGGCGAATCCATGTTCCCGTGGCAGGACGGGCTTTTGGCCACCTGACCTTTACGACGATGCCGGGAACAGGGTGCCGCGCAATCGGATATCTGCGATACCGGCCTCTTCAACATCCGAGGGGCCGCAATGATCAGCAAGAGAGCTTTCCTGCATTCGGCGGCGCACGCCGGGACGGCCTTGCTCGGCGCGGGCTTGACGGGCTTGGCGCGGGCTCAAACAACTTACCCATCCCATCTGGTGCGATGGGTGGTGCCTTACGCGGCGGGCGGCGCGACCGACGTGCTGTCGCGCCTGATTTGCCGGCACCTGTCGGAGCGGCTCGGCCAATCCTTCGTGGTCGAGAACAAGCCGGGCGCCGGCAGCAACATCGGCACCCAGGCCGTCATCAACGCAGCCCCGGACGGCCATACGCTGCTCTTGACCTCTACCGCCAACGCCATCAACGCCTCGTTCGATCCCGCGCTGCCTTTCGACTTCGCCAGGGATATCGTCCCGGTGGCGGGGCTCGCCCGCATCCCGCTGGTGCTGGTGGTCAACAACGACCTCCCGGTCCATAGCGTGGCGGAATTCATCGCCTACGCCAAGGCCAATCCAGGCAAGATGAGCATCGCCTCCTCCGGCGTCGGCACCTCGCTGCATCTGTCCGCCGAACTGTTCAAGGCGATGGCCGGCGTGCAATTCGTTCACGTGCCCTATCGCGGATCGGCGCCGGGCCTGACCGATGTGATGAGTGGCCAGATCCAGGGCATGTTCGACAACGTCACCTCTTCCTTCGAACTGGTGCGCGCGGGCAGACTGCGCGCGCTCGGGGTGACGACGCATGAGCGATCGGACACGCTGCCCGACGTGCCGCCGATCAGCGACAGCCTGCCCGGTTATGAAACCAGTTCGTTCTACGGGGTCGGCGCCCCGCGCGACACGCCGCGAGAGATCGTCGATCTGCTCAACAGGGAAATCAACGCCGCGCTGGCCGACACCGCTATCAAGCAGCGGCTCGGCGAACTCGGCGCCATCCCCATTGCCGGCAACGCGCTCGAATTCGCCGCCATGCTCGCGACCGAGACCGAGCGCTGGCGCAAGGTGGTGGAGATGTCGGGACAGAGGAAGGAGTGAGAACATATCGAAACCGCCTCAAACGCCGGGATATTTATTCCTGGCTCTTGCGAGATCGCTGCCGCCGCGGTTTCTCGCTCGCCGCGGCACTGCCGTGCCGTGAATCCAGCGTCGTGGCTCCGCCGCCGCCGGTTTGCACGCAAAGGCCATCGACGAAGACATCCAATAGCCGCAGCACGCTGTTCTGCCAGCCGGGCTGGTCGTGCAGGTAGCACATGCCGACGAGCGCCCGCAGCAGGTCTTCGGGGCTGA
Source organism: Bradyrhizobium sp. (assembly GCF_049512235.1). Lineage (GTDB taxonomy): Bacteria > Pseudomonadota > Alphaproteobacteria > Rhizobiales > Xanthobacteraceae > Bradyrhizobium. Next base: position 3,248 of record NZ_JBEKXH010000569.1, read on the forward strand.
TATCCGAGCGGATCAGGCCTGCGGCGACGGCGCGGTCCAGCAGGGCGCCGACCGCCTTGGTCAGGCGATCGAATGAAAACACCGTGAGTTCCGAGGTGCCATGCACCGCAAGCGCCAGCGCCGCCGACATGCCCTTCTTGGTGGCGACGAACTCGACATTGGATCGCAGCCAGCGGCGCAGGGCCTCGACCGGGTCCGCCTCGGTTTTCAACGCTTCCGCCAGTTCCGAGAGCTGCTGGACCTCGCGTCGATAGACCGCCTCGAACAGCGCCTCGCGGGTGGGGAAGTGGCGGTACAGCGTGCCGATGCCGACGCCGGCGCGTCTGGCCACGGCCTCCAGGCTGGCATCCGGCCCGCCGGCGCTGAAGACGGCTTTCGCCGATTCCAGCACGCGCTCACGGTTGCGAACCGCATCGGCGCGCGGCCTGCGAAGCGTTGCTGCGGACTGACCTGCCATCTGACTAATCCGTGATCCCCGTCCCCTTGCAAACGGAGGATGCCTCCGTATACTATAGCACACGTGCCGATCCTGCCACTTGATAATTCGACGGGTCGATCCCAGCCGCCCTCCGCAAGGGGTGCGACGGCTTCGATTCCATTCGACCATAGCATTGATCGGAGCATTGCATGACCTTCTCCATCAGCCTCACCGTCAACGGTGTGCGGCGCAACGTCGAACTGGCGGACCCGCGCGTCACGCTGCTCGATCTCTTGCGCGAACGTCTCGATCTGACCGGCACCAAAAAGGGCTGTGACCGCGGCCAATGCGGCGCCTGCACGGTGCTGGTCGACGGGCGACGGATCAATTCGTGCCTTTCGCTCGCCATCAGCCACGACGGCGCAGACGTGCTCACGATCGAGGGCGTGTCGCGCGGCGACCAGCTGCATCCAGTGCAGGCCGCTTTCATCGCCCATGACGGCTTGCAGTGCGGGTTCTGCACGCCCGGCCAGATCATGAGCGCGATCGGCCTGATC
>NZ_JBEKXH010000570.1:0-3778 GCF_049512235.1 Bradyrhizobium sp.
ATGCTGGCGTCTCCGGGTCCGTAATGGGCGAGCACGTAGGTTCCCAGAACGGCTATGTCGCGGTCGCTGAGTTGGGTGGAATCGCCCGGGTGGCCGCCGAAGCCTGGCATGAAGGCTTGTCTTCCCGCGGCCGTGCGATCCACGCCATAGAGAATGGCGGCAATCAGGTTCGCGGGATTCTTTGCTCCCGTGGCGGAGTTGTGGAACAGGCTCGGATAGTAGCCGTCCTTGCTGCCTTGTCCCTCGGCCGAGTGGCAGGAGGCGCAATTACCTTGAAACAGCTCGGCGCCGCTGGGATTGGCGTCATTGTCGGAGCTGATGCCGTCGCGTCCGCGCAAAGCGCCGAGCTCGGAGAACATCCTTCCGGCCGTGAAGCGGGAAGCGCTGGACGGGTCGTGGATCGGCGGTACGCTCTTCACGTAAGTGGCGATGGCCTCGATATCCGGAGCCGACAGATGCTGGAAGCTGTGTTCGACGGCTTCGCCCATGCTTCCGGCCGCCTGCGCCTTTCCGGGCAAACGTCCGGTGCGCAAATAGGCCGCGAGCTCTTCCCCGGCCCAGCTTCCAATTCCCGTCGTCGGATCCGAGGTGATGTTCGGCGCGTACCACGGTCCGACCTCGGCGCCCGACAAAGCGCGGCCTGCCTCCTCCTGCATCAGGAATCCGCGCGGCGTGTGACAGGTGCCGCAATGTGCCGCGCCCTGCACAAGGTACGCGCCCCGATTCCATTCCGCCGATTGCCGCGGATCCGGCGCAAAGACGCCGCCGTCCAGGAACAGGAAATTCCAGGCCAGCATCGACAGGCGGATATTCATCGGAAACGGCAGCTCGGTCTCGGGCGCGCGCGTGTCGACCGGCTGCACGGAACGCACGAAATAGAGGTATAGCGCATGCGCATCATCGTCGGTGAACTTGGCGTAAGAGGTATAGGGCATCGCAGGATAGAGGTGCGCCCCATCGCGGCGAATCCCGCGACGAAGCGCCTGGGAAAAGTCTTCTTCCGTATATCGTCCGATCCCGAAATCTGCCGACGGGGTTATATTTGTGGAATAAATAGTGCCGAGCGGCGTGCCGATGGCGAGCCCGCCTGCAAAGGGCTTGCCGCCTGGGAGGGTGTGGCAGGCCCCGCAATCCGCGGCAATTGCCAGATATTGCCCGCGCGCGATCACTGCCTCGTCGGCCGAGGGATCAGCCCGCTCGGCCGCATGTGAAACGCCGGCCACCAGAGGCCCGGTGAGGAAGATGAGTAAGGCGCAGATTCGGCGACCGGTCCAGGGCATGTTCAACCGTGCCTCAGTTGGTCGACAATCGCATCCGCCGCCTTCAGCGCCAGCGCCGACATGGTGAGCGTGCTGTTCGACGCCGTTCCGCTGGGCATTGCGGCCCCGCCGGGCAAAAACAGGTTCTGATGATCATGCGCGCGGCAGTCAGGATCGACCACCGATGTCTTTGCATCGGCGCCCATGATGCACCCACCCATGATATGGTCACTGTTGAGAAATTCCGGGGAGAGCTGGAAGCTGGTCGCACCGAGCCCGTCCGCCAGTGCGCGCAGCTTCGGAACGGTGTATTCCCTGGCGCTCCGCCGCACATAGTCGCTGACATCGTAGTAGATGTTCGGCTTGTTGATGCCGAGCCAATCCTTCTTGTCCGACAGCGTCAGCCGGTTATCCGGCAAAGGCAGCGGCTCGTGCTCCACGGTCAGCCTCGCGGTGCACGCCGAAAGCCTTCTTATCTCCTTGTCCAACGCCTTTCCGACCAGCCCCTTTTTCAGCGCGGCGGCAGCGCCGACGTAGCTGCGGGCGTAGTTCTCCATTCGGAACATCGCTCCCGTATAGTCCTTGCGGAAGTCGCCTTGCGATGTGTTGAGGATGCTGCTGCTCTGAACCGGACCGACGCCCGTCCACAGCGGTTCCGCAAGCTCCAGCTCCGCGAACAGCTTGGGCTGGTCCATCATGTTGCGCCCGACCTGGTCGGAGCTGTTGGCGATGCCGCCCGGATTACGGTCGTTCTTGGAGAACAACAACAGCTTTGGCGTCTCGATGCTGTTGCAGGCGATGACGAACACCTTGCCGGCGACCCGGTGGGAGGCCTTGTCCGGATCGAAGTAATGGACCGCCTCGACCCCATTCTTTTGGCCGGTCTCTATCCGGTAGACCACCGCATTGGCCAGGATCTTGCCGCCCTTGGCTTCGATCTTCGGCAGCGCCGTCGCCGCATCATACTTGGCGGCGATCGGGCAGACCGGAAAACAATTGTTGTTGCCACAACATGGCGGCCGCCCGTGATAGGAGACGCCGCTGTTGCGCGCTTGCGGCGCCGGCAGATTGATCATGCCAACTTTTGCCGCCACTTCCGTTAAGCGACGCTCACCGGGGCCGAAAGGAAGCGGCCCCATCGGGTAGGGTTTGGAGCGTTTGGCATTTGGCGGCCATTGCAGCGCGGGGTCGGACGGGCCGCTCACGCCGATCGCATGTTCGGCGCGCGTGTAATAGGGCTCGAGCGCATCATATGTGAACGGCCAGTCCCGCCCGACGCCATAAAGGCTCTTCAGGCGCATGTCCTCCGGCGTGATGCGCCAGCACAGGCCCGCCCAGTGCCAGGTCGCGCCGCCGGCATAGCGCACATACCCCTGCAGATAGGCGCGGGCATTCGGCCCTTCCAATTGCAGGTATTGCTCCTGCTCCTTTTCCTTGCGTGTTTCGAGGTGCGGTGCCCACGGCTTTGGCGGGTACGGCGCATCCCAGTGAAACAGCCGCAGGCTCGGGGGCAGGTTGCGGTAATTCTCGACAATTCGCCAGCGATCGACGCGAGGGCCCGCCTCGAGCATCAGCACAGACAAGCCGGCATCGAGAGCCTGCTCCGCGATAAGACAGCCGACAATTCCGGTTCCTGCGATGACAACATCTGCACTCTGGTCGTTTGCCATTTTGTAAGGCCCTGTTTCTGGATTGAGCGCAGCTAGAAATCCGGCATGTTCTCCAATGGCGGCGCCTCTGCCGGCCACGCGTTCGGGCCGGAGATTGCATAGGACGGAATGGTCATGACATCCCTGGTCGGCTGATACATCAGCGCATATTCAAAGGCGAAGACCTCGGCATCGTCGGCGTCCTTCACGACGCCGAGATACCAGGCGGAAATGATCGCGAGCGCCGTCTCCTTGAGCGGCCCTTCCGGGACGTCGGGGAAAAACTCTTCGACAATTGCCGCATTCTTGTTTCTTGCAATGGCGAGCAGCCCGGCGACCTGCTCCGACAACGACGGATTCAATGCGCTCATCGCGGCGCCAATGCGCTTGCCTACCTCCTCGTGCAGGTGATGGGGAATCAGCAGCGATGAGATCTCCATGAACCGGGCCGCGGACTCCTGCGACCAAGCGCCCGCAGCGGCAATCGCCGGCAGCGTCGGCACAACCGCAAGGCCGCCAACCAGGGACAGCCCACCAAGCAGAACTTGACGGCGCGCCAGACCAAAGGCTGTGGGGCTGTCATCGCGATATCGGTTGGGCACGAGCCACTCCGTCGTTCAGACCTCAGAGGCGACAGGCGCCTCGTTAAAGGCCATGATTTCTGTACATTTGCCACGATCGGCTTTTGCTTTGTCTTCAACCATAACCTGGGTAGTCGTGCCTCTCCATCCAGCCCTGGTTTCGCTTTAGCTATACCTTGGTGTTAGTAGAGAAAGCCGACTGCCCGGCTCGACTCTTGCGGCGCGGGCGCGCGTGCAATCGATCTCGGGCGGCACGCGCACACCAGATCATATCAAGGTATGAGCGGAC
>NZ_JBEKXH010000571.1:0-6632 GCF_049512235.1 Bradyrhizobium sp.
TTCAACTTCAAGCGTATTCCGGGTCTTCATGATCACCTGCCCGCCGTCCCTCGGCTGGATGCCGGCGAGGACGACGCGCAGCCGCACGCGCGCGCCTGCTGGCACCGGCGCCAGAAAGCGAACTTTATCGATGCCGTAATTCAGACCCGCGGCGGCGTCCCTGGGGATGACTCCGACCTGCATGGACAGCGGAGCCACCATTGCAAGCATCAGATAGCCGTGCGCGACGGGACCGCGAAACGGACTTTCACGCTTTGCTCGTTCGACATCGACGTGGATCCATTGATGATCGCCGGTGCACGACGCGAACGCATCGATACGCGCCTGATCTATCGCAACCCAATCCGAGATGCCGAGTTCCTGTCCAATTTGTCGGCCCAAATCGGCAAGGGAGAGATTGCTCATGTTCGCTTCCTGATGGGTTCGCAGAGCAAAGACCTGCTGCTACATGTCGTCGTACTGCTCGCGCAGCGCCTTCTTGTTGATCTTGCCGACACTCGTTTTGGGAATGCTGGCAATGAAGAGGATCTTTTCGGGAATTCCGTATTTGGAAATGATGCCCTGGTCCGCAAACACTTTGAGGTGCTTCTTTACTGCCACGTCCGTCACTTGCTCCGAGCCGGTCGGCTTCTTGACGACCAACGCGAGTGGGCGCTCCCCCCACCGGTCGTCCTTCACGCCGATGACCGCCGCCTCCGCCACGCCTGGGCATTGGGTGATCAGATCCTCGATCTGTAACGACGATACCCATTCGCCGCCGGTTTTGATCACGTCCTTGAGGCGGTCGGTGATATGGATGTAGCCGCCGGGGCTGACGAAGGCGATGTCATGGGTGTGCAGATAGCCTCCCGCCCAAAGCTCCTCGGAGCCTTCAGGATTATTGAAGTAGCCCTGCGTCAGCCAGGGCGAACGCAGTACGATCTCTCCGGTCGACTTGCCGTCGTGAGGGACGTCCTTCATGTCCGGGTCGACAATGCGCAGATCGACCAACGGTGCCGCCATCCCCGCCTTGGTCCGAAACTCCACCTCCTGATCCGGATCGCCGCTGAGATCCCTCGACCTGACATGGGCAACGGCCGCAATCGGGCCCGTCTCGGACATGCCGTAGCCGGCAAAGATGTCGATACCGGCGGCGAGTGCCTGCTTGGCAAGTGCTTTCGGCAGCGCCGAGCCCCCGATGACCATCTTCAGGCCCGCCAGATCGGTGTTGGACGCCGCCGCCGCATTCAGCAGCATCTGCAGGATGGTGGGAACACCGTGAGTGAACGTGACGCCTTCGCTCTTGATCAGCTTGACGAGCATCGCCGGTTCATAGCGTCCCGGATAGACCTGCTTGACGCCGGCGAGGGTCGCAGCCCAGGGAAAGCCCCAGGCGTGGACGTGGAACATCGGCGTGATCGGCATGTATACGTCATCACGCGAGAAACGGCCTTGCTGGGTCGCCATGCCAAAGAACGCCAGTTCGCCGAGCGAATGCAGCACCAATTGCCGATGGCTGTAATAGACCCCCTTCGGCAGACCGGTCGTACCGGTCGTGTAGAAGGTCGTCGCTTGCGTGTTCTCGTCGAAATCCGGAAAGTCATAGTCGGGCGAGGCCGCAGCCAAAAGGCTCTCATACTCGCCCGCAAAGGCCAGGCTTCCCGTCTCGGGTGAAGGCCGATCCGACAACACGACCAGCGTCTTCACCTTTGGCAGTCGCGGCTTGAGCCCTTCCACCAATTCAACGAACTCATCATTGACAAGGAGCGTCGAGGCTCCGGCGTGATCAATGGTATAGGCGATTTGCTCAGGTGAGAGTCGGACGTTTACGGTTTGCAGCACCGCCCCCATCATCGGGATCGCAAAGAACGCTTCGAGAAACCTGTTGCTGTCCCAGTCGAGAACACCGACCGTATCGCCGGGCTTCACGCCAAGCTTTTCCAGAGCGGACGCGAGCCGTCCAATGCGCTGTCCGAGCTGCCGGTAGCTAAAGCGCGTTCGATCGCGATAGACGATCTCCTGATCCGGCGACTGCAATAGCGGCGTGTGCCACAACTGCTTCAGGATCAGAGGATACTGATAAGCGGACTTGGCGACCTGAATCAGCCTTCCGACCATGGCGGCCTCCCTCGATCTCGCGTCTCCGACCGACCTACGACGTCCGCACTTCTGATCACGCGGTTCGCCAGATGCCCCGCCTCACGGCGGTGTCCGTTTTCACCGACAGTGACCGGAGCGTCGCGTGACGCCTGGTGTTTGTGAAGATCCGAAACGGACATCGACCGGGTCTAAGTTGGACAGGCTGCCTTCATTTGGGGACGTGGTCTTGAACAGGACTGCTGTTTTCGTGGTTCGCGGGCGTCTGCGTCTGCGACTTCCCCATCCTGCTCTGCACAAGAAACCCAAGGCAGCCTGAAGAGTATCTCCGCACGACGAAGCTCGCGAACGAGGACATCGCTCTCACGCTGGGGTACGGCGACGCTGCAAATTTCCTCCCGGTACGCGCAAGTCGAGAGTGGTCTGCATTTGAGACCGCAATATTAGCCTCGTTGCAGCAGGGATCTCCAAGCGGCGAAGACGACCTCGGTGTTTGATCGCTGATCGATAGAAGCTGTTCCATCGCAGGACTGAGCGGAGACGTTGCCCGTGGGGACACCTGCTGGCGACACTACCGGAGACCGCGGCTTGCCGCACCCGGAGCTTGTGGTTTCCGCGGCCAGAGGTACAATGGCCGTGCTCGACACCAGACCCGCGGACGCCTACATTTCAGCAAACAGAACCTGCGAAATGGGACCTTTACACGCGACAGGACTGCCTTACCAATCGTTTGTCTTCCTGCTCGAGCATCTACTCGCCCGGAACGGCCATCGGGATTGGACGATGCCTGACAACCAGGACATGGAAGCGGCTAACCCTGTCATGAGCTAAGTGGAGTCAGGCATGGACATGCCGACCTCTGGTAAGGATGTTCAAGATCCGTCCGTCGCACCAGGTGACGGACAAGAGAAGAACACGCGCCCCGCGACGCGTGCGCCTTCCATCATCGTCGGTATCGTTGCAGCTGTCGTCCTCGCGCTTTCTGCCTTCTATCTTTTGCGACCGGAACCACTGCTGGTGCAGGGCGAGGTCGATGCAACACGGCTGGATATAGCCGCGCGTGTCGATGGACGGGTCAAGGAAATACCCGTCGAGCGCGGCCAGAACGTTCCTGCGAACGCCGTGCTCGTAAAGATCGATAATCCGGAGACTGTCGCAAAGCTCGAACAAATGAGAACGGCGATGGCTGTTGCCGGGGCACAGCTTGCCAACGTGCTCGTCGGAACCCGGGCCGAGGTCGTCGCCGCTCGGAAGGCGGAGCTGGAGCGCGCGCAGGCGGCCCTGGTGCTCGCTCAGAAGACTTTTGATCGCACTCATACATTGACCGAGCAGGGCAACGCGCCGCAAGCCCGCCTCGACCAAATGACCGATTCGCTGCACGAAAGCGAACGCGCAGTCGATCAGGCCAAGTCGGCCTACGATCAGGCTGTTAATGGCTACACAAAAGAGGAGCGGGCTATTGCCCGGGCCAACGTCGAAAAGGCCAATGCCGATATCCAGAGCGTTCAATCGATCATCGATCAACTCATCGTCTATGCTCCTGTCGCTTCGCAGGTCTACCAGCGCAATGTAGAGCCCGGCGAATATGTATCTCCGGGCGTGCCGCTCATAACGCTGATCGATTTGGCCGATGTCTGGATCCATTTCGATCTTCGCGAGGATCTCGTCAAGAGCCTGAAGGTCGGCGGCGCCGTGTCACGGTCGAGGTCAAGCTTATTGCAACCAAGGGCGAATATGCGAGCTGGCGGGCCACGCGCGCTACCGGCGATTTCGACTTGCGGACGTTTTCGATCCGCGCCTACCCGGTCCAGCCGGTGCCCGAGCTGCGACCGGGAATGAGCGCCTATCTCGACTGGCGGTCACGGCAATGAGGCTGGCGTCAAAGCCAGGATTTCTGCTGGTCGCGCGGCGCGAGTGCCACTGGCTGCTTCGCGATCGTGTGGCGCTGCTTTTGATCTTCGGCGTGCCGCTCTTTGCGTTCGTGGTACTCACGACCGTCTTCAGCCATCCGGTCATCCGGGGACTTGGGGTGACGATCGTCGACGAGGACAAGTCGGACGCATCGCGTGCCCTGGTGGAATATGTCGCGGCGTCTCCGAGCCTGCAAATCGTCGACCGCTCTGGTACGCTGTCCACGGCCGCGCAGGATATACGGTCCGGCAAGGCGATCTCGGCAATCTATGTCCCGCCGGATTTCGAGCGCGACCTGAAAGCCGAACGCCGCCCGCAGGTCGTCGGCTTCTATAACCAGCAGTTCCTGACGGCGGCAGGCATTGCGTCCTCGGGCCTGAGCGATGCGCTATCCGCCGCGGCGGCCGTGGCCGCCCCCGCCAAGCGCGCCGCGCCCGCGCCGGCTTCCATCGGAACGCTGACCGGGGAGACCATCGCGCTGGTCAATCCGCAAAAGAACTATGCGCAGTTCCTGCTGCGCGCACTGCTGCCGACGATCATCCATGTGGTGATCACCCTGGCCGCGGGCTATTCCGTCGGATCCGAATTCCGCCGTCGCGATGCGCGGGCGTGGCTCGAAAGCGCCGGAGGCGATCCGGTCGTCGCGCTGGTGGGCAAGCTCGCGCCACTGTTCGGCATATTCGTCCTGATCATGTTGGCCGAGTCGTTCTTCCTGGAGGGAGTGCTGCAGATCCCCTTCAGGGGAGACGCGCCGTTGATCGTGGCCGCAGGTTCACTCCTGATTGTTGCTCACCTGTCGCTGGGAGCCTTGCTGCAGCTTCTGGTCGGCGACTTGGCGACGGGGCTCGGACTTGCGGGCCTCATTGCCTCTCCTGCATTCGGCTATGCGGGCGTCGGCTTCCCGACGGTCGGTATGAACACGTTTGCGCAAGTCTGGAGCGCTGTCCTGCCGCTGCGCTGGTACATGGCCGTCTTGCTGGGACAAGCGGCGCGGGGATTGCCGGTCTCGGATTCCGCCGTTTCCTTCGCGGTGCTCGCGGGCCTGACAGTGCTTTTCGCCGGGCTCGCCTTGCTGCGCATGGCGAGCCTGACGCGCAAGGGCTGGTTTGAGGCGGGGCGCCCTGAAGAGCAATCCGAAACAGAGGGCGCGCCGCGGGGCATCGGCGGCGCCTTCAAGGCGGAGTGGCGGCGCGTGCTCGGAACGCGGAGCGCTTTCAGTCTGCTGTTCCTGGCTCCCCTGATTTACGGTATTTATTATCCGCAACCCTATCTGAACCAGATCCTTCGCAAGCTACCGATCGCGGTCGTCGATAACGATCTGAGCGATCTCAGCCGCCAGATCGTCGAGACGCTCGACGCAAGCGGAGCATTGAGCGTCGTGGTTCGCGCCCGCACACTTGCCGAAGCGCATGCCGCAATCGATCGCGGCAAGGCTTTTGCCGCCGTCGAAATCCCGCCAGACACCGAGCGCGACGTGCTCAAGGGCATCACCGCTCACATCCCGGTCTACGCGGATGCCACCTACCTGTTCATATTCAGGTCGACCGCAAGCGGCGTCGCCACGGCGGTCGGTGCATTGACGTCCGACCTCGTATCGCGCGGCGCCCGCTCCGATGGTAGCCTTGTCAAGGCGAAATTGGCGAGCCTGAGCCCGGCCGATGTCCTGCTGCAGCCGATCTTCAACCCGGTGGGCGGCTATGCGAGCTACGTCGTCCCGGCGGCGTTCGTGCTGATCCTGCAGCAAACACTTCTGATCGGTGCGGCGATGTTGACCGGTACGGCGCTGGCGAAAGGCGGCGGAGCATTCGCCGGCGTGCTCGGCCGCGGCATCGCCCATCTGACCATTTACCTTCCAGCGCTCGCGCTTTATCTCATCGTACTGCCGCGGTTCTACGGCTTTTCGACGCTCGGTCATCTTCCGCAACTCTTCGCGCTCGCGACCGTCTTTCTGCTTGCGACCAGCTTCATGGGGCAGGCCGTCGGGGCCTGGTTCACGCGGCCGGAAAACGCAACCATCCTCCTCCTCGCGACCAGCCTGCCTCAGTTCTTCACCGCGGGCTTCGCCTGGCCGCGCGAAGCAATCCCAGAGGCGGCCATCGCGCTGGGCCGGACTTTCCCCGCCGACTTCGCGATTGATGGCCTCGTGCGCATCAACCAGCTGGGCGCCAGCATCTGGGAGGTCGCGCATGACTGGCTCGGACTATGGTGTCTTGCGCTGATCTATTTCGCGCTCGCCGTGATCTCGGCGATTGCCGTCAAGAGAGGACAGAGACATGCGCAGGGCTAGGCGTGCCGCCATCGTTGCGATCCCGCTCGTGCTCGTCGCGGGCGTTCTGGTCTACTCCGAGCGACGTTCCGGATCGCCGGTCTCAATCGTTGGCGTCGTGCGGGCGACCGAAGTCAGGGTGGAACCGGAGGTGGACGGCCAACTCGCGTCGATTGCGGTCGAGAAGGGCGCCCATGTGCACGCCGGCGATGTCCTGGCGAGGCTGTCCGCGGTGGAGTTGACGGCACAGGCTGACCAGGCACGGCCTCACGACCCCTGCAGGATCAAACTCAGCTCGAGCTCGCGAAAGCTGACGTAGTTGCTGCGGATCCATTGCGAGGGCCTCCTCGTCGTCCTTGAACTTGGTCACGGATACCAC
>NZ_JBEKXH010000572.1:0-5488 GCF_049512235.1 Bradyrhizobium sp.
TCGTGTCGGACTTGGCCGTTTTTGGATCGCGCATCGAGGGACCATCGAGCGCGAGGCGGTAGGCGTTGTGCACGAGGCGATCGAGGATCGCGTCAGCGAAGGTTGGCTCGTCGATGACGTCATGCCATGCCTCCACTGGCAGCTGGCTGGTGATCAGCGTCGATCCCGCGCCGTAGCGGTCTTCGACGATCTCCATCAGATCGCGGCGCTGGTTCGGATTGAGACGATCCGGCCCCCAGTCGTCGAGGATCAGCAGGTCGGCCTTGGTGAGCATGCGGAACAGGCGCGCGAAGCGGCCGTCACCGTGCGCCAGTTCGAGATCGGCGAACAAGCGTGGCACGCGCGCGTAATGCACGGTGTAGCCGTCACGGCAGGCTTTCTGTGCCAACGCGCAACTAAGCCATGACTTGCCGACGCCGCACGGGCCGGTGACGAGCAGATTGCGATGCTCGGCGATCCAGCGGCCGGCGGCCAACTGCTGGAACAGAGCCTTGTCGAGCCGCCGTGGCGTGCGGTAATCGACATCCTCGATCGAGGCCTGGCCGTGGCGCAGCTTCGCATGGCGCAGCCGGCTTTTGAACCGCTGCGTGCCGCGGTGCGCCGCTTCGCGATCGAGCATCAGCGCCAGCCATTCGGCAGGGCCAAGGTCCTTTGCCTGATCCTGTGTTTGCAGCTCGATAAAGGCGTCCGCCATGCCATCGAGCCTGAGGGCCCGAAGCTGATCGATGGTGGGATGGGTCAGCATTTTGTCTTCTCCTCAGTTGAAGTAGCGGGGGCCACGGATGTTGGGATGAACTATCGCAGGCCCCTCCGTGGCGGTGGCGGGCCTTTGGCGATCCAGATTGTTCTTCAAGATGGACGTCACCGACGTATAGGAGCGCGCGCCGATATCGAGGGCGCGACCGCAAGCGGCTTCGAGCCGTTCATGGCCGAAGCTGGTCGCGTGCCGCAGGATACCGATCGAGGCGCGAAAGCCTTGCTCCGGATGGGTTCGCTCGCGCAGAATGATCTCGATCAACGCCGATGTCTTCGGCCCGATCTCGTTCGCTAGTCGCTGGATACGTTCCAGTGTCCAGTCGGCATAGCGCCGGTGGCTCGACGGCATATGTTCGCTCACGGTCGTGTGGCGCCGGTTGGATGACGAGCGCACATGGACGGCGACGCGATTGCCTTGATGAAAAAGCTCGATGGTCCGCCCGGTGATCCGCGCCCACAGCGTCTCACGCAGCAGCGCATGCGGCACCGAGTAGTAGTGCTTCTCGACCTCGACGTGATAATCGAGGCCGGCCTTGCACTGCTTCCATTCGGCGTAGACGTAAGGCGCTGTTGGGAGCGGCTTCAGGGCCGATCGGTCTGTCGCGTCGAACAAGCTGCGTCGGCTCGCGCCCAGATGCCGTGACACTCGGTCGTTGAGCGTTACGAGGCACTCCCGGATCGCCGCGTTCAGCTCCGGCAGTGAGAAGAACCGGCGGTTCCTGAGTTTGGCGATGATCCATCGCGTCGCGACCTGCACGGCGACTTCGACCTTGGCCTTGTCGCGCGGCTTCCTGGGCCGCGCCGGCACGATCGCCGTGCCGTAGTGCGCCGCCATCTCGGCATAGGCGCGATTGACGGCGGGCTCGTAGAAGCAGGCTTTGGTGATGCCGGACTTCAGATTGTCGGAAACCACCATCGCCGGCACGCCGCCGAAAAAGGCGAACGCGCGCGTGTGCGATCCGATCCAGTCGGGCAGCGACTGCGTGGCCGTCGCCTCGGCGTAGGTGTAGCTCGACGCACCGAGCGCGGCGACGAACAATTGGCAGGCATGCACCTCGCCGGTCGTCGCGTCGAAAATGTCGATCGTCGTGCCGGCATAATCGACGAACAGCTTCTCGCCGGCCACGTGCGCCTGCCGCATCGTGGGTGAGTAACCGTCGGGATGGGTCGCGCGGTACTCCTCCCACACCAGTTGCAGCGTCACGCCCTTGCGGCGCAACTCGCGATGAACCGCCGGCCAGTCCGGCAGCGACCGCCAGTCCTTGGCCGCGGCCGCAGGCGCCGGATACAGCCGGCGTTCCAGCACGGCGTCGCCGAGATCGTCGGGCGGTGGCCAACCGATACCGGCCTCACGCGCCCGACGGAGACACGCCCCGGCAGCGGTCGGGCCGATGCCCAGGCTCGCTGCGATTTGACGCTTGGACAGGCCGGCTGCCGACAGCCGCAACACATCCCGGATCTTGCGCATGGGTAATCTCGATTGGGCCATTCCCGCTCCTCTGGAAAAAGGAGCGAGGTCCAGCTGATTCGCGGATCACCCAACGGCGTTCATCACGCCCGTCCACAACCCTGTTGCCCTGGTCGCCATGGACCGGAACAGGTGGTCGTCATCAATCGGAATTGGTGGTCGCCATCAACCGGATTCACCGGTCGCCATGCCCCGGAGCGCGCACCCTCGCCAGTACGAAAATTGGTAGAACACTTGCATCCGTCAAAACCACCGGGCATGTAACTCTCAAAGTCGCGTTGCAGTACGCGACTGAACAATACATTATTCGTCAACGTTTTTAGGAGCTCCCGGGGCACACTCCCCGCTCATAACGTGCTAGTCGCACGTTCGCGTCTGGCCGGGCCCACTAGTAAGCTTAAATAGTGAATGGCTTACGGGCCAGGTGCTCTGCCTGACACGCCCGCTCATCAGGTACTCCTCAGCGGTGGTTTGTGCTCGCCGCCAGACTGATCGAGTTTTGCGGCCAACGCGGATGCCAGCGTGAGCAAACCTTTGTTGGAAAGGTCAGTTGCGATCTGTGGAAGGATGTACCCAAGGCCTGCCCCTTGCAGCACGTTAACGACCACGTCGATCGCGACATGCGCCTCCGAGACAGACAGACTTGCGGCTGCGGGTCCGTATAATTGCTCGATCGCTTTGTCGACATCCGGCAGCACCGTTCGCGCGCCCTGCGAATGCTTCGCGCTGGAATTCCCCGTGAGATCAGTCTCATCCGACAGCGCGTCTTCGCGTATCAGGATTGCCGCCTCTCCGCTCATTTCGACTTCCAGTGTTTCGCCCATCGCGCTGTGTGTTTCACGCGCACGGCGCGGCCGTTTTCTGCGGCGATTTTGACAATAGCTTCTACGGATCGCTGGCCGGTTTTCTTACGCCTTCGTGGTTGGCTGGGGCGGGAGGATTCGAACCTCCGTATGGTGGAATCAAAATCCACTGCCTTACCACTTGGCGACGCCCCAATAGCTGACGGGAAAGCGGCAGACCGGGCCTTGCGCCGCTTCCGCCGGCCACGCCGGTCTATAGAGAGAAGTGAGCCATTTCAACAGGCTGGAACCGGAACATTTCGAGGCCCCGTGACGTGGCGGGGCTTGCGTTGGTTGGCGGCCTGGCTCACCGGGAATGCGCGGCCCCCGGCCGCCCACACGCCGATTCCGGCCCCCTTAAGAGTTGAGAGATCGGCGCTTTCGTGGGAAGACGGCCCCCTGCCGCTGCCTTAAGCTTATCCCCTGCCCTCGCGAGGATCACGGTCATGACCTACCGCGCCCCCATCCCCGACATGCTGCTCTCCCTCAACCACGGCGCCGGCCTGCAGGCGGCCGTGCAGGCCGGCCATTACGGCGATTTCGACGCCGACATCACCATGGCCATTCTGGAGGAAGCCGGCCGGTTTGCCTCGGACGTGCTGGCGCCGCTGAACAGCGTGGGCGACAAGAACGGCATCAAGCTCGATGGCGGCAAGGTGACCACCGCGCCCGGCTGGCCCGACGCCTACCGGCGCTGGACCGAAGCCGGCTGGAACGCGGTATCCGGCCCGGAAGCCTTCGGCGGCCAGGGCCTGCCGCTCGCGATCAATGCCGCCTGCACCGAAATCTGGAGCGCGTCCAATATCGCCTTCGGCCTCTGCCCGCTTCTGACCCTGAGCGCGATCGAGGCGCTCGACGCCCATGGCAGCGGCGAACTGAAAAAGATCTATCTGGAAAAGCTGGTGACGGGCGAGTGGACCGGCACCATGCAGCTCACCGAGCCGCAGGCCGGATCGGATGTCGGCGCGCTGCGCACCCGCGCCGAGCGGGCATCCGACGGCAGCTATCGCATCTCGGGCACGAAAATCTTCATCACCTATGGCGACCACGACATGACCGACAACATCGTGCATTTCGTGCTGGCGCGATTGCCCGATGCGCCGCCGGGCACCCGGGGTATTTCGCTGTTCTTGATCCCGAAATTCCTGGTCAATGCCGATGGCTCGCTCGGCGCGCGCAACGACATCCATGCCAGCGGCGTCGAGCACAAGCTCGGCATGCACGCTTCGCCGACCTGCACCATGACCATGGGCGATCACGGCGGCGCCATCGGCTATCTGATCGGCGAGGAGAACAAGGGCATGCAGTGCATGTTCACGATGATGAACCAGGCCCGGCTCGGCGTCGGCCTGGAGGGCGTCGGCATCGCCGACCGTGCCTATCAGCAGGCGCTGGCCTTCGCCGGGGAGCGCCGCCAGGGCCGTGCTGTTGGCAAGCCCGGCACGGGTGCGGACCCCATCATCGTGCACCCCGATGTCAAGCGCATGCTGATGCAGATGCGCGCGCTCACCGCCGCGGCGCGTACCATCTGCTACGCCACCGCGGTCGCGCTCGATATTTCGGCGCGCGCTACCGATCCCGCGACCCGCGCGCTTGCCGCGGCGCGCGGCGCGCTGCTGACGCCAATTGCCAAGGCCTTCTCCACCGACATCGGCAACGAGGTTTGCTCGCTCGGCGTGCAGGTCCATGGCGGCATGGGATTCATCGAGGAAACCGGCGCCGCGCAGCACTTTCGCGATGCCCGCATCACCCTGATCTATGAAGGCACCAACGGCATCCAGGCGATCGACCTGGTGACGCGAAAACTCGCCGCCAATGGCGGCGCGTCGGTCTTTGCCCTGCTCGACGAACTCGCAGGCACCGTCAAACAGGTCGAGGCCTCGAACGACCCGGCGTTCGGCACTACGGGCGCAAAACTGCGCGACGCGCTGGGCTCGCTCGACCGCGCCAGCCGCTGGCTGTTGGAGCGCATGAGCTCGGCGCCCAACGATGCGCTCGCCGGCGCCACGCCCTATCTGCGGCTGTTCGGATCGACGCTTGGCGGCTGCATGCTGGCCGCCGAGGCGCTCGCCGCGCGCGATGTGGGCGAAGGCGAAGGTCATGCCCAGCGCTACGTCACGCTGGCGCGATTCTTCGCCGAAAACATTACGGTGCAGGCCGGCGCGCTGGAGCGCACCGTGATGGATGGAGCCGAGGCCGTCAACGGCGCTGATGCGGTGCTGCTGGGGTAGCTCGTAGGATGGGTGGAGCGAAGCGATACCCATCTCTTTTTCCCCGATGGGTTTCGCGAAGGGCTCAACCCATCCTACGCGCTAAACCAATAGCCCGGCGGGCATAATCCGCCATCTTGCGCCCGCCGATGCGACGCCCGCCCTACGGACCGGAGTGATTTGGTTGTCAAGGCCCTTTGTAAAAAATATTT
>NZ_JBEKXH010000573.1:0-3748 GCF_049512235.1 Bradyrhizobium sp.
CGACCTCAATGTACATCCTGCCCTGCCATGTCCTGGCCACGCCCGACGCTGCCGCGTCCACCGCATCTCATCCCGCGTGTCTGACGATCGCGATACGCCCCTCATCTGGAACGAGACGGGTTGGTTATGAACTGATTCGAACAAAAAGGCAACAGAAATCTTTTTCTTCATGAGGATTGACAGCCCCGAATCACCAGATCTAGCGATCATCGAACCTCAGCAGCGGCGGGCGGCCGATAGTCCGCGACCGCGGTTCCGTTGCTGCGCGCGGCTCCAAGACTTCCTTATCGCATTGATGAGGCGAGAGACTGTTCCGACCTCACACGTCATCGCCCGACTTGATCGGGTGGTCCAGTACGCCGCGGCGGTGGAGGTGGAACGGTTCAGCACGCGAGAATGCCGCTGGCGCCGCGGTCAGATCGATCGAGCTCTGGAATACTGGGTCGCCCGGACAGGCCGGGCGACGACCATCTTGGTTGATGTCTGTTAGCCGGCGTCAGACGCTTGCCCTTCCCCGCAGCATCCCGGCGATGCCGAGGTCTTCGTCGAGATCGGACCAGTGAATCCCCATCGGCATCAGCTCGAACCGCCCGCGCGCCGCCTCGCTTGCGTCCCGCAGTTGCGGATACCAGTCGCGATCCTGCGGCCATCCGCCAGCGTCACCACCAGCTCATCGGCGGTGAAGGCAACCAGGACCGGCCTGATATCGCCGACATCAACTTCCAAAGTGCTCATGCCGTTTGCCTTGAAGAATAGCGCGCTGCGGTCGCAGGTAGCGGATAATAGCGCCGATCTCATGGGCGGGAAATCCCGCATTGGCCGCGATTGAGAGCCGTGCGGTTCGAGCGTGAGTCCGGTGTAATCCCAGCTACAGACTTGCCGCTACACCGCAATAACTAACGTTTGGTACCAGATTTAGACATGCGCCGAATGACGAGTTCATGGCAAAGTAACGCACGAGTAGTAGGTTTGGGGGAGAGAGGGACCCGACGTGAAGCGTTCCGCTATTTGGTTGTTGGCAATACTCGCCCTTGTCGCGGCGACTCTGTTTGTTTTTAGCCCGGCAGCGCTTCACTCTAGGCCGCCTCCAATCGCGCAGGGTGAGGATTGGTTTCATTTTGAAGCAGCCAGCAGAAAATTGACCGAGGTCTTGCAGTCAAAATTTCCCGTCGGGTCAAGAGATGACATTTTAAAATCGATTTTGCTAGACCAAGGATTTCGACCGGAGCAGAAAGATAAGAGGAAGAGAACGCTCGTATATGAGTGGGGCGGCCTTGGTTGCGTCGAATCTATCTCCGTCGTCTGGTCGAGCGATGAACTGGGCGCGTTGACCCATGTCGAGGGTAGCTACCACGGCGCGTGCCTCTGAATTTTCGGGCCGTATTTGACCTCGCACGACATGGCATTGACAGTCCCAGGACTGGCGCTCCCAAGCGCTTTGCTATCTTCGGCAGCGCGAGCACCCGCGTTGCGCACGGGAGGCTCTGGAATCGCCGATCAGGGGCCGTCAGAGTCTGCCTTGGGTCACGCCCCCCTGTTCAGCCGCTGGCAGCCGCACGATGTAGTTAGCCTCATCGCGCAACGTGATCAGCGAGCGTAGCGACCGCAGCCCGGATGAGCGAAGCGACATCCGGGGTCTTTGCATTTGCTGCCATTCCCGCATATTGCATGCGCTCATGCAGACTACTTGCTGGGTCGCTCGGTCATAGGCGAGCGGAAGCGACGCCGTCCTTCGGACGGCTATGCCGGGCGATGACAACCTTGCTCGATGAGGCGCCGCCGGCTTCTTCGGATTCGATTCGTCTGACCAGCTTTTGCCCATGCAAGACTGTGCAATCTCCTCTGCAAAAAATATTTTTCTTTATCGCTTACCCACATCGCAAAGACGTCTAAAAGGCGTTTCTACTTGCCCCATGGATCAATTCGTGCGCGCTTTCGACACGCCCCTTCCAATCGACGACGTCCTCGACGAGCTCTCGCGTACGCTTGCCGGCCACAATGCCGCGGTGCTGGTGGCGCCGCCCGGGGCCGGCAAGACCACGCGGGTGCCGCTGGCGCTGCTCGATTCACCTTGGCTGAACAACAAAAAGATCATCGTGCTGGAGCCGCGGCGGATCGCGGCGCGTGCCAGCGCCGGGCGGATGGCGCAGACGCTTGGCGAGCGGGTCGGCGAGACCGTCGGCTACCGGGTCCGGTTCGGCTCAAAGGTGTCGCGCGCGACCCGGATCGAGGTCGTTACCGAGGGCATCTTCTCGCGCCAGATCCTCGACGATCCGGAATTGTCCGATGTCGCAGCCGTGCTGTTCGACGAGTTCCACGAACGCTCGCTCGATGCTGACTTGGGCCTGGCGCTGGCGCGCGATGCGCAAACCGGTTTGCGGGAAGACCTTCGCATCCTGGTGATGTCGGCGACGCTGGACGGTGCGCGGGTGTCAAGACTGCTCGGCGCTTCGCCTGTCATCGAAAGCCTGGGCCGCAGCCATCCGGTCGAAACGCGGTACCTCGGCCGCAAGGCCGATGCGCCGCTGGAGCGGCAGATGGCGGATGCGATCGCAACCGCGCTGCGCGCCGATCCGGGCTCGGTGCTGGCCTTTCTGCCGGGTGCGGCGGAAATTCGCCGCACGCAAAATTTGCTCGCCGAGCGGATCCACGATGCCGGAATCGAGATCGTGCCGCTGTTCGGCGCGCTCGACGCCGCAGTGCAGGACCGCGCCATTGCACCGGCACCAAGGGGCGTCCGCAAGGTGGTGCTCGCGACCTCGATCGCGGAGACCTCGCTGACCATCGAGGGGGTGCGCATCGTCGTCGATTGCGGCATGGCGCGGGTGCCGCGCTATGAACCTGATATCGGCCTGACGCGGCTGGAAACCGTGCGCGCCTCGCGCGCCGCGGTCGACCAGCGCCGTGGCCGTGCCGGGCGGACCGAGCCAGGCGTTTGCTACCGGCTGTGGGACGAGCCGCAGACCGCGTCGCTTCCGGCCTATACCCAGCCCGAAATCCTGAGCGCCGATCTTTCCTCGCTGCTGCTCGATGTCGCGCAATGGGGGCTGAGCGACCCGACCACGCTTGCCTTTCTCGATGCCCCGCCGGCGCCCGCGCTGAAGGAGGCGAAGAGCCTGCTGCGCGATCTCGGCGCACTCGATGCTGATGGACGGATCACGGCGGAAGGCAAGAGCCTGCGCGCGCTGGCGCTGCCGCCGCGGCTGGCGCGAATGATTGTGGATGCGCATCGGCTCGGCGCCGGCGCCGAGGCCGCGGAGATCGCGGCCGTGCTGACCGAGCGCGGGCTTGGCGGCGACAGCGTCGATCTTGATGCCAGACTCGATCAATTCCGCCGCGACCGCTCGCAGCGTGCCGCGAGCGCGCGCAGCCTGGCGCAGCGCTGGGCCGCGCAGGTCAAGACGGACGAGGGGGCAGGGCGTCGTTCCCCGCAAGGGGGAGGGGAGCGGATAGAGCTTCCGCAAAGCAGGAAGGAGAACACCCCGGCCGGCGCTCCGGATCTCACCACTGGTGTCATGCTCGCATTGGCATTTCCGGACCGGGTCGCGCGCAACCGCGGCAATGGCAGTTTCTTGCTTGCCAACGGGCGTGGCGCTGCGGTCGATCAGGCCTTGGGGCTTTCGCGCGCGCCCTTCATCGCGGTCGCCGAACTCACCGGCACCGCCGCCCAGGGTCGCATCCTGCTGGCGGCGCCGATCGCGCAGGCCGACATCGAGTCAGGGTTCGCCGACAGAATCGAAATCAAGGA
>NZ_JBEKXH010000574.1:0-3747 GCF_049512235.1 Bradyrhizobium sp.
TGGGGGAAGCTCCGGGCGAAAATCCATCGATCTGATATCGCGGCCACACACGTAACCAACACCGCCGATGCCGCGCCCCCACCCCACCCTCCCCCGCGAAGAGCGGGAGAGGGAGTGAGAGGACAACGCCCGTGGCCTGAAATGATAGCTTTGATGGAATCGATCCTCTAGTCGGAAGTTGCAGTCTAGTCCGGGCGCATCAACCGCGGAAGATGGTTTGGGCAGACCAAGGGATGCCCAAGCCGCTACCAAGGAGTTAAGCGGACGCACTTTGGGATAATTGGCGAGAGCATCGGCCGACATCATCTTGTGGCAACGCGAGGCTTCAAGAGTGAGGCGCAATTGCCTGCTGCCGCGCGTCTGACCAGAGGTAAATCGTTGATGCGAAAGACGCGGTCCGCGATTTTTCCGCAACCAAAAAGGGAGATCACAATGCGAAAGAGATTTATCGCCATGTTTGTCGTTCCGCTGATAGCTGCATTGACCGTGCAAGCGGCGGCCGCCTCGGAACGCCACCACATGCGAACGAAGGACCGCGCGGTGGCAACCGAGCGATTGCGGAACAGCAATGCCTGGTATGCCGCACCCGTTGATAACCTGGTGCCATCATACTCGTCGAACGGCTACGATGGCGGGCTGGGTTCGGGGATCGCTGGTCATTGATCTGCGATGTCTCGAGAAAAGATCCGGCAGTGCCGGAGCTTCTCTGACGCCCCGGGGCTCGGTATCCGCAGAGGCGCTGTCGTGCTCAGTTGATCGCTGCGCCATGACTTCTGGAAAATGACTCCCGTCAAGTGACCGCTGGAACATGAGCCCTGGAACATCCGGGCGTGCACCCCAGTCCAAGAAATCGGTTCATCCCCGTCCAAGACTTTCTCGCTCCGGCCAGCTAGTCGTCGGCCGAACGCGGCGACGGGCTGCCGGAAAACGGGAGAGCTTCCATGGCGATCGATTTTACGCTCAACGCGCGGCAGCGCGAACTGCAGCTCGATGCCCGCCAATTCGCCAGGGAGGTGCTCTCGGGCGCGAAGGCGAGCTATGAGAAGCTGCCGTCCCCGGAGGAGCGCTTTCTCGCGACCAGGCCGATATACGAAGCCATGGTGCGCGCGGGCTTTTTGCGGAAATGCATTCCCATTCCGGCAGGCGGCGAGAATGCCGGCCTGATCGACATGGCGATCATGGCCGAGGAACTTTACAGCGTGAACTCCAGCATCACCCTGACGCTGCTGGGCACGGTTCTCGGGCTGTTGCCGATCCTGCTCGGCGGAACGCCCGAGCAGTGCGGCCGGTTGCTGGCGCCGTTCCTGAAAAAAAGCGGCGCGCCCCTGGCTGGCTTCTGCTCCAGCGAACCCGGCGGCAGCGCCAATGCCGCCTCTCCACCGCCGGGAGAGGGCGTGCGGACCACTGCGAAACTCCGCGACGGCCATTGGGTCATCAACGGCCGAAAGAAATGGGTTTCCTCGGCGACGGGCTGGGACCGCGGGGGCGCCGATGTGCTGTGCGTCGTATGCCGGACCGATCCCGATGCCAGCCCTGAGAAGGCAATGTCCATCATCGCCGTCGAACGGCCCGCGGCGGGGATTGTTCTTGAGCGCGCGATCGATGCCGTGGGCCATCGTGGCCATCTCTCGCCGCAGTTCGGCTTGGAAAACGTAACCATGCCCGATGGCAATCTGATCGGCGAGCGGGGTGGCGGCCTCGCGCTGTCTTCGGCGAGCTTCACCGGGACCGCCGCGCTGGTCGGAATTCTTGGCGTCGCATTGATGCGGGCGGCGTTCGAGTTCGCCCTGCATTTCGCGCGCACCGAACGGCGCGGCGGCATTGATCCGATCATCGAGCATCAGGCTGTCGGATACGCCCTGGCCGACGCCAAGATGAAAATCGAATCGACAAGATATCTGAGTTGGCGCGCCTGCCACGCCGTCGACACCCAACATCCGGCCGCCGATGAGCTTGCGATCCAGGCCAAGATCTACGGCTCCGAGACGGCGGTCGCTGTGATTACCGATCTGATGCGGGTCGTCGGCATCGACAGCTACGACAACGAGCTGCCGCTCGGCGAACTGTTGCGGGATGCGCTGGTGCTGCCGATCTTCGACGGTGGCAACATGGGCATTCGACGCCGCCAGCTGCATGCGATGCTCAAACGCAGCGATTATCACCCGCTGACGGCGAGCGGCGCCGCTTGACGCGACAAGCGTGCGCTCGGAGGCAACAGACGAAGAGCTTTCACGCCATGATCGCGACCAACGTCACCGGCTTCTTTCACATGACGCAGAGCGTGATGGCGGCGATGGAGAAGCAAGGCAGCGGCCATGTCGTCACGATGACCACGAGCCTGGTCGATCAGCCGATGACCAGCGTGCCCGCCGCGCTCGCCTCCCTGACCAAGGGTGCCTTGAACGCGGCGACAAAATCGCTCGCGATCGAATATGCCAGCCGCAATGTGCATGTGAATGCGGTTGCGCCCGGCATCATCAAAACCCCGATGCATCCGGTCGAGGCCCATCCGGCGCTGGCGTCGCTCCATCCCATGGGACGCATGGGAGAGACCTCCGATATCGTCGACGCGGTGATTTACCTGGACAGCGCGGAATTCGTCACCGGGGAAATTCTTCATGTCGACGGCGGCCAGTCGGCGGGTCACCACACATTCGGCGCTTAGTGGACTGATGCCGTGAAAGCTGTCGTATCCATGCTCTCGGTCCTCATCCTGAGGAGCAAGCCTTCGCCCCGGAGGGGGAAGGCTTGCTCCTCGAAGGATGGCAGCTTGCACCGTCGTTTGCGGCCATCCTTCGAGACGCATCGCTTGCGCGATGCTCCTCAGGATGAGGATCGGGGAGTATGCCTATGATCAGCAAGACTGGCCAAAAGCAGATATGCCTTCTTCGCTGGATTCAGTTTGGGACCTGGCGTCCGGACAACGCCGCGACACGTCGGCGACAGCCCGCGCACGCCCGTTAGGTGGATTGCCCGGCGGCTTCCAAGATCAAGCGGGTGATCTCTTCGGGATGAGAGATCAGCGAGAGATGGCTCGCCTTCACTTCGATGGTCTTGGCGCCCATGCGCTTGGCCATGAAGCGTTCGAGATCGGGATTGATCGTCCGGTCTTCGGTCGAAACCGCATAGAAACTCGGCTTTGACCGCCAGGCCGCGTGCGTCGTCTTGCCCGCGAGCAGAGCCTTGTTGAACGGGTCCTGAACCGCATAAAGGACCTTCGCCTTCGCTTCCGGCAGGTCGCCAGCGAAATCGCGTAGGAAAGCCTCCTCGCTGAGACGTCCTTCATCGCCGTCGAAGACGATTCCGGCCGACGCCGGGGGCGTCGGGTATGTCTTGGCCAACGCCGCGTAATCCTCGCCCGCATCCGGCGCCCGCGCCGCCACATAGACCAGCGCCGACACGTTCGGATGCACACCAGCCTCGGTCACGATCATTCCGGAGAAAGAATGCCCAACCAGCACGGTCGGACCATCCTGCCGCGCCAGCACGCGCTCGGCCGAGGCTACCGCTTCAGGCAGCGTTGTCAGGGGGTTTTGCACGGAAGTGGCGTTGAGCCCAGCCTTCTGCAATCGTGCAATTACCTCGGACCAGGATGACCCGTCGGCGAACAGCCCGTGCACGAGGACGACGTTGCGAGCCTTGGGCACCGGCGCAGCAGTGGCGGCGGGCGTGCCTCGGATAAAAGTGCTTGCCGCGCCCAAAGCCGCCATGCTCACGAATGTGCGTCGATTCATTGAAAACACTTTT
>NZ_JBEKXH010000575.1:0-3745 GCF_049512235.1 Bradyrhizobium sp.
GTGGCGCGAACGCTGGCGCTGCGAACTGGTGCCGAAGGCGGCGATCATGGTTGCGGAGCAGGAAGCCGCCCTGGTCGGCTTCGTCACCATCGACGCCTCGGGTTATCTCGATCAGCTGGTCGTCGCTCCGGACCACTGGGGTTCCGACATCGCCAAGGCGCTGGTCAACGAAGCCAAACGCCTGTCGCCCGACGGCATCACGCTGTTGGTCAACACCGACAACCTCAGAGCCATCCGCTTCTACCGGCGCAACGGTTTTGTCGGTGCCGGCGACGACGTCAATCCGACATCGGGGCGGCCGGTGTTGAAGATGGCGTGGAAGAGGTAGGCCACGACTTTTTGCCTCTGTTAATACAGGAGATTAACAGGGTGTAGGGTATATAATACTGTTGCGAAATCCACCGGGAAGCCCGCGCGGAGATGCTCGGCAGGTCGAGGTCGGCTCCGCTCCCCCTCTCTCCTGTGCAGTCACGTCGTTCGCTCCGCGTTATCAAGTTCGCACCGAGCCCCAACCTCGTCCATCTTTCGCGCGAGCTCGCTCGGCGTCAGGATGCCTTTCTGGAAAAGGATGTTGGCGAAGGCCGCGATCCAGCGTTCATAGTAGGCAAGCTTGCCGACCATTTCGGCGCCGAGCGCTTCGACGCCGCGGCGTTTCTCCTCCGTATTGATGATCTTGTGAAAGTCGAGGACGTCGGCGAGCGCGTGGCAGCGCTTCTCCCAGGGCTCAAGCTCGTGATCGGTGCGCTGAATCGGGTCGGCCGGCAGTCCGCCGATGTCGTTGGGCAAACGATTGAGAAGATGCCTGGTGTCGGTCATTGGCCGCTCCCGATGGTGACAGGGATGACCCCGATCATCGCGTCGCGCGTGACCAGCGCGGCAAGTTGCTCCTCGCTGTAGTGTTCTGTGCCGTCCGGACGTTTGGGCAGAACCAAATACCGAACGATCGCGGTCGAATCGCTGACCCTGACCTCAACGTCATCCGGGATGTGCGTGCCGAACTCGGCGAGCACGGCGCGGGGTTCGTAAACCGCGCGCGAGCGATACGCTTTCAGCTTGTACCAATCCGGCGGCAGCCCCAACACGGGTCGCGGGTAGCAGGAGCACAGCGTGCAGACGATGAGGTTGTGCACCGCGCCGGTATTTTCGAGAACGATGAGCTGAGTGTCGTCATAGAAAGTGATCCCCAGTTCCTCGCAGCCGGCGCGGCCGTTCGCAAGCAGCCGCGAGCGGAATTCGGGATCGACCCAGGCACGGGCCACGACCTTCGCGCCGAGCGCCGGCGTCCGCGAATCCAAGACCTCGATCTGACGGCGAATCTCGTCGGGACCGAACAATTGCTTCTCGATGAGGAGTTCGCGAACCGCGGTCTCCATGATGTCGTAATACCCGGGCCGTGCCGCGTGAACGATCTCGGCGTGCGCATGGCCATGATCATGATTGTGATCGTGCTCTATCATCGCCTAGATCCTTTCCAGCCAGGTCTCGAACACTTCGATCCGCAGGTCGTCGCGCGGCGACCCCGCATAGCCCGGCCAGATCGAAGTCATCGGCACCGAGATTCGGTAGTAGTGCCGCCGCGAACCCGCATTGCGGCCGTAGGCTTCTTCTTCATTGTCGACGGCGGCGGGTTCGATCACCGCGTCGACCACCCCCACCTTGCCGCGTAGATAGGTGGGTACCCGGTAGTGGCCAACCGGCTCGCGTGTCATCACTCTGACGCGGTCGCCGACCTCGAAGATCGGCCTTTCTCCGGTCGCCGGTACGATTCCGGCAATGCGCCGCGGAGCTTTGTCGGTCACTTCGCCCTCGCTTTCCTTTTCCTAGCGAAATTCCCCCAATCGAACGTCAGGAGCGGAGGAAAGCCAGCAAGTCGGCGTTGATCGTCTCGGCGTGCGTCGTCGGCATACCGTGCGGGAAGTCCTTGTAGGTCTTCAACGTACCATTCTTGAGAAGCTTGGCCGACAGGGGTCCCGAGGCGATGTAGGGGACGATCTGATCGTCCTCGCTGTGCATGACCAGGACCGGCACGGTGATCTTCTTGAGGTCTTCGGTGAAATCGGTCTGGGAGAAGGCCACAATGCCGTCGTAATGCGCCTTGGCGCCGCCGATCATGCCCTGGCGCCACCAGTTGCCGATGACGCCCTCCGACGCCTTGGCGCCCGGCCGGTTGAAGCCGTAGAAAGGACCTTCGGGAAGGTCGCGATAGAATTTGGCGCGGCTGGCCGCGAGCTGCGCCTGCAATCCGTCGAACACTTCCTTCGGAAGGCCGTTCGGATTGGCCGGCGTCTTCAGCATCAAGGGCGGCACCGCGCTGATGATGGCCGCCTTCGTCACGCGACTCTCGCCGTGTCGCGCCAGATAGTGCACCACCTCGCCGCCGCCGGTCGAATGACCGACGTGAATCGCGTTTTGCAGATCGAGATGCGTCGTCAACGCGGCGAGGTCGTCCGCGTAGTGATCCATGTCATGGCCGTCGCCGGTTTGGGTCGAGCGGCCGTGGCCGCGGCGGTCATGGGCGATGACGCGATAGCCGTGGCCGAGGAAGAACAGCATCTGGGTGTCCCAGTCATCGGCTGACAGAGGCCAGCCATGGCTGAACACGATGGGCTGTCCTTTGCCCCAGTCCTTGTAGAAAATATCGACGCCGTCTTTTGTCTTTACGATGCCCATGGCCATATCCTTTCGCTGTCAGATGGCGTTGCCGAAAAGTCGCTCGCCTGGTCGGCTACTCTCTCGCGATCAGAGGATACGGTCAAGAAAGCCATGGATGAGCGGCGCCATTTCATCGAGCTTGTCTTCAAGCGCGAAGTGTCCGGTATCGAGCAGGTGAAGTTCGGCGTTCGGCAGGTCACGAAGGTAGGGGCCGGCGCCGTCCGCGGGGAAAATCTTGTCGTTCCTGCCCCAAACGATCAAAGTCGGCGGCTTGTATTGACGAAAGAACGCCTGGAATTGAGGATACAGCGGAACGTTCGAGCCGTAGTCGTGGAACAGGTCCAATTGGATGTCGCGATTACCGGGCCGATCGAGCAGCGCCTGGTCGTGAAGCCAGTTGTCGGGATCGATGCGTGAGAGGTCCTGCACTCCGTCGGTGTACTGGAATTTCGTCGTCTCGGGCGCGACGAGGAAATTGAGCGCTTCGCGGTGTGCCGCCGAGCCGTCGGCCCAGTACGCCTTGATCGGATCCCAGAACGCCTTGAGCCCCTCGCTATAGGCATTACCGTTCTGAACGATCAAGGCGCTGACGCGATCGGGATGCTTGAGGGCGAGGCGATACCCGACCGGCGCGCCGTAGTCCATGACGTACATCGCGTAGCGCTGCACCTTCAAATCGGCGAGCAGGCCATCGACCAGATCGGCGTAATGGCCGAAGCTGTAGGTGAACTGCGCATGGTCGGGCGAGGCGCTCTGTCCGAAGCCTGGATAATCCGGGGCGATGACGTGGTAGCGATCCGCCAACAGAGGGATCAAATTTCTAAACATGTGCGACGAAGTCGGGAAGCCGTGCAGCAGCAGAACGATCGGGCCGTTCGCGGGACCCGCCTCGCGATAAAAGATGCTGACTCCCTCGACCATGGCCGTCTTGTAGTGGGTCACGACGGATTCCGGAGCGGTCACTGGCGACGCCGCCATGACAGGTGCGCTGCCGATCGAGGCCAGAACCGCGATGGCGAATATGGCGGATATTTTCGATGATTTCATGACACAACCTCCTTGCAGTCCGCTGATCCCATGGCGCAGGCGGGTT
>NZ_JBEKXH010000576.1:0-3744 GCF_049512235.1 Bradyrhizobium sp.
AACCCCTCCCCGCCATCCGGCTTCGCTGCGCTACGCCGGACGGGGGGAGGGGAGCTTACGACCTCATCCTGAGTTACTCGCTGGCCGCGCCGACCCTTTGACAGACTGCGTGCAAAATCCGAAGCGGTTGACGTCGGTCCTAACCATTCCCGGCCAATCCGCGCAGCACCAGCTGATTGAGCCTGGCGGCAAAGGCCGCGGGATCCTCCGGCAATTCGCCGTCGAGGATCTGCGCCTGCTCCAACAACAGGAACGACAGATCGGCCGCGGCCTCCTTGTGGCCGGCAATGGCGGCGACCAGGGGATGGCGCATGTTGATCTCGAGGATCGGTTTTGTCACCGCGCCTCGGCTCTGCTGCGCCAGCAGGCGCTCGAGCTGACGATCCCGCGCGTTGCCGCCCGCCACCAGGCACGAGGCGGAAGTGGTGAGCCGCGCCGAGGCCCGCACGTCGGACACCCGCTCGCCCAGCACGTCCTTGATCGCGGCGATGGTTGCAGCCTGGTCCGGACCGGATTTTTCATCCTCGGCCTTGTTGGCATCGAGCAGCGGGACCAGGCCGAAATCGACGTCGCCCTGGCTCAGCGATTTCAGCGGCTTGCCGCCGAAATCGAGCGGCGCCGCGGTCCAGAAGGCATCGACCGGATCGGTCAGCAGCAGGACCTCGATGCCGCGGGCGGCGGCCGATTCGAGCTTGGGATTCGATTTCAGCCGCTCGAGGCTGTCGCCGGCCAGATAATAGATCTCGGTCTGGTTCGGCTTGAAACTTTCGACGTACTGCTTCAGCGAGCGCTTCTCGCCCGAGGTCGTGGTGAAGCGCGACAGCGCCAGCAGTTTCTCGCGGCGTTCGTAATCCTCCCAGATACCTTCCTTGATCACCACGCCGAACGCGTCCCAGATCTTTGCGAAATTCTCCGGCTCCTTGTCGCTCAGGCTTTCCAGCTCGCCGATGACGCGGCCGGTCACGGCTTTGCGGATCTGCGTCAGCTGCGGATTGTTCTGCAGCATTTCCCTGGAAATGTTCAGCGGCAGATCCTCGCTGTCGATCACGCCGCGGATGAAGCGGAGATAGGCGGGCAACAGCTCGGCGTCGTCGGCAATGAAGACGCGGCGGACATAGAGCTTGACGTGCCCCTTGCGCGTCGGCTCGAACAGGTCGAACGGCTTGGTCGACGGCGCGAACAACAGCACCGCGTAGGATTGACGTCCTTCGGCGCGATAATGCAGCGTCATCGCCGGATCATCGAAGGCGCCGGCGATAGAGCGGTAGGCCTGCTTGTAGTCCTCCGCCGACAGCTCCGATTTCGGCCGCTGCCACAGCGCGCTGGCCGAGTTGATCTGGCGCGGCTCGCCCTCCTCCGGCTTGAGCCAAATCGGGAACTGGATGTTGTCGGAATAGGCCCCGACGATGCGCTCGATCTCATAGCTTTCCAGAAATTTTTTCGCATCCGCCTTCAAATGCAGCACGATTTCCGTGCCTGGTGCGATACGCCGGCTGTCCTCCTCGCCGGCGCGCGCGATATCAAACCCGCTGCCTCCCGACGACGACCAGATCCAGACCTCGTCGGATCCGGCGCGACGGCTGGTGACCGCGATGCGATCGGCCACCATGAAGGCTGCGTAGAAGCCGACCCCGAACTGGCCGATCAGGCCGGCGCCGTCCTTGGCTTCGGTGAGGCGGGAAAGAAAGGACCTGGTGCCGGATCGCGCAATGGTGCCGAGATTGTCGATCAGCTCCTGCCGGTCCATGCCGATCCCGTTGTCGATCACGCTGAGCGTGCCGGCCTGCTTGTCGGGTATGATCGTGATATTGGGCGACGCGCCGTCGGCGATCAGACCGGGCGCCGCGATCGCCTCGTAACGCAGCTTGTCGAGGGCGTCCGAGGCGTTCGATATCAGCTCGCGCAGGAAGATATCGGTCTCGGAGTAAACCGAATGCACCATCAGGTGCAGCAGTTGGGCGACCTCGGCCTGAAAGGGCTGGTGTTCGGCAATCGTGTCCGTTGTCATCGTCGCTCTCGCTGGGTCAAGGTGAGAGTTTCGATATAACAATGCCGCGCTCGGTGACAAGGTCAAAACGGCAGCCCGGAGGCTTGGCTACCTTGCGACGGCGCCGGATCTGGCTCGCCGTTTCCGGCCCGGTCCGCCGCCCCTGTTCGCGGCGCTCGCGCCGCCGGCCCGCGCTTCGTCATCGCGGCGCGATCCAGCGTTCACTGCCGCTTGGCGCCCTTGCGCAGATGCGACTGGCGCCCTGCCGGCTCCAGAAGCCATCTTGTTCGACATTCTCACCTCGCCGCTCGCCACCGCGCTCTTCCTCCCTGTGCGCGGCTTTACTGCATGCGTCGTCTCCGCCCTCTCTTGGCGCGGCGCCGTTTTGGCAATCCGTGCTGCCGCCTGCCGCTTTTCGCTACGACCGCGAGGTTTTGTGACATCCGCCGACGGGCGGCCCGGGGTCTCGCGCCCTGGCGCGGGCGCCGTTGCCTTTGACGGCGCCTTCCCCTTTGCCTGGTTTGCTATTGAAGCAGCGGGAGGCGGCGCCATGTCGAGCCCAAACAGGGCGGCGACATCGACGTTGCCGAGAACCCGCTCGCTGGCGGCGCCGATTCGGGTGATTTGCAGGTCCGAGCCGGCGGCCGGGACCAGGTCGGCGTGGTCGACGCCACGCAATGTGAACAGAACTTCCGGGGCCGCGTCGAGACGGGCGCCGACACCATAGAGCACCGCCGCCACATGCTTGCACATGTCAGCCCAATCCGGGCAGGAGCACTTGAGCTTGATCTCGTGCGGGGCCGGGAAAAGCCCGTCGCTGTCGCGACAAACCCGTTCCATCACGCTCTTCGAAAGCTTGCCCCGCAACAGATCGACCAGCGAGCCGACGGAGCCCGCGCAATCCCCGCAGATCGCTTTCCAGCGCGACGGCGCGGCAACGGCGATGTCGATCTCCACCTGGTATATATCCGAACCGCTGACGAGCGCGCGCAACTGCCCGCGCTCGATCCGCAGATCGATCACCGAGCCGTTGCGCACATAGCTTCTTCCCCGCGGCAATCGCGATGCATAATCGGAATAACGCTCCAGATTGTCGCACCAGGCCTTGCCCCAGAAACTCTGCGCGATCTTGCGGCCCTCGACGACGACAGGGGCGAGGTCCCGCTTCTGCTTCCTGAGCTTCTCGACTTCGCGAGCCGCCTTTGCACGGCGCGCCGCCACCGAGACATAGGGTTGATAGTCCCAAAAGCTCATGGTGTCAGCTCTCTTTCATCGCAGCGTCGAGATCGAGCCGAACCAGTGCGAGCAATTCACGATCGCTCATCTCGGTCAGGTTGACCTCACCGCCGCCTTCACCGAAGAAGTCCTGCGTCATCTGTCGCTTCGATTCGATCAATCTATCGATTCGCTCTTCGATTGTGCCACGGCAGACGAATTTGTGCACAAGAACATTGCGTTTCTGCCCGATGCGAAAGGCGCGGTCGGTCGCCTGGTTCTCGACCGCCGGATTCCACCATCGGTCGAAATGGACAACGTGCGACGCGGCGGTCAAATTGAGGCCTGCGCCGCCGGCCCGCAATGACAGCACGAAGAAAGGAACGCGTTCGTCCTGCTGGAAGGTCTTGACAAGTTCCTTGCGCCTGGCCACCGGCGTCTCGCCGTGAAGCACGAGGCCCGGACGGCCGAAAGCCGTGCCGAGCGCCCGCGCCAGGGGCTCGATGATCTGCCGGAACTGGGTGAACACCAGCAGCTTTTCC
>NZ_JBEKXH010000577.1:0-3736 GCF_049512235.1 Bradyrhizobium sp.
GCCGGTGTATGTCAGTCCATTTGAATGGAGCATTGCCTTCACACTGCTGACAGGACTCGCGGTCTATTATGCCGCGGCCAAAGCCCTTCGGATCGTTTCTGGCCAGAGCCTTACGGCTCGGCAATCCTGGAATCCCATCCGCATCACCGCCGGTCCCGACAACCGTGGCAGCCTTTCAACACTCCAGGTCTTTTTCTTCACCGTGCTCGTATTCGTCATGCTGGCATACGTTCTGATGAGAACGGGTGTATTGTCGGATCTCTCAACGACGGTTCTTGAATTGCTTGGCATTTCGGGCATCGGCGCGACGGCGGCCAAGGGAGCGGATTCGACCAGGACCGCCATCGAACCGGCGAACCAGGCATGGCTGCAGAGCAAGGGATGGTACGACGCGCCGAGCGTTCGTCCTGCCGGCCAGCCGACTTTCTACGATCTGATTTCGAGCGACGGCAATTTCGATGTTTACCGGTATCAAAGTTTCTTGTTCAGCGCGGCGGTTGGAGGCGCGCTTTTTATCGGTGGGATCTCGCAGCTCTCTTCATTTACGGTACCACAGAATATTCTCGGCATTCTCGGCCTCAGTCAGGTCGTGTACATTGCCGGCAAGCTGGTCAGCCCGAATAGTGCGTCGCAAATCAACGCCTTGATCACGGATCTACGGAACGCCGAGGCCGACCTTCGTCATGCCGTTCTTACCTTTCAACCGGCGCCCGGCGCAGCACTGCTGCCACCGCCTGCCAGCCTGCAGGATGCGATCGATCGCGCAGGCACAGCGGCCTATGCCGCCTACCTCGACAAGGCAAAGGCGGCCGCGGCACTTTTCATGAAAGCCACCGGTTTGGTTGTCGACCGGCGGAAGCTTGAGCCTTCCCTGACGATTTAGATCGTTAAATTCGTAAATGGCTTTGCGGCGACATGGCGCGTGCTTGAACCGGGATGGCGCCAGGACATTCTTCTCGATGACCGGAAATCGAAGCAGATGATTGCCTGGCAATGCCGGGCGCCATTGTGCGAGGTCGATTTCGGCGGCGGCTCGCCATTGGCTTCGGGATATGTCGAAACGCCGCGAATGAAGCTGCCGCGGCTGTCATTTCCAATCGATAGGCTGCATTGGGGCCGATTTACTTCGAATGGCTGTTCGCTGGTCTGGATTGTTTGGGAAGGACGGGAGCCGCGCCGCCTGGCGTGGCTGAATGGCGAAAAGGTCGAAATCGAGTCTTTCGGCCTATCTTGTTTTGACAGGCCTGGGTCGCTTCTTCGAAGAAGGGACGCGCGGCGAGCCTCAGACGCCCGTATGGCGAGGGCTGAGCCTCTATCAGTGGCTGTGCGTCGGCCTTGTTTTCGCAGGCATGGCGGTGACGTTCCTCCCCAGCGCCGGAGCCTTACCTGACCCGGTTTCGCCGGGCTGGGGAGGCGTCGCGATCGCTGCGAGCGTCAGCATGCTTAGGGTAGTTTGGCTTAGCCTCGATTGGCCGTGGAGTGGCTGGAGGTTTTCACGTCTCGCGCCACTAAATGATAGTTACGGCTTCGCCTCCAACCCGCCCTTGTGCTGCGTCCTGTCCGTTCAGTCCTCATCACCGAAGTAGGCGACAAGGTCGCGGTGGCTTTCGACCAAGTTGACGACCTCGAAAATGTCGCGGTCGATGTCGGAGGGCAGATAGCGAAAGAAGATCAGATAGCTTTTGAACGGAATGGAGCGGATGTCCGGGCGCAGTTCAGGGCGAGCGCGGCCCAGCAGTCCGGTGAGCGTCGCGAGGCGCTCGCACTTGTCGACGATCTCGCCGGCAAAGCGAACGGCCGCCTCTTCGCCACTGACCGCGGCGACGTAGTCCGCGATCTCGACAAGGTTGTCCCGCGCGCTGTCAAGGAAGCGAAGGTGGGGCACTTACGTGCTTGTCTTGAGCCGGTCGGCAACAGCACGGCGTACGCCGTCCGCGCTGTTGGCACCTCCCCGCGCAATGGACGCGTCGAGCGTTTCGCGGAGAGCGGCACGCTTCATCTCATTGATCGCGAACGAAATCGCGTCCTCGGGCGTCGCGAAATGCCCTTTGGCGATTTCGGCTTTCAGCCAAGCTTCCTGGTCGGGCGTCAATGTGACGTTCATGGGAAGACTATAGAGATGTCCGAACCAGCTTTCTAGTCGCAAGTTGCAGGTTCACGAAAGCGTAAATCCTTGATCCGCTCGAAGTCAGCTTCCGATCCGAAGATGAAAAGCTTAGGCTGAGCCGCAATTTTTGCAATAACGGAATCTTTGGTACTGAGCTTATTGCACCAGTCGTCGAAAGAGAGAAAAGTCGGATTGATGGATCGTTGCAAGATCGTCTCTGCCTTCTGCAAACCCGCGAAGAGTTCGGCGTAGGTCAGGTCATCGCCGATCACCATCAGATCAATGTCGCTGCGCGCCGTGTCGGTGCCTTTGGCAATTGAACCATAGACGAAGGCAACTTTGATCTTCTCGCGATAGAGCGCGAGCGATTGTTTCAACGGCTCGATCAATCCAGCGGTTTTCAGGATGATGCCGCGCAGCTCATTGAAAATGGGAGATGCATGATTGGCATGGTAGTGCTTCTGATTGCCGACGCGCTGGATGGAAACCAGCCCGGTCTGCTCCAGGCGCGCAAGTTCGCGTTCGACAGCACCTCGGCCCGAATGAACGTTGCGGATAATCTCAGAAGTGTAGAAACTGCGCTCGGGATGTCCGAAAATGAGCGCCAGCACACGTTGCTGCACGCCCGAAAACAGCGCGCTCGACAGGCTCAGGTTCTTTTTCATATCAACCCTATATTGGGGACTATACACCCCAAATTGGGTACAATCTATCAAAAACCAAAAAGCTTATGCGCTGCTTGCCGGTGCCACATTTGCCTTCAAGGCCGGCAGCTTGCCGCCAGCCAGCCCGGCGTGACGCATCTGGTACAGGCCGCCCTGTACGAGCGCCCCGGACTGGTTGCCGGCTGGCGGGAACGCGAGCCAATCGAGACCAACGACCGGATGCTGCGCAACCTGCTCGACCCGCCGGCCGCGGCACGCCGGGCATCTGCGCCACGTGACGCTGCTGCAGGGGCACCAAGGCTTACGGCGTCCGCGTCCGCCCGCGTTCGGCACCGGGGCTGAGAAAACCGCGGACGGGCCAGTCCGAGCATAATGACGTCCCGCGAGCTAATGCGGCGTTCTACTTTCCGAAACGGCCGAAGGGTGCAACGTGCGGATCGTATTCGGGGTTCTTGATAATATTATGCAGCTGTCGGCGGCGCGCGCCCATATTGCCCCCGTCGTAGAGCGGGAAGCACATGGCATCGTTCATCAGCTCCGCCAGCGGATGCATGTCCGTATAGCTATCCACGCCGACCACCCTCATCGTGTCATAGACAACGTCGACGCAGGTCTCCGAACAAAAGACCTTTGTCATGACTGCGAGTTCGTGTTCCTTTCCGCCGGAGACGTCGTATTGGTGGCACGATTCCATGTCAAATACCGGCAGGCCTCGATCCGCATCTTCATATCAGCGAACATATAGCCCACGGTGGGGTATTCGATGATGGGGTGCGGACCGGAACGGGCATCCGTTTTGGCGAATTCCAAGGCGTGGTCGAAAGCAGCCCGCATGATCCCCACGCATGCAGCCCCGATCAGAGCAGCCGTCCAGGCGAAGTTTGTCGAGACAATCCTGATCCCGTCTCCCGGCTTGCCGAGGATGTTTCCAGCGGGAACGCGCACATTTTCAAACTTCATGCGG
>NZ_JBEKXH010000578.1:0-3733 GCF_049512235.1 Bradyrhizobium sp.
ATCGTAGGCGCGCGTGGCGATCACCGGCATCGTCTTCGCCAGGAGATCGGGCTGCGCCGCCAATGCCGCGACCGAGGCACGCGTCATGGTGACCGGGCACAAATGCCCGGTCTCGACCTGGGCTGCCATGTAGAATTTCGCGGCGCGCACGACTTCGGCCGCGCCGCCGGCCGGCTGGCCCTGAATGCTCCAGGTCGAATTGTGCAAGCCGGCATGGGCGCTGCGCGCCATCAATTCATGATAGGCCGGATGAAACTCGACCTCGTCGCGCCTGTTGCCGCGCGCGTCGAAGGTCCGCAGTTTCGGCGGGTTTTCGTTGGCAAGCCGGCCTCGCTCGGCCATCGCTGCCGAACCCCAGTGTTTGCCGAATTCGGCCAGTTCCGCGGATGCCGCAGCGCCGCCATTGGCCGCGACCGCTTCCGCCAGAGGTTTATCCAGCGCGAACAGATCGACGTCCTCGAACGGCGGCGACTGGTTGAACACTTCGTGGGTTGAGAATGAAGATGGGTTCATATCACCATGATAGCACATCCACAGGGTATAACTCACGATGCCCCTATTCGCCCTTGCCCCGCGCGCCATCCCTGCCTATAGCTCTCGTTTTAATGACCCCTGCATCGAAATCGACCTTCGTCCTCTGTCACCGGCATCTGCTGGGTATAGAGGGGCTTTCCGCCGCCGATATTACCGGCCTGCTCGATCTTTCCGAGGAATATGTCGAGCTCAACCGCCAGATCGACAAAAAGCGCACCTCGTTGCGCGGCCGCACCCAGATCAATCTGTTCTTCGAGGCTTCGACCCGCACCCAGTCCTCGTTCGAGATCGCGGGAAAGCGGCTCGGCGCCGATGTCATGAACATGTCGGTGTCTTCGTCCTCGATGCGCAAGGGCGAAACCCTGATCGACACCGCGGTCACGCTGAATGCCATGCACCCGGACATTCTGGTAGTCAGGCACCATGCATCCGGCGCGGTCGAGCTGTTGGCGCGCAAGGTTGACGGTTCCGTGGTCAATGCCGGCGACGGCGCCCATGAGCATCCGACCCAGGCGCTGCTCGACGCGCTCACCATCCGCCGCAACAAGGGCCGGCTCGAGGGCTTGGTGATCGCGATCTGCGGCGACGTGATGCATTCGCGGGTGGCGCGCTCCAACATCCTGTTGCTCAACATCATGGGCGCCCGGGTTCGCGTGGTGGCGCCCTCGACGCTGTTGCCACGCGGCATCGAGCGGATGGGCGTCGAGGTTGCCCGCGACATGCGCGAGGGCCTCGATGGCGCTGACATTGTGATGATGCTGCGGCTGCAACGCGAGCGTATGAACGGTTCGTTCGTGCCTTCGACCCAGGAATATTTCCACTACTTTGGCCTCGATCAGAAGAAGCTCGCCTACGCCAAGTCGGATGCGCTGGTGATGCATCCAGGTCCGATGAACCGCGGCGTCGAGATCGACTCGATCGTGGCCGATGGCGCGCAGTCGCTGATCCGCGAGCAGGTCGAAATGGGAGTGGCGGTGCGGATGGCGGTGCTCGAGGCGCTCGCCCGCAACCTGCCGAACGCTTGAAGATCATGCTGACCGATCGCCGCCCGATCCTGCTTGCCAACGCCCGCCTGATCGATCCCGCGCGCGACATCGACGGGCCCGGCGACGTCCTGATCGCCGACGGCATGATCCGCGATGCCAGGCGCGGCATCGGCGCCGCCGGCGTGCCGGAAGGCACCGACATCGTCAACTGCGCCGGCAAGATTGTCGCGCCCGGGCTGATCGACATGCGCGCCTTTGTCGGCGAGCCCGGCGCCAGCCACCGCGAAACCTTCGCCTCCGCAAGCCAGGCGGCGGCGACCGGCGGCATCACCACCATCATCTGCCAGCCCGACACCTCGCCGGTGATCGACAATTCCGCCACGGTGGATTTTGTCCTGCGCCGCGCCCGCGACACCGCGATCGTCAACATCCATCCGATGGCGGCGCTGACAAAAGGCATGCGCGGCGTGGAGATGACCGAGATCGGCTTGTTGAAAGCCGCCGGCGCGGTGGCTTTCACCGATGGCGACAGGAGCGTCACCAATGCGCAGGTGATGCGGCGGACGTTGACCTATGCGCGGGATTTCGACGCCCTGATCGTGCATCACACCGAGGATCCCGATCTGGTCGGCGAAGGCGTCATGAACGAGGGTGAGTTCGCCGCGCGCCTTGGCCTGGTCGGCATCCCCAATGCGGCCGAGGCTGTGATGCTGGAGCGCGACATGCGCCTGGTGGCGCTGACCGGCGGCCGCTATCACGCGGCATCGCTGAGCTGCATCGAATCGCTGGAAATTCTCAGGCGCGCGCGCGATGCCGGGCTCAAGGTCTCTGCCTCGGTATCGATCAACCACCTCACGCTCAACGAAAACGACATCGGCCCGTACCGAACCTTCCTGAAACTATCGCCGCCGCTGCGCACCGAGGAGGACCGCCAGGCGCTGGTCGCGGCTCTCGCCTCGGGATTGATCGACGTCGTGATGTCCGACCACAATCCGCAGGATGTCGAGGTCAAGCGGCTGCCATTCGCCGAAGCAGCCGCAGGCGCGGTCGGCCTGCAGACCATGCTGCCGGCCAGCTTGAGGCTGATCCATAATGGCGAGATCGATTTCAAGACCCTGATCCGCGCGATGTCGACGCGGCCGGCCGAGCTGTTGGGGCTGCCGGGCGGATCGCTGCGGCCCGGGGCCCCTGCCGACATCATCGTGATCGATGCCGAGACGCCCTGGGTGCTCGATCCCGCCGACCTCAAATCGCAATGCCAGAACACGCCGTTCGACGAAGCGCGGTTCTCTGGCCGCGTGGTGCGCACCATCGTCGGTGGACGCACGGTCTATGAGCATGTCTGATGCGGGGACGATATATCGCGACGGGAGCTGCGCCGATGTCACCTGAAGCCTGGCTGCCGCTGGCGTTCGTCCTCGGCTATCTCCTGGGCTCGATCCCCTTCGGCTTGATCCTCACCAGGCTCGCGGGCACGCCGGATCTGCGGTCGATCGGCTCCGGCAATATCGGCGCCACCAACGTGCTGCGCACCGGCCGCAAGGGCCTCGCCGCGGCGACGCTGGTCTGCGACATGCTCAAGGGCACCGCCGCGGTCATTATCGCGGGCTATT
The DNA here is from genome assembly GCF_049512235.1 of Bradyrhizobium sp. Taxonomy (GTDB): domain Bacteria; phylum Pseudomonadota; class Alphaproteobacteria; order Rhizobiales; family Xanthobacteraceae; genus Bradyrhizobium. Next base: position 3,134 of record NZ_JBEKXH010000578.1, read on the forward strand.
ACGGCGGGCCCGACGCCGCGATGCTGGCGGCGCTCGGCGCCTTTCTAGGCCACCTCTTTCCGGTCTGGCTCAATTTCAGGGGCGGCAAGGGCGTCGCGGTCTATATCGGCGTGTTGATCGGGTTGTTCTGGCCCGCGGCGATCGTGTTCTGCGTGCTGTGGCTCGCCACCGCCCTGACCTCGCGCTACTCCTCGCTCTCGGCGCTGGTGGCAAGTTTTGTCACGCCGATTTTTCTCTGGTGGTTCGGCCATCTCGCGCTGGCCGCGCTGTGCGCGGTGCTGACGCTGCTCTTGTTCTACATGCACCGCGAGAACATCAAGAGGCTGCAGGCGGGGACCGAGGGCCGGATCGGCGCGAAGTGAGAGGCAACGCGGCCTCGCAGACCGGATGAACGCAGCGACATCCGGGAATGAACGCGCGCCTGGCCCCGGATATCGCTGCGCTCATCCGGGCTACACTCGCCGCGCCTCAGGTCGGCAATTGCCCACCAAAGGCCCATCCTCAGATGCCAATGGCGCATCGGGGAATGACGGCGAGCGCGTTCAAACCCCCTTCCCCACGCCCTTCGGTTGATCCATGCTGCCGCCAGGGGGGACGGCG
>NZ_JBEKXH010000579.1:0-3731 GCF_049512235.1 Bradyrhizobium sp.
CGAGTACGAGCGCCAATTGAAGAATTAGCCATTCGCGGCTGCCGAACGACTGGTCGAGGTTGACTTCCATCGGCTGCTCAACCGTCACTGGGCCTGATCCGTCCGCGCGGCAAGGAACACGCCATCGCGATTTGCGCGCTGGACCAAGCCGACGCCTGATACACGCTCGGGGCGATATGAGAAAATGCAACGGCAAAACCGTTGCTATGCCCACGGCGGCCGTTAACGGCGTAGAAACCACAACTGGATAATATCTGGGCATCGCCGGAGCCCGGTTCCAGCGCCGGCGATGGCTCCTGCCCTTGCTGTTCGCGCCAACCAGGTTTGCGCGACCAACGGAAAGCGAAACCGAGATGAGCGAGCGACTTGAGACGCTGCAAAAGGCGCGCGAGCGCATGGCGGAGGACCGCGACGCCTTCGCCAAGACGCTGGCCGCGCCGTTCGACCGCGACAAGGCCGAACGGGCGCGGCTCAAATTCATCGAGACCCAGTCATTGATCGACGCCATCGACCGCGCCATCGCGGGCGATCAGGTTCGGCCGGCGGCGTAAGCCGGCTTGCGCCCTTCACCCGGGCGGCGCGGCGCGCCGACCCGTGTATCGCTACGCCGGTCGCTCGATATGGCCGCTCAACTGCCGCAGCACGCCGCGGCGGTCGTCGCCGCGGGCTGATACTGGTCGCGCAGCCGGACCCAGTCCATCGGGTAAGGCAAGCCTTCCTCGTGGCGGCCGAGCGGGGTCAGGTCGAGATAATGATAGGCTGAATTCATCATGTCGAGGCCGCGCGCGAAGCACGAATAGGTGTGAAAGATGCTGCCGTCCGCGTCGCGGTGGAACACGCTGATGCCGGGCGCTTCCTGGGCACCGAATCCCGACGTGCCGAAATTGTAGATTTTGGCGCCTGACTTGATTTCTTCCGGCGTAAACGAAACCGCGTAGTCGTGGTTGAAGTCGTTGCCTGCCGAGGAAAACCATTCAAAGGTCCAGCCCATGCGCGCCTTGAAGGCTTCGAGCTTTTGCAGCGGCGCGCGCGAGATCGCGACCAGCGCGGTGTCGCGCGCGGCGAGATGCGGGATCATGCGCTCGAAGCCGTCAGCCCAGAACGAGCAGCTCTTGCAGCCCTCGCTCCAGTCGGGCGCGAACATGAAATGCTGCACCACCAGCTGCGGGTGGCCTTCGAACAGATCGGCCAGCGTCTGCTTTCCCCGGGGGCCGTCGAACGTATAGGTCTTGTCGAGCTTGACCCAGGGCAGCGCGCGCCGCTCCGCGCTCAGGCGGTCCCGCGCGAGGGTGAATTCCTTCTCGCGCATGAGATGGGCTTTGCGCGCTTCGAGCCACTCTTGACGGGAGACGATGGGGTGCGATGGCATGGCTGGCTCCTTTCGTTTGCAACAATTCAGGCGACGGCCTGTACGGCCCTCGACGATGGTTGGCGTTGAACTGACGCCGGCTGGCGTTGTAACAAACAAGGGCCGTTGCGGCCGGCGCGGCGCCGGCCGGGCGTCCCCCCGAGGCATAAGGACAATCCATGACGATAAAAGTCAATGCGCTCGATCATCTCGTGATCAACGTCACCGATGTGGCGCGTTCGGCCGAGTGGTACCGTGACATCCTCGGCATGGAGATCCGGATGTTCGAGCCCGGCCACGGCAAGCCGCCGCGGACGTCGCTGATCTTCGGCAACCAGAAGATCAACGTGCGGCCGCGCGATGCCGATGTGGTCGATTGGTTCACCGCGGAACATGTCGCCGCCGGCAGCGACGATCTGTGCTTCCTCACCGCGAGTACGCCGCAGCAAGTGGTCGCGCATCTCAAAGCGCATGGCGTCGCAATCGAGCAAGGCCCGGTGGCAAAACAGGGCGCGCGCGGCATGCTGCGGTCGGTCTATTGCAGGGATCCCGACGGCAGTCTGATCGAGATTTCGTCGTACGAGGAGGAGGATTAACCCTCTGCCCGTCATTGCGGGCGCACGCGACCCTATCCAGGCGATCGTGACGATCATCGCTGCAATTGCGGATTTGCCCGGCGCGCGATCTGGTGGCAGAAAGGCTGCAAGCAAGGCCACAAAAGCCGGCGGACAACGCCGGATCGGGAGGACCGATGTCGAATTCACAGGTAGCGCCGGGCGTGGTCGGGCCCTTCGCAGGGCTCGACGTGCCATGGTTGCTGCGGATGCGCGCCGAGACGCGCCGCGACCATCCCTTTCTGATCTGGGCGCCGTTCGATGCGCCGGCGCGAAGCTGGAATTATGGCGAATTTCACGAGCGCGTCGGCGCGCTGGCGGCGGGATTTGCCGCGCGGGGCGTCAAGCCGGGCGAGTTCGTGCTGATCCATCTGGATAACTGCGTCGAGGCCATGCTGGCCTGGTTCGCCTGCGCCGAACTCGGCGCCATTGCCGTGACCACCAATACCCGTTCCGCGCCGGCGGAGATGGAATATTTTGCGGACCATTGCGGCGCGGTCGCCGCGATTACCCAACCCGCCTATGCCGCCGTCATTTCGACGCATTGCCGCAAGCTGCGCTGGCTCGCGGTGACCTCCCATGATTCAGGCAATGAGCCCGCGCCAGCCGCCGCAGCGCCGCGCGCGGACAGTTTTGCGGCGCTGTTCGCCGACAGCGCCGACCGGCCGCGCCGCGCCGCCGATCCCACCGCGCCGTGCAGCGTGCAATACACTTCCGGTACCACCTCGCGGCCGAAGGCGGTGCTGTGGACCCACGCCAACGCGCTGTGGGGCGCCAAGGTCAATGCGGCGCACGAGGATCTGCACCAGGGCGACGTGCACCAGACCTACCTGCCGCTGTTCCACACCAACGCGCTGGCCTATTCCGTGCTGGCGAGCCTGTGGGTCGGCTCGACCTGCGTGATCCAGCCGCGGTTTTCCGCGCGCCGGTTCTGGAAGGTCGCGCTGGAGCACGGCTGCAGCTGGAGCTCCACGATCCCGTTCTGCATGAAGGCGCTGCTCGAATACGAGATCCCCAGGCCGCATCGATTCCGGCTCTGGGGCACCGCGGTGTGCGAGCCGCCGGCCTTCGCCGCGTTCGGCATCAAGATCATCGGCTGGTGGGGCATGACCGAAACCATCACCCACGGCATCGTCGGCGAAGTCGACCAGCCCAACGCGCCGATGTCGATCGGCCGCGCCGCTGCGGAATATTCCATCCGCGTCACCGACGATGACGGCGCGCCGACGCCGGTCGGCGGCACCGGCAATCTCCTGATCAAGGGCATTCCCGGCCTGTCGCTGTTCAAGGCCTATCTCCACAATGAACAAGCCACCAGCGACAGCTTCGACGCCCACGGTTATTTCATCACCGGCGACCGTGTCACTCTGCTGGAAAACGGGTTCATCAAATTCGGCGACCGCGCCAAGGACATGCTGAAGGTCGGCGGCGAGAACGTCGCGGCCTCCGAGATCGAACAGGTGATCGCGGTGGTGCCCGGCGTGCGCGAGGCCGCCGTGGTGGCCAGGAAACACCCGATGCTTGACGAGGTGCCGGTCGTGTTCATCATTCCCACGGCCGGCGTCGATCGCGCGCCGGCGGACCTCCACGACTCCATCATGTCCGCGTGCCGCAACGCGCTGGCGGATTTCAAGGTACCGCGCGAAATCCGTTTCGTCGACGAGTTGCCGCGTTCGACGCTGGAGAAGGTCGCGAAGACCGAACTGCGCAAGATGCTGGGGTAGCGGATTGCAACCAAAAAAAATCCGCCGGAGGAAGCCTCCGGCGGA
>NZ_JBEKXH010000580.1:0-3724 GCF_049512235.1 Bradyrhizobium sp.
GAGCCAGCAGGTGGCGCCGCTGCCGCCGCCGATCGAGGTTCGGCCCGCACCGGGCGTGGCGCGGCCGCCGAAGCCGAAGCCGCCGCTGGTGCTGATGCAGCCGGCGATCACTCCGTGACGGCGCGAGCGGTGCTGCCCCCATAACCGAAGACTGATCGCTTCCGGGACTTTGAGAGCCGCGGGCTGATCGGCGTCACGCTTGCTTGACACCTCCGGCAGGCTCGGTCTCTACTCCAGGGATCTGCGGTTTGCATGGCCTGGCCGGTGCCTCATCTGCCACGCCTGGGCGCAAGCCGACAGCAGCTCCGTTCCGGTGAATACCGAGAAAACGCGAGCAATATTAGAGCTATGGCTTCCTGGGAGGGAACGATGAATAGACGCGAAACGCTCAAGCTGATTGGCGGCGCAACGGCGATCTCCGTTGCCGGCCTGCCTGGCATTTCCTGGGCCGATGCCCCGAAGGAGATGGTCACGGTCGTCAAGATCGCCGGAATTCCGTGGTTCAACGCGCTCGAAAAGGGCATCCAGAAGGGCGCGAAGGATTTCAGCATCAACGCCACCATGGTCGGCCCGGCCAACGTCGACCCGGCGCAGCAGGTCAAGTTGCTGGAGGACCTGATCGCCAAGAAGGTCGATGTGATCGGCCTGGTGCCGCTCGACGTCAAGGTCTGCGAGCCGGTGCTGAAACGCGCGCAGGCCGCCGGCATCAAGGTCATCACCCATGAAGGGCCGGAACAGGAGGGGCGCGACTGGAATGTCGAGCTGATCGATTCCGTGCGGTTCGGCGAAGTACAGATGGAGCGCCTGGCCAAGGACATGGGCGGCAAGGGCGAATACGTCGTCTATGTCGGCACGCTGACGACGCCGTTGCACAACAAATGGGCCGATGCTGCGATCGCCTACCAGAAGAAGAACTTCCCCGACATGAAGCTTGTCGCCGACCGGTTTCCCGGAGCCGACGAGATCGACACCAGCCAGCGCACCACGCAGGACGTGATCAAGGCCTATCCGAACCTCACAGGCATTCTCGGCTTCGGCTCGAATGGACCGATCGGTGCCGGCAATGCGGTTCGCCAGCAGCGCCTGCAAAAGAAGATCGCCATCGTCGGCACCGTGCTGCCGAGCCAGGCCAAGGCGTTGATCAACGACGACATCATCCGGGAGGGTTTCCTCTGGAACCCGACCGATGCCGGCTATGCGATGGTTGCGGTGGCCTCGCTCGTGCTCAATGGCAAGCCGATCACCGATGGCGTCGAGGTGCCCGGCCTCGGCAAGGCTTCGGTCGACGTCGCCGGCAAGCAGATCAAGGTCGACAAGATCATGCGCATCAACAAGGAAACCGTCGATGGCCTGATCGCCGGCGGGCTCTAGAGGCCTGTTGCATCGCGCTCCGGGCAACACCCCGGGGCGTAAGGCGGCTTTGGCGTTACGACCTGTGGCAGACGGCCTGGCGTCGTCCCGCGGCACTCCCCCGTGATTTCTGTGTTCGAGACGATTTCCATGAAACCTATTTCAGGCTACAGGCATTGGCCTCTCACTCCCTCTCCCGCTCTTCGCGGGGGAGGGTGGGGTGGGGGCGCGGCATCGGCGCTGTTAGTTGCGTATGCGGCCCCGATACCCGATCGATGGATTTTCACCCGGAGCTTCCCCCACCCCAGCCCTCCCCCGCAAGGGCGGGAGAGGGAGCGCAGCATCGCGCGCGTCGATATGTTCAGAACTTCGGAATCGCTGGACTAGACCAGGACGAGACCTTGGCGCCATTCCTGGAAATGTCCGGCATTTCGAAGCGGTTCGGCGGGGTCCATGCGCTTCGGGGTGTGGATCTGACGCTGCAAGCCGGCGAAGTGCATTGCCTGGTCGGCGAAAACGGTTCCGGAAAGTCGACGCTGATCAAGATCGTCTCCGGCGTAGAGGCGCCGGAGCCCGGCGGGCGGATTACGATCGCCGGCCAGGAATACCCGCATTTGAACCCGGTGCGCTCGACTCATTGCGGCATTCAGGTGATCTACCAGGACCTGTCGCTGTTTCCCAATCTCACGGTCGCAGAAAACATCGCGATCGGTCAGCATCTCGGCGGCTTGCGGTCGGTCGATTGGGCGGCGATGCGCGCAACCGCCGGGAGCGCGATGGCCAGGGTCGGGGCGGAGTTCGATCCGGAAACCAGGGTCGCCGAGCTGCCGATCGCCGGGCGGCAGCTGGTGGCGATATGCCGGGCGCTTGCGGCGGATGCAAGGCTTATCATCATGGACGAGCCGACGGCTTCGCTGACGCGGCACGAGGTCGACGCGCTGTTCGCCCTGGTCAGCGAGCTGAAGCGCGCCGGCATCTGCATCATGTTCGTCAGCCACCGCCTCGACGAGGTGATGGAGATCGCCGAGCGCGTCACCGTGCTGCGCGACGGCGCCAAGGTCGGCACCTTTGCCGCCGACACCATCGACGATCGCAAACTCAGCCATCTGATGACCGGGCACGCCTTCGAATACGACGTCCATGCCGGCAATGTCTCGGCAGCGCCGGTGGTGCTCGAACTGCAGGGGTTCGGCCGTGACGGCGACTACGAGGATGTCAGCCTGTCGCTGCGGTCCGGAGAGATCGTTGGCCTCGTTGGGCTGCTCGGCTCCGGCCGCACCGAACTGGCGCTGTCTTTGTTCGGCATGAATCCACCCGACCGCGGCGTCCTCCTGCTTGACGGGAAACCAATCGCGCTCAGCACCAATGCCGACGCGATCCGCAAGGGCATCGCCTATGTTCCGGAAGACAGACTGACTTTGGGCCTGATCCTGGACCAGTCGATCACGTCGAACGTGACGCTCACGGTGCTCGATCGCCTCGCCGGCCGGCTTGGCCTGATATCATCGGGTGCGCGACAAGGCCATGTCGCGCAATGGGTGTCGAGGCTCGGGATCAGGGTGTCGGACCCGGAAAACCCGGTCAAGACACTGTCCGGCGGCAACCAGCAGCGCGTGGTGCTCGCCAAATGGATGGCGACCCACCCGCGCGTGTTGATACTCGACAGCCCTACCGTCGGCGTCGATATCAGCGCCAAGGACGGCATCTACGGCATCATCCGCGGGCTTGCGGAGGCCGGCGTCGCGGTGCTGTTGATATCCGACGAAATCCCCGAGGTGCTTTATCACAGCCATCGCGTGCTGGTGATGCGGCAGGGACGGATAACGCGCGATGTTCGAACCGGACAAACCTCGGAAGCGGACTTGCGGCGGGCGGTCAATGCCTGAAACCTTCAACGCCGCCTACGCACGGTTCAGGCAGAGCCACGAATTCTGGCTGCTTGCCGTCATCCTCGTGCTCTGCGCCGGTCTCGCTCTCGCCAACTCCCAGTTCCTGACGATGCAGAATCTGTTCGATCTTCTGACCTCCTATGCCTTTGTCGGGATCCTGGCGCTGGGGCTTTTGGTGGTGCTGATCGCCGGCGGGATCGATATTTCATTCACGGCGACTGCATCGGTCGCCCAATATGTGGCTATGGCGGTTGCCAATGCCTATGGCGCCAACTGGTTCACCGTGTTCGCGATGGCGATCGGGATCGGCATTGCGCTCGGGGCGATCAACGCGCTCTTCATCCAGAGCTTGCGGATTCCCTCCATCATCGTCTCGGTGGCGACGCTGAACATCTTCTACGGGCTGCTGATCTTCGCCACCGGCGGCAAGTACATCTATTCGCTGCCCGACTGGTTTTCGACCGGTATCTTCTGGTTCGAGTTCG
>NZ_JBEKXH010000581.1:0-3712 GCF_049512235.1 Bradyrhizobium sp.
GCGCGCCGCGAATTTGACTGTTTTTATTTTACCCACCAAATTTGAATACGTGATCATTCCGCGCAACTTCGCGCGCTCAATCACGGCGGCGCGAGCTTCTTCTTTCGCTGCTCAAGCTCGTGGTGAGATTTTGAAACTCGATCCTGACCGCAATATGCTGCTGTCCTCGCCATCTACCGAACAACTCCCGTTGGAGGGGGATTCTTATGGAATCGGCCTCTTTGCGAATCTGCCATTGTAGAGAAGCTCGAATATGAATGGCCTCGGCGTGTTTGCAATCCGACGCTTGATGCCCTCGTAGGATCTCATGAAGTATTGCACCTTGTCCCATGTGGGTGAGCTTGCTCCCGGAAGATAGAAGCAACCCGCTCCATATTGCTTGATTGCAGCGGCCTCCGGCAACAGCGTGTGGAACTTGCGGTCGTGGCTAAAGACAATCCAACCAGCTGCAGCAACCTTACTCAACCACTCGTCATCCGGAGTTGCGTCCCTGAATTTAAATTGGTTCTTCGGATCATGATGATATTCGACTGAAAAATAATACGGTTTGGCCGCTTTGATCGCTTCCGGCAGACGCGAACCAAAATTCCGGTCGAAATAGAAGGTTAGTGCACCAGCGATTTACGCCTCCCGCCCGGCACCACGCCCTCAAACTTAAGCGCCTCTTTGACATCGGTCGATACGATTCCAAAATCTTCCGCGATATCTGAATAGCTTTCGCCAGCATCCCAACGACCTCTTATAATCCAAGTCGGGGTGCCTTTGACGGCAGGGGCTCCGAACGCTATCCGAGGATCAATGATGATTGGCGAGGAACGACCCGCGACATGCCATTTTAGGGCAAGTCCTTCATGTTCCTTCTCGTAATCGAATTCTCGCAAGCGTCCGATGACAATTTCCCAAGCAAGCTGACCGCCTTGATCGGTCTGGACCACGCTGCCGGGCGCAACATCTTCGAGTTCATGAGAGTCAAGATATAGATGCTTGGCGCCTTCCTTGAAGCGAAAGGTAGCAAATGGATATTCGCTTTTGAGATGATGCTTAGCGTAGTCTCTGGTGGCACGAATGTTTTTCAGTGGCACGCCCATCTTGCGGAAGGCGGCCACGACCGCCACTTCGATCAATTGCATATACGAAAGCGCCGCCTTGTCTTCTTTCTCAAGGAAGTGTTTTTCGAGCCGGTGCCATGCAGCGACCGTTTGTGGGGAGATATCGGCATACTTCGCGGCCTCAGCTATTTGGTAGCTGGGAAGATAAAGGCGTCGCAGCCAAGGTTGGTCGGTTCGCTCTGACACTAGGGTAGCCATTGTCTGTTCCCTCACCATCGTAAGGTAGAATCATCAAGCAGATAATCCCCAATATGGGCCGGACTATATCTCCCGTTACGGCATCGGGGGCGTGTCAGCGCACTGGTCCGTCGCCCTGGCGCGGCCCTGCTGCCCAGCTCGCGTTTTGCCGGCCGCGCCGGGCAGCCAAGGCCGGTCCAAACGCCCAAACCCGGTTTCCCGGCCGCCCGTGGGCACGCGCAGGGCGGCCGAAACTGTTACCCCAGTCGTTCCCCTGGAGCAGCTTGCAATCGGTGATGTTGGCTAAGTACTTGAAACCCTGGCAGGAGTGGCAGGGCTCGAACCTGCGACCCCCGGTTTTGGAGACCGGTGCTCTACCAATTGAGCTACACTCCTGTAACCAGCGTCGCCGCCGATCCGCGCCGTTTCAAGCATAGGCAACGCCCTGATTGCAAGGGCGAAAGGGTTTTACCCGGCAGCCCTAGCTGGTCTCGCGCAGCAGCCAGTGCCGGTAGTCCTGCCCGAAGGTGCCGATCACCTTGTCCGTGACGCTCTGGTCCGAGCCACTGTCGATCGCAGCCTGGACCGCGGTTCCCAACAGCCCGGACCCGGCCGGCAGCACCACCGACTCCTTGGGACTGGTGATGATGACGGCACCCGTTCGCGCATCGACCAGCGTGGCATCGGCGGTCATGCCGCGGCCGCCGCCGATCAGGATGCTCATCATCGGCCCTGCGATCTCAAAGTTTCGGACGGTGACTTCGAGCCGCACCGGCCGGCGGCCGATAAGCGTCCCTGCCATCACCTTCTCGACCCCCACCTTGACCCGAGCCGCCAGCGCGTCCCGAACGTAGGCCCTGGCCTCCGGCGTCCTGGCAAAGCCCATGATCTGATCATCTGGAACGCCCTTGGCCGCGGCATAGGCCCTAAGGCCATCCTCCCATATGATCATCGCTGCGGGATCGACATTGACCGCGACCCCGGTCAGCTTCATGTCGGCGATATCGTTTTGCGACAGCGAATTCTCGACGCTGACACAACCGGCCAACGCCAATACCAGCCCAAGCGCGGCCAGCCGCGCCGGCTTCAAAAATACACCCATTGTAGCCCCCGCCCAGCCGCGCCCTTTCACGGCTCCCGATCAAGCCAAACACGCAATCCAAAAACCCGTCAACCCTTATTCCCGGTTCCGTGCAGATCAATTGACATGCCTCAAACCGGGCGGTGCCGTGCGTTAAAGGCCCTGTTCGATTCCGCCGTCCGGGGCCAGACTCCGCCTCGATCGACAAAGCCCTCCACGACAAGGCAAAGGGAGAGACCATGACCGCACAGGCCGCCGCAAAACACCCCGCCGCGCCGCTGACCCCGCCGCTTCCCCAGGCAAAGCCGGAGGCGCTCGGGCTCTCCCCGGTCCGGTTGCGTTTGATGTCGGATGCCTTCAAGCGCGAGATCGAGAAGGGGACCATCCCCGGTGTGACCATGCTGGTGGCGCGCCGCGGCCAGATCGGCTGGTTCGAGGCGCTGGGCCGGCAAAATCCGGCCTCGCCCGCGCCGATGGCGCACAACACGATCTTCCGCATCTTCTCGATGACAAAACCGATCGTTTCCGTCGGCATCATGATGCTGCTGGAGGACGGCCATTTCCTGCTCAATGACCCCATCGCCAAATTCATTCCGGAATTTGCCGACCAGAGGGTCGGCGTCGAGAACAACGGCCAGCTCGACCTGGTACCGCCGGCACGGCCGATCACGCTCCAGGATCTGTTGCGGCACACCTCGGGCATCACCTACGACCATACCGGTAACAGCCTGGTGCAGAAGCTTTATCAGAGGTCGCGGCTGCGCAGCCGCAAGATCAGCAATGCCGAACATGCGGCCCTGGTCGCGGACCTGCCGCTGCAGTGCCAGCCGGGCGTGGAGTGGAACTACAGCCGCTCCACCGACATTCTCGGCCGCATCATCGAGGTGGTTTCCGGAAAGACGCTGAGCGCGTACCTCACTGAGCGGATTCTGGCGCCGCTGCAGATGGCCGAGACCGCCTTTCACACCGGCCCCGGGAATGCCGATCGCCTCGCCGAGCCGTTCCCGGTCGATCCCTGGAGCGGGGAGAAAGTGCAGCTCTTCAACATGCTGGAACAGCCGGTGCTGCAATCCGGCGGCGGCGGCCTGGTCTCGACCACGATGGAGAACGCGCGGTTCTGCCAGATGCTGCTCAATGGCGGGACGCTCGACGGCGCCGGGATCATCGGCCGCAAGACGCTGGAGCTGATGGCATCGGACCATCTCGGCCCCGCCGTCCGCGTCAACAGCCCTCTGCTGCCGGTGGGTCACAGTTTTGGCCTGGGCTTCGCGGTGCGGATGCAACAGGGCATGGCGCCGTTTCCGGGCTCGGTCGGCCAGTTCTTCTGGAGCGGGATGGCCGGGAC
>NZ_JBEKXH010000582.1:0-3697 GCF_049512235.1 Bradyrhizobium sp.
CGATCGATCCGAAATCCAACGATATTTCAACCAATTGCGGGCTTAGCTCCATTCGTCGCCGGGGAGAGCTGGGATGACATCGCATCCGGTGGTCGGCGGAAATAAAACACCGCCCTGATGAAGATCGGCGTTTCTATTCAGCCCGCAGCCCGGATGAGCGAAACCATATCCGGGACCCGGCTCCGGCTGCGCGCGTCCGGGCTACGAGTCACTGTCAGCGACCGCCAGGCTACTTTGCATGGGGTTGTTTTGGATATTTCATACCAGGGAGCGTAGCCAAGGACTCGTCATGCCCGCGACAGGCGCGGGCATGACGAGCTTGCATTACGCAATGACCGCTACGGCTTCGGCAGTTTCGCCTTCAGTGCATAGATCGCCTCCAGCGCCTCGCGCGGCGACATCTCGTCCGGGTGCAGGGTCCTCACCGCTTCGATCAGCTTTTCCGCCTCGCCCGGCTGTGCCGGCTCGGCGGCGGCGCGGGAGGTCACCGCGAACAGCGGCAGATCGTCGGCCAGTGCCCGCGCGGTCTGGCCGCGGTCCTGGGCCTCGAGCTTTGCCAGCACCGATTTGGCCCGCGCGATCACAGGCGCGGGCAGGCCGGCGAGTTTTGCGACCTGGATGCCATAGGAGCGGTCGGCCGAACCGGGCAGCACTTCGTGCAGGAATACCACGTCGCCGTGCCACTCCTTGACCCGCACCGTGGCATTGAACAGCCGCGGCAGCTTTGCCGATAGCGCGGTCAGTTCATGATAGTGCGTCGCGAACAGCGCGCGGCAGCGGTTATTCTCGTGCAGATGTTCGATCGAGGCCCAGGCGATCGACAAGCCGTCGAAGGTCGCGGTACCGCGGCCGATTTCATCCAATATCACCAGCGAGCGTTCGCTGGCCTGATTGAGGATAGCAGCGGTTTCCACCATCTCCACCATGAAGGTGGAACGGCCGCGCGCCAGATCGTCGGCGGCGCCGACCCGGGAGAACAAGCGATCGACGATCCCGATCCGCGCCCGCGCGGCGGGGACAAAACTGCCGATCTGCGCCATCAGCGCGATCAGCGCATTCTGGCGCAGGAAGGTCGATTTGCCTGCCATGTTCGGGCCGGTGATCAGCCAGATCTGGCCCGCCCCCACCCTACCCTCCCCCGCTTGCGGGGGAGGGTAGGGTGGGGGTACCGGCGACAGGTCGCAGGCATTGGCGATGAAGGGCTGGCCGTCCCGATTCAGCGCCTGTTCGACCACCGGATGCCGGCCGCCCTGGATCGCAAAGCTAAGCGAGCTGTCGACCTCCGGCCGCACATAATTGTCGTCGACCGCGAGCTTTGCCAGCGCGGTCGCCACATCGAGCACCGCGAAGGCATGGGCGGCGGCGCGCAGATCCTCGCTCGCGGCGACCACCATCGCGCACAGCCGTTCGAAGATTTCGAGTTCGAGTCCGAGCGCGCGGTCGCCGGCGTTCGCTATCTTGGCTTCGATCTCGCCGAGTTCGGATGTCGTGAAGCGGACCTGGCCGGCCAGCGTCTGGCGATGGATGAAGGTCGCATTCAAAGGTGGAGCCATCAGCCTGTCGCCATGCTGGGCGGTGACCTCGACGAAATAGCCGAGCACGTTGTTGTGCCGGATCTTCAGGCCCTTGACGCCGGTCTCCTCGGCATAGCGCGCCTGCATCGCGGCAACGACGAGGCGCGAGGCATCGCGCAGGTTACGGCTTTCGTCGAGTGCGGCCTCATAGCCTTCGCGAACAAAACCGCCGTCGCGCTTGATCAGGGGCAGCTGCTCGGCCAGCGCGCGCGCGAATTCGCGCGCCAGATCGCGCGAGGGCCGGCGCAGCGAAGCCATCACGGCTATGATCTCCTGCGGCGGATCCTCAAGCGTGGCAAGTTGCGCCAGCGCCGCGTCGGCGGCGAGGATGCCATCGCGCAAGCTGGCGAGATCGCGCGGACCGCCGCGCCCGACCGACAATCGCGCCAGCGCGCGCGACAGGTCGAGCGCTGTACGCAGCGTGGTCCTGAGATCGTCGCGACCGGCGGCATCAGCGACAAAGGCCGCGATCGCATCGAGCCTGCGTGCAATCGCGGTGCTGTCGGTCAGCGGCGCCGCCAGCCGTTGCGCCAGAAGGCGCGAGCCGGCCGCGGTCACGGTACAGTCGATGGCATCGAGCAGCGATCCGCGCCGCTCGCCAGCCAGTGTGCGCGTCAGTTCGAGGTTGGCGCGGGTGGCGGGATCGATCGCCATGGTGGTGCCACTGGCTTCGCGCGACGGCGGCGACAGCGGCGGACGCTTGCCGACCTGGGTGCGGTCGATATAAGTGACGGCCGCCGCGGCGGCGGTGGCTTCAAGCCGCGACATCGTGGCCAGGCCGTCCATGGTGGCGACCGCGAAATAATCGCACAGCCGCCGTTCCGCGGTGGCGCCATCGAACACATCGCGGGTCAAGGGCGTCACCGCCGGCAGTCCGCGCAAGAGCGGTCCGAGATCGGGATCGCCATAGAGCGCGTCGGGCACGATGGCCTCATTGGGATTGACGCGCGACAGCGTCGCGGCGAGTTCGCCGCTCGAACATTCGGTGACAGTGAATTCGGAGGTCGAAATGTCTATCCAGGCGAGCCCGATGCGGTCGCCGCCGCTCGATGCCCGGGCGCGGGCGATCGCCAGGAGATAATTGTTGGCCCTGGCGTCGAGCAGGCCCTCTTCGGTCAGCGTGCCCGGGGTGACCAGCCGCACCACGTCGCGGCGCACCACGCTCTTGTTGCCGCGCGCCCGCGCCGCCGCCGGATCCTCGGTCTGCTCGCAGACCGCAACCCGATGGCCTGCGGCGATCAGGCGGTGCAGATAGTCTTCAGAGCGCTCCACCGGCACGCCGCACATCGGGATGTCCAGGCCCTGATGCTTGCCGCGCTTGGTGAGCACGATGCCGAGGGTGCGCGAGGCGATTTCGGCATCCTCGAAGAACAGCTCATAGAAGTCGCCCATCCGGTAGAACAGCAACAGTCCGGGATGGGCGGCCTTGATTTCAAGGTATTGTTCCATCATCGGCGTGACCCGCGCCGCAGCCTCCGCGGGCTCTGTCGCTTCCGATGGCACCGGGATGGATTGCTGGATCGTCATCGCGGGCAACGCTAGCAAAACTTTGCGGCGCGATCACAGGTATTTTCGCCGTTTTCCCCGCCTTCGTTGGGGCAATCCGTCGAGCGGAGTGCGCGCGACAGTGTTCCGGCGAGGATGAAATGGAATCGCGCGCGACAAGCAATGTCGGTTCTCCGCTTCCTTGCGACGATCAGGGCCGAAGGATCGGCAGAAACATATTTTCACAAATCTGATGTCGAGGTCCCCGTAGTTAACAGCAATTTAATTCGTGATTTTTGATTCGAATAACTATGCTGCGACCAGCGATCCGTTTGGCGATCGAGTCTTCGAATGCTGCGAAGGCGGGGCCATGCTGCTGGACGACTTCCGACTGGTCTTCGTGCACATTGCGCGTACGGGAGGCACAAGCATCGAGGTCGCGTTGGCCGGTAGGGATTGGTGGCTGATTTCGCCGCAGACCAAACATCTGAGCGCTCGCCAGATTCGTGTCCAGTCCGGGGAAGAGAAATGGAATCGCTATTTCAAGTTCAGCGTTGTTCGAAACCCATGGGATCGAGTGGTCTCGATGTTTGCTACCGGTTGGTGGATGGGTGAAGATCGTCAATCCGATGCTCAAG
>NZ_JBEKXH010000583.1:0-3693 GCF_049512235.1 Bradyrhizobium sp.
GTGCTGTTCATGGTGATACGTTTCATGAACCGGCTGAAGCGCAGTGACACCGCCGCAGCACCGCCGCCGCCACCGAAACCGTCTCGCGAAGAAGAATTGCTGACCGAGATCCGCGACTTGCTCAAGAAGCCGTGAGCGCATGTCGTCGCGGCATGCATTATCGTGGCGCTTTTTCCCGGGGATAACGCCTAAGGCATTGGATGATGGCTGAGAAGAACGAGCGCCCCATCAAGGTGGTCGCCGAAAACCGCAAGGCGCGGTTCAACTATGCGATAGAGGACACGCTGGAGGCAGGTATCGCGCTGACCGGTACCGAGGTCAAGTCGATCCGCAACGGCAAGACCACGATCGCGGAATCCTATGCGGATACCAAGGCCGGCGAGATCTGGCTGATCAACGCCAATATTCCGGAATATCTGCAGGCCAACCGCTTCAATCATGAGCCGAAGCGGCCGCGCAAGCTGTTGCTGCACCGAAAGCAGATCAACAAACTGATGGGTGCGGTCGAGCGCGAGGGCATGACGCTGATCCCGCTAAAGCTTTATTTCAACGAACGCGGCCGCGCCAAGCTGTTGCTGGCGGTTGCGAAGGGCAAGAAGCTGCACGACAAGCGCGAGAGCGAGAAAAAGCGCGACTGGGGCAGGGAGAAGGGCCGCCTGCTGCGGGCGCGGGGGTGATGCGGCCCTCATCCCCGGGTAGCGCGCGGTTCGACGCGCGCGTCTCGAAGGATGGACAAGGGCGCAAGTTCTTCATGGTTCGAGAGGGCGCGCATGCGCGCACCTCCTCACCATGAGGTCCGGAGATTGCGGAGGCTTGAGGGAAGTACGATGAACCAAAAAAATCTCCTTGAAGTCGACTGGAGCAGGATTCCGGCACCGGTCGACGATGGGGCGGCGGCGCATCTTGTGGGTATGACGATGCCGCCCATCAGCCTGGTTGCGACCGACGATACTGCGGTGACGCTGTCGGCATTGTCAGGGCGCACGGTCATTTTCGCCTATCCCAGAACCGGCGAGCCCGGCAAGATCGCGCTGGTCGACGACTGGGACATGATTCCGGGCGCGCGCGGCTGTACGCCGCAGACCTGCGCATTTCGCGATCTGTTTGCCGAACTCAAGGCCGCCGGCGCCAAACAGGTGTTCGGCCTGTCGACCCAGAGCAATTCCTATCAGACCGAGATGGCCTCGCGGCTGCATCTGCCGTTCCCGGTATTGTCGGACGAAAAGCTGGAGCTGACCCGTGCGCTCGATCTGCCGACCATGCAGGTGGCGGGACTGACATTGGTAAAACGGCTGGCGCTGATCGTCGATGACTCCAGCATCAGCCATGTTTTCTATCCGGTGTTTCCACCCGACCGGAATGCCAGCGATGTGCTGGCCTGGTTGAAGCGAAATCCGATCTGAGTCTGGCGGGCGTAAATTGCGTAGGGGCAAAGGAACCCTTGCGCCGTGCCCACCATGAATGCTGCGGTCGGCACGCCACCGATCCGCGCATTAGCGCGACCCGATGGCTTCGCCGACCTACGCACCCCGATCCAAATCCGCTTTTGCCGCCGCGAACACGGAGTGGAACATTTCCGGGGTCAGCACCCCGGTGTTGGTGTTGTAGCGCGAGCAATGATAGCTGTCGTAAAGTTTGACGGCGCCGGCCTGATGAACAGCGCCATGCGCGAACGGCGCTGCTGCGCCGCGCAGGCCCAGCGCCTTGACCGTCGACTCATGCGCCACCCGGCCGAGCGCGACGATCGCGCGCAACCCTGGCATCATCTCGATGGTCGCGGACAGATATGGCCGGCAGCTGTTGATTTCGGCCGGCAACGGCTTGTTCTGCGGCGGCACGCAGCGCACCGCGTTGGAGATGCGGCAATCCACGAGCGTAAAACCGTCGTCGGGCCGCGCCTGGTAGCGGCCTTTGGCAAAGCCGCAGGCGAGCAGCGTCGCGTACAATAGCTCGCCGCCGAAATCGCCGGTAAAGGGTCGGCCGGTGCGATTGGCGCCTTGCAAACCCGGCGCGAGGCCGACGATCAGTAGCCGCGCCTCGGCATCGCCGAAAGAGGGAACTGGCGAATTGAACCCTTGTGGATCACGCGCGCGATTAGCCGCACGGAAGCCGGAAAGTCGCGGACAAAGCGGGCAGTCGCGGTCAGGTTCGGTGCCGACGAGGGCCGTAGGCATAGGCTGGCCGCGCGCGCGGCCTTTCTCATTCGTCGAAATCGTCGTCATCGGCTCTCGGCGCCGTCGTGGTCGCGCGCTGCAGGAATTGCGGCGCGTGATGACGCGGCTCGCGCGGGGGCGGACGCTCGGATGGATCGCGGCCGAGCTTGGATTGCAGTTCCACCAGGTCGGTGAAGACGTCGGCCTGGCGCCGCAATTCGTCGGCGATCATCGGCGGCTGGCTCGAAATTGTCGAGATCACGGTTACCCGGACGCCGCGGCGCTGCACCGCCTCGACCAGCGAGCGGAAATCGCCATCGCCTGAAAACAGCACGATCTGATCAACGTGCTCGGCCAGTTCCATCGCATCGACCGCAAGCTCGATATCCATATTGCCCTTGACCTTGCGGCGGCCGCTGGCGTCGATGAATTCCTTGGTCGCCTTGGTAACGACGGTGTAGCCGTTGTAATCGAGCCAGTCGATCAGGGGGCGGATCGACGAGTATTCCTGATCCTCGATGATCGCGGTGTAATAGAATGCCCGCACCAGCGTCCCGCGGCCCTGGAATTCCTTGAGAAGGCGCTTGTAGTCAATGTCGAAGCCAAGCGTCTTGGCCGTCGCATAGAGATTGGCGCCATCGATAAAGAGCGCAATCTTGTTGGAAGCAGGTGACATTTAAAGGTTTCTCGCGTTGTTTAAGGTTTTCGGCGCAGCCGAAATGGGCCGCGCATCCCAAGGTATGCTGCCGAAAGTCCGGTGCATCTGTCCCCCGACAAACACCACCTGTAAATATGGTGCGGCTAGGGCGAAAAGACCAATACTTTGACGTTCAATGAAGCGATTTCTTGTCCGAAACGGCACCAGCCCGGCGTCTGGACGCGGCGGCCATCTGGATCCCTGATAGGACTAGCCAGTGGGGGGCGGGAAGGCAAATCACAAAATTGTCTTGCGAACAGCCCCTCGGGCCTATAACTACCGCGCCTAATCACCATAATCGGTTCCAAGCTAGCGGAGCGACAGTCGATGGCGCGCGTCACCGTAGAAGATTGCATAGACAAGGTCGACAACCGGTTCGATCTGGTCCTGTTGGCGGCGCACCGCGCCCGCATGATCTCGTCCGGATCGCAGCTTACGGTCGATCGGGACAACGACAAAAACCCGGTTGTGTCGCTGCGCGAAATCGCGGATTCGACCATTTCGCCCGAGGATTTGCGCGAAGAGCTGGTCCATTCACTGCAGAAATTCGTCGAAGTGGACGAGCCAGAGCCCGATACCGTGCCTTTGATCGGTTCAGCCGGCGCCAGCGTGGATGCCGACGACACCGAGGTTGCCGTCGAGCGGATGACCGAGGAGGAGCTGCTAAAGGGCCTTGAAGGCCTGGCGCCGCCGGAAGAGCAGCCCGAAGAGGACGAATGAGCCCTCCAACGTTGCGGACTGAACGTTGCGGTCCCCGTTTGAATTTGCCCTTTGACACGGGCCCGGGCGTTTGTCCGGGCCTTTGCTTTTGTTAGGTTATTTGTGAGTACGGTGGGTTGGTCT
>NZ_JBEKXH010000584.1:0-3660 GCF_049512235.1 Bradyrhizobium sp.
CGCTGGAAGCCGACCGCATCGTGGAATGCACGGGTATCAATCCGATCCCGCATAACACCGGCAATCCCGTACTGCGCAGCCTGTTCGACAACGGGCTTGCCAAGATCGACCCCTTGGGCATGAGCCTGGATGCCACCAACGAATGTGCGCTCGTCGATGCGTCCGGACAACCCTCCACGCGGATCTTCGCCGTCGGCCCCCTGACACGCGCTACCTTTTGGGAAATTGTGGCTGTTCCCGACATTCGCAATCAATGTCGCGGATTGGCTGAACATATTCGCAGCCAGTTCTCTTTCGTTTAATGGCGTTCAGGAGCCCGGTGTCCATTTCCAGACGATGTCGGATACGTTGACCGGCTTCGGGATCAAGCCGAGGCGCGCAAAGCGGTCGGCGACAGCCTGCTGGCTCTTGATGACCTCGTCGTCGACCGGAACGACGCGGTAGCTTGAGCGATCGACAAAACGCCTGATGGCATCGATATCGACGCCGGTGGCTTCCGCCTGCGCCTTCGCGACCTCGTCGTGATGGGTATCGGCCCATAGGCCTTCGGACGCGAAGACAGCGTTGAGCCGCGCCACCAGCACGGGATATTTTTCCACGAAATCCGAGCCAGCGATGTAGAAGGAATTGGGCTTGTGCACGTCCTTGTCGAAGGCGATCACGCGGACATGGTCCTTGAGCTCGGCAAGCGCGAGATAGGGATCCCAGATCGACCAGGCGTCGACCGAGCCTTTCACGAATGCCGCAGTTGCATCGGCCGGCGCCAGCGGCGCGGGCGAAATGTCGCTCCAGCCAAGTCCGGCCTTCTCCAGCGCGGCGACCAGCAGGTTGTGGGCGCTCGATCCCTTGGCAAAGGCAATGCGCTTGCCCCTGAGATCGGCCAGCGTCCTGATCGGGGAATCCTGCGGCACAATGATCGCCTGGGTGTTTCCATCGGATTTGACCGCGGCCACGTAGCGAATCCTGGCGCCGCCGGCCTGCGCAAAAATCGGCGGCGCATCGCCGACATAGCCGAAGTCGACGCTGCCGACGTTGATCGCCTCGAGCAGCGGCGGGCCAAACTGGAAATCGATCCACCTGATCTCGATGCCGAGCGGCTTGAATGCGTCCTCGACCGAATGACGCTGCCGCACGGCCGGAAAGAATCCGCCCTTCTGCGTGCCGATGCGAATCTCGGTTGGCTTGTCCTGCGCCTGCGCGCGGGATATCGCTACAGCTGAAACAGCCAGCGCCGCGCCTAGAATATGGCGTCTCGTGATCATGACTCCGTCCTTTCGGGTTTGGTCGCGCCGGTCAGAACGCGGCGGCGAATCCGGGTTGGCTCGCAACGTCTGACGGTCCAACGAATTGGTCAATGAAATGGGTATCCAAAATTTGCTCTGGGGACGCGCCTGCTTTTCTATGCCAGGGGCGGCAGACGAACAGGACAGTCTCCTTGGCCTCGACGTTGTCCGTAGCCCTGGAATGCTGACAAATATCTAAAGGAGTACTAGACCAGTACTATACCGAGCCGCTATTCCACCGCGGCGGCCTCGGGCTTCGCCGGTGCGACGCTCAGCGCGAGCTTGCCGTAGCGGTCGGTGAAGGCTTCGGTGTCGATCTCCTCGAGCTTTGTCGCACCGCTCATCACGCCGGCCTTCCAGGCGTCGTGCTCGGGATCGTCGCGAAATTCCGGCATCACTTCACGGGCGAACAATTCGAGCGAGTCGCAGATGTGCTCGTGGCTGTTCTTGCCGGCCTGATTGAGCAGGATGACCTGGTCGATGTGCGAACTGCGGAACCGCCGCAGTTTTCTGCGGATGGTATCCGGCGATCCGATCAGGCCGCCGCGCAGCGCTGCCTCCTGGGCCTGCGGATTTTCGCGCTTCCACTTGTTGTATTCGTCCCACATGTTGACCGTGCCGGGCGCCGGACGCTGGCGGTTCTGCGCGGCGCCGTAAAAGCGCAAGGCGAACTGGAAGAACGTCGCGCCGTCGGCGCGTGCCCGCGCTTCCTCGTCGGTTTTGGCGCACATGAAGAACGACACCAGCGCCATGTTCGGATTGATCTCATAATCGGCGAGCTTGTTCAGCCGTTTTGTAATCGCATTGTAATAGGCATGGACCCAGGCGTGCGCCGCGTCGGCACTGACGAACTGGAAGCCGAGCGCGCCGAAACCGTTCTGGCCCGCGCGCTCGATGGTGGGAAGCTGGGAGCACGCCATCCACAGCGGCGGATGCGGTTTCTGTACGGGCTTCGGCACCACATTGCGCAGCGGCATGTCGAAATACTTGCCGTGGTGCTCGCTGCCGCCCGGCTTGAACATCGGGAAGATGGCGCGGACGGCTTCCTCGAATACTTCCTTCTTGGTTTCCATATCGCGACCGAACGGCGTCAGTTCGGTGATCGAGGCGCTCTCGCCCATCCCGAACTCGACGCGTCCTTTGCTCAGGAGATCGAGCACCGCGACGCGCTCGGCGATGCGCGCGGGATGATTGGTGGTGAGCTGGAAAATGCCGTGGCCGAGCCGGATATTCGCAGTGCGCTGGCTGGCGGCGGCGAGGAAGGATTCCGGCGACGGCGAATGCGAATATTCCTCCAGAAAATGGTGTTCGACCACCCAGGCGTAGTCGTAGCCAAGCCGGTCGGCGGTCTCCAATTGCGTCAGCGCGTCCTGATAGAGCCTGAGCTCATCGCCTTCCTGCCACGGGCGGGGCAATTGCAGCTCGTAGAAGATGCCGAATTTCATGGTGTTTCTCCCGCGCGCCGAATAGTTACAGTGTATTCCCTGCCGATGCGGAGTCCAGTGTCCGGGCAATTCCGCCGCGCGCAAGAAGCCTTGCGCCGGCGGCGCAAATAGTTAGTTTCGCGGATTGTGAGCCGTCGCTACGGCCTTTCCCGCCGAGCCCCCATGCCCAGTTTCACGCCGCATCAGGATTCCGCGCTGAAGGCCGTTGCCCGCTGGCTGAAGGCAAAGCCCGGCAAGAACGGCACGCCACCGGTATTCCGGCTGTTCGGCTATGCCGGCACCGGCAAGACCACGCTGGCGCGACACATCGCCGACGGCGTCAATGGCGAGGTCAAATTCGCGGCCTTCACCGGCAAGGCCGCTCTGGTGATGCGCAACAAGGGCTGCGACAACGCTTCCACCATCCACTCGCTGATCTACCGCGCCCGCGAATCCGGGGTCGAGCAACCGAGTTTTGAGCTTTGGGACGACGCGCCGGCATCGAAAGCCAAGCTGATTATCATCGACGAGTGCTCGATGGTGGACGCCGAGCTCGGCCGCGACCTGATGTCCTTCGAGTGCCCGCTGCTCGTGCTCGGCGATCCCGCGCAGTTGCCGCCGATCCAGGGCGGCGGGTTCTTTACCGACTGCGAGCCCGACGCGATGCTGACCGAAGTGCATCGCCAGGCGCAGAACGATCCGATCGTGCGGATGTCGATGGATATCCGCGAGGGCCGCGCGCTCGAAATCGGCCGCTACGGAGAAAGCGAGGTGGTGTCGCGCGCCGAACTCGACCCGAACAAAGTGATGAATGCCGACCAGGTGCTGGTCGGGCGTAACAACACGCGTCGCGCCTACAACATGCGGGTGCGGCAGAAACGGAACATCGAGGATCCGCTGCCGGTGGCCGGCGACAAGCTGGTCTGCCTGCGCAACAACCGCAAGAAGGGCCT
>NZ_JBEKXH010000585.1:0-3658 GCF_049512235.1 Bradyrhizobium sp.
TCACCGGACAACCCGGGATTCACGCGACGCCGCTGTTGACCGAGACCATGAAATTCATCACGGTCAATCCGACCTGGAACGTGCCGCCCTCGATCATCTACAACGAATATCTGCCGGCGCTGCAGCAGGATCCGACTGTGCTTCAGCGCATGGGGCTGCGGCTGGAACGCGATCGCGACGGCGGCATCCACATTTCGCAGCCGCCCGGCGAAGCCAATGCGCTCGGGCGCATCCGCTTCAATTTCCCGAACAAGTTCCTGGTCTATCAGCACGATACCCCGGACAAGAACTTGTTCGCCAGAGACGAGCGCGCGTTCAGCCATGGCTGCATGCGGGTCCAGAATCCGGATCAATATGCCGCGACGCTCCTGAACATCACGGAGCCGAACGAGCATTACACGCCGGAAAAAATCCGCAGTCTGTATGGCCAGGGCGAGATCGACCTCAAATTTCCAACGCCGATACCGGTCAATATCACCTACCAGACGGCCTTTGTGGATGACGCCGGCAAGCTGCAGTTCCGCCGGGATGTTTACGGCCGCGACGCCACCATGCTGGCAATGCTTCGCAACGGCAGAAGCAAGGATCTGGAAAACGTGGTTGCCCATTCGCAGCCGAACTACGTTCGTCCGGCCGGCAATCTGCCCACAGGCGTCAGCTTTGCCAGCGACAATTCATCTTCCGGATCGTTGTTTTCCTCCGGCGCTTCGTTCTTCGAGCGGCTGTTCGGGGCATCAACGCCTCCTCCATCGGTGCCGGGCCGTCGGCTGCAGCGACGGATAATAACCCGCTGACGGCGGTAGCCGAAGCAACGTCATCGCTTGCAAAGCGATGACCCGCTTGCGATCGCGCAATTGCGGTCTACCGCAGCCGGTTATCACAATTCCAGGTTTGCAGCACCACACCTCGCCCTCGGTGCGATCTTCGCATCATCGGCAGTTATCGGATGCGCTCCTCAGCCCTGTTGGCCGAGGCTAAAGGGCCCGCTCTCGCAGGATGTTTTGCCAAGCAATCTCGTCCGTAGCTTGTCACGACTTTAGCGGTCGTGAGGTATCCAGTGCCGCCGCGAAATTGACAAAATGGCGCGGGCATTAACCATCCCGTCGGGCGGCAGGCTGGAATTCCCCAATGATCTCAATGACCCCGGAGGATTGCGGGCCGCCGAATTGACCATGCTTCACGCCGGATTAAGCAATGGGCTATTTTTCGCCACACTCGGCAGGTTAGGTTTGAACTGACTTGGGGGGTGGGACTTGATTCTTGGCTGACCCACCCGCGTTAAGATTGTGTTTACCGTCTTCCGCCACACGGGGTCGCGGAAGGGTTGTTCGGTCGGTCGTCCTCTCGGGTGGGGTCATACGTGCTGTCTTGTTTCGCACGCCGTTTCAACTCGCTGTCGTTACCGAAAGCCGGGTATCATCTCGGCTTGTCGTCCCTGTTGCTGTTGCTGGGAGCCGGATC
The DNA here is from genome assembly GCF_049512235.1 of Bradyrhizobium sp. Lineage (GTDB taxonomy): Bacteria > Pseudomonadota > Alphaproteobacteria > Rhizobiales > Xanthobacteraceae > Bradyrhizobium. The sequence goes on from NZ_JBEKXH010000585.1 coordinate 1,462, forward strand.
GGTCCACGATGCGAGCGCGCTGAACGAGACCCGCACCCTTTCTTTCCACCACACCCATTCTAACGAGGATCTCACCGTCACCTTCAAGCGTGACGGACGCTACGACGAAGAGGCGCTGCAAGAGCTCAATCACTATCTGCGCGACTGGCGCAGTCAGGACCAGACCGTGATGGATCGTCACTTGTTCGACATCCTCTGGGAAGTCTATCGCGACGTCGAAGGCAAGAAGCCGATCCAGATCATTTCCGCCTACCGCTCTCCCGCCACCAACGCCATGCTCCGCCGCCGTTCTTCAGGAGTGGCGCGCTTCAGCCAGCACATGCTCGGCCACGCCATGGATTTTTTCATCCCGGACGTGCCGCTCGAGCAGATCCGCTTTGCCGGGCTGCGCCTGCAGCGGGGAGGCGTCGGATTCTATCCGACATCGGGATCGCCTTTCGTCCATCTCGATACCGGCAGCATTCGTCACTGGCCGCGGATGACCCACGACCAACTGGCCCGCCTATTTCCGGACGGCCGAACCATACATATTCCCTCCGACGGCAAGCCCCTCAAGGGATTCGAACTCGCCCGCGCCGACATCGAACAACGTGACAACGGCGACGCCAACTTGACGAAGACCAGACCGAGCCTGTTTGCCGCATTGTTCGGAAGCAGGAAATCGTACGACGACGAAGACGAGAGCGCCGGCGCTCCGGCTGCCCGCGAAAAACCGGCTCCAGCCAGCGTGATGGCCGCCTCGCCCGCCAAATCCGCCGATCCCGTGCCGATGCCGCGCGCCAGAAAGCCGATAGCCGCCGAGACCTTCCAATTGGCCTCGGCCGACGCCCAGATCGCGCAGCCGGCAAAGATTACGCCTAACACTTCAGCGTCGGCTCAAAAGGCCGAAGCGAAGCCGCAGACACCGGCTGACATCATCGATGCGCGCGGCTTCTGGGGCGAGGCCCCGGCCAACCCGAAACAGGCAACGCCGGCGCAGATTGCCGCCATCCGCGCCCGCAGGGCGCTGGACTCCGTCGCCGACCCGCTGGCGACTGCGAGTGTGTCCACCCTGCAGGCGATGGCCTACGCGCCACCCTCCAATCCCCCGGTCGACCGCGCCAACATCGTCGCAGCCAGCGCGCCGATTCCGCGCAGCATCCGCCCCGCATTAGCCGCGCATAATTCGGCGGCCGATTCCACGATCGATACGGTAGTCGCCAAGGGAGCGCAGGGGCAGGGCAGCGTCGTGGCAAGATCGACGCGGCTCGCCGCGTCCGCGGGCAATACGGCATGGATGCGGATGATGATGCTGGCGCCAAGCGCGAGCACGTCGATGTCCGCAACCGTGCTGGGCGATGCCGACATGACCTTGATGCGCGTCTATTTCATCAAGCCGGAAGCGGTGATCACGATGAATTTCGCAGACGATCCGCAGATGGGACTGGCCAGCGACCGCTTCACCGGATCTGTTACTGACGAGCTGCCGACGCAGTCTTTCGTAATGCGGAACGCGTCGCTGCACTGAGCGTCAACCAACGCAGCACAATCGCTACGACAATCTCTGCAGCGTTCTGGCCATAAGCCGAAGCCTCTCAGGTGAACGTTGGAGGCTGGCTCCTCGCACTTCATGCCCATCGGCGATCATGGATCCCCGGCCCGCACGCACGCGGCTCGCTTGGCCGGGAAGACATGGATGAGGGACAAAAGGGCCCGCTTACCCCTCACAGCATTCCGAGCGCCTGCATGTAGGTCTCCAAGATGGTTTCGTGTTCGGCGCGCTCGTTGGCGTCCTGCTTGCGCAGGCGCACGATCGTGCGCAGCGCCTTGACGTCGAAGCCGTTGCCCTTAGCCTCGGCATAGACGTCGCGGATATCGTCCGAGATGGTCTTCTTCTCTTCTTCGAGCCGTTCGATGCGCTCGATGATGGCCTTGAGCTGGTCTTTTGCAAATGTCGTCGCGGGTGCCTCTTTGACGGCGGCAGCGGAGGTGGCCATCGGATACTCCTGATTTGAACTGACATGGAGGGCTGGAAGGGTCCACGCTGCGGGCTTCGCCGCGCCGCGTTCTCAATATGACCCTCGGGATCGCAGCGCCTCGCGTCAAGGCGGCATCGCACTCATCCACAGCGCGCCCACAGGAGAAAGCGGGCGTCACGGCGGGGCAGAAGCGCAGCATTCAGGCAAAGGAATTCAGTGCCTGCTATGGGCTTTCTTCA
>NZ_JBEKXH010000586.1:0-4155 GCF_049512235.1 Bradyrhizobium sp.
CGGGCTGCGGCGCGATCTGGCGCGCGACATCCGCACCTCGGCATGGCGGTTGATGACGGCCTCGATTTCCTCGGGATGAACCTTGAGGCCGCCGATATTGATGATGCCGCCACGACGGCCGACGAAGTAATAGCGCTCGCCGCGCCGTTCGACCATGTCGCCGGTATCGACGAAACCGCAGGGGTCAGTCAGCGCGGCGGCGTTGCGGCCGAGATAGCCATGCGCGGTCCGGGTCGAGCGTATCCGCAGCGATCCGTCTTCGACCTTCATATCGACACCATCACGGCCTTCCCCGATCAGGCTGGCCGGAAAACCTTCGAGCCCATCGTTCACGGCAAAGCCGACACCGGCCTCGGTCGAGGCATAGGCATGACCGATCGAGGCTTCGGGAAAGGCCCGGCGCAAGCCATCCAGCACGGCCTGGTCGGCAATCTCGCCGGACAAGCGCAGGTAACGCGGAGAGAACTTGGAAACCGCGCCGCTCATCAAAAGCTTGCGCCAGTGCGACGGCGTTCCCGAAATGTGCGTCACACCGCGTGCGCGCAGCCGCGCAATGGTATCGGCGATCGGCTCAGTGGGATCGGACAGCACCATCGAGCCACCGCCGATCACGGCGCGCAGGAAGATCTGCAGGCCGCCATAGCGCCTGATGTCATAAAAGGTCGCCCACACCGGCGGCGCGCCGCGCCCGACATCGTCAGCGACAATCGCGCCGGTCAGTCCCTCCAGGCTATGGCGGACGATTTTCGGTGCGCCCGAAGTGCCGGAAGTCAGCATCAGCCATTCCGTCGCCCGCTCGGTTTGCGCGCGCGCGGCCGCGCGCGCCGGCGCTACGGCCTTGACGATGAGGTCGATCCCGGAAGAAGCCCATTTCGACACGTCATCGCTGACGACCGCGTCGATGCCGGCATCCTCGATCAGGGTATTGATGTCACCGGCATTGAAATCGGGCGGACAGAGCAGCATGCGCCGCGCGATGCCGTCGATCTCCGTCATCGCGATCGCGGCGGTCAGCTGATCCCCGGCGGCCAGCAGCACCGCGCGCCCGGCGAGTTCGCCAAGGCGATTGGAGAGACAGGTCTGCGCCGGGATATCCGTCAGCGACCCGATCTGCCGCGCATCCGAAATCGTGCGGCCCGCACGCTCCGGACCGAGATAGCCCCGCAGCGCGAATACTTCACGCGGGGACATTTTCATAGGCCCTGATAAAATCGCCTATGGTGAGAGGAAACGCCGCGTCCTGCGCGATCGTAAACGGATCAATACCGAGATCGTCTTCGAGCCGCGCCACCAGAATGGCAAAACCGAGCGAATCGAAACCGGTTTCGTGCAGCGACAGGTCGTCGTCGAGCGGCGGCAACGTCACCTGCTGCTCCCGGGCGATCTGCTGCATCGCGGCGATGATCTTTGCTTTTACCGTCATGACTTGGGCTCTCTGACTTAATTAGCTTGTTTGGAGCGCCTTGGTAGCGCGCAAAGGTGAATTAACTCCAGCTTTGGGCGATCATGTGCGCCGATTGGTAAATGCAATGCTTACAAAAAGTTCGCCACCGGCCTTTGGCCGACCCCCCTGGATGAAACGGGTAAGATGCGGGGGCGCCGAAGGAGGGCGACCACAAGGGTCGCCCCTACAGGATCGACAGGACGTAGGGGTTCTTTGGCTTCAACCGCTCCAAAAAGTCGCGTAAATTCACCGGGCGCGCGCAACGCGCGGCCCGATACCAGGCTCCGGCGTAACCCGCCGCTTTATCGCCGGCGAGATGGCGGATTACGCTGCGCTCCAATCCGCCCTACAGCCTGATCGAACCGTCCAGGATGTGCGCAAAAATCGCATCATCGATTGGACCATAAGATCCCGAGGCGGGTTCTTTGAAAAAGAGCGGGTCCTTCACGACACCGGGATCGAATCCCTCACGCGCCAGCTGATGCTTCTTGTGCTTGAAGGTTTCGGTCACGTCCAGGCCGGCGCACAGGCGGAGGAATACCGGGTGGGCATAAGGCGGCAGCCGCCGCGCAAGATGCGCGTGGAACGGCTCAAGATCAAAGCGATCGCCGGCCACGATCGCGGCCATGCCGGCGCGGCCGTCGGCGCCGGGAATATTGACGCCATAGGTCGACGCATCAACCACGCCGGGGTAATCCAGCACGGCTGCGTTGACTTCGGAGGTCGCGACATTCTCGCCCTTCCAGCGGAAGGTATCGCCGACCCGATCGACGAAATGAAAAAAGCCGGTGTCATCGAGCCGCATCAGATCGCCGGTGCGAAACCAGGCATCACCAGGCGCCAGCACGTCGCGCAGGATTTTCTTTTCGGTCTCGGTCGCGTCGGTGTAACCCTCGAAGCGGCCGCCGCCGCCATCGGCCGTTCCAATCCGGCCGATGGCTTCGCCGACCTCATTGCGGGCGCAGGTGATGCAAAGACCCTCGGCGCCGCGAACGGGCACGCCGGTGCCGGGATCGAGGCGAATGATCGCGGCGGGGAAACGATGGCTGAGCAGCGGCGGAATCCGGCCGATCGCGCCCGGTTTGCCCTCGACATTGTAGAGCGAGAAATTGCCTTCGGTCGCGGCATAGAATTCGAGGATCTGCGGGATGCCAAAGCGCGCCTGAAAGGCCTGCCAGATATCGCCGCGCAGACCGTTGCCGCAGGCGAGCCGAAGCCGATGCCGGTCTTCGAATTCGGAACCCGGCGCCTTCAGAAGATAGCGGCAGAGTTCGCCGATATACTGGAACAGCGTGCAATCCCAGCGCGCGATATCCTGCCAGAAGGTCCGCGCGGAAAATGTGTCCGCGAGCACCACCGAGGCGCCCGCGCACAGCATGCTGCACGGCGCGACGACGCCGCCGACGCTGTGAAACAGCGGCAGGCAGTCATACAGCCGGTCGTCGATCGAGGCGTCGGTCATGCCGGCAAACCATTGGCCCCAGTTCAGGATGCGGCGGTGACTGATGCTGGCCGCCTTCGGCAGGCCTGTGGTGCCGGAAGTGTAGATCAGCAAAGCGCGATCGTTGATGGTGATCCCGCGCCGCTCCGCGGGCGATAGCGGGCTCTTGTCAGTTTGATCCAGCGCGGCGTCGATGCTGCGCTCATCATTGCGGCTGCCGCGAATCCAGATTTTCGGCATGCGGGTCAGATCGGGCAACGCGGCTTCGAATGCGCCGACCAGCTCGGGAGCGAGTATGATGTGGCCGGCATGGGCGACATTCATGCAATGGGCCAGCGACGGCCCAACCAGTTTGGTATTGATCAGCGCTACGACGCCGCCGACCTTGCCGATGCCGAGCCAGGCGGCGATATAATCCGCACTGTTCGGCATCAACAGGCAAACGGGGTCGCCTGGTTCAATTCCGACAGCCAACGCCCAGCGGGCGTAACAGTTGATCCGCTCGGCCAGTTGGCGGTAGCTGAATCTCTCGGTCTCCGACATCAGCGCGGCACGATCGGGTTGTCGTTCCGACCATTGCTCGACGATATCCGCAAACAGCCGCGAGGGATCGGCCTCGATGCGGGAGGTGAGTTCGATCGCCTTGAGCCAGCTCTTGGCGGCCGAAGGCTTGCCGCCGGAGCGCGGGCTGCTGGTCGATTGTTCGATGACGCCGATGGTCATGGCGGAACACCCGTGGATCCAAGACCATGACGTATAGCCGCGCCGGATGCTCGCCCAACATCATCCCCGGGGAGCATCGCGGAAGCGATGCGTCTCGAAGGATGGCCGCATCTGGTGGCCGTGCAAGCTGCCATCCTTCGAGACGCCCAGCTTCGCTGCGCTCTGCCGGGCTCCTCAGAGAGTGAGAATGTATTGGCATTTCGGCGTTTCCGTAGGGCCTAAGTCCTAATTTGACTCATGTTGGAAAACTCAAAAATCGAAAATTCTCACCCTCTCAGGATGAGGTCCGAGAGTTTTGAACCGATTGGTTTCTGGGAATCGTCACACTATCCAGATCCGGCGTTTCCGAAATTCTGATCATATCGACGCTTGCGATGCTGCGCTCCCTCTCCCGCTCTTCGCGGGGGAGGGTTGGGGTGGGGGAAGCTCCGGGCGAAATCCATCGATCAGGTAATCGCGGCCACACGTAACCAACACCGCCGATGCCGCGCCCCCACCCCACCCTCCCCCGCGAAGAGCGGGAGAGGGAGTGAGAGGCCAATGCCCG
>NZ_JBEKXH010000587.1:0-3620 GCF_049512235.1 Bradyrhizobium sp.
GCCGTGCTGGCGCAATATGCCGCGCACAAGAGCTGGAGCGCCAGGCTGCATCATGACAACCTGCTCGCACTGGCCGAGAAGCAGCCCGAGCTCGTGCCGTTGCCATCCTATTCGACACTGCGCCGCTTTCTCGAGGCTCATGGTCTCGACAAGCGCCGGCGCCTCACATCGCGCCGGACCGAAGGCGCCGAGCGCGCCGAGGCGCGCCTGCTCGATCGTGAGGTGCGCAGCTACGAGGCCGAGTATGTCAACGGCCTGTGGCATTGGGATTGCCACGTCGGATCGCGCAAGGTGCTCACGCCACGTGGCGAGTGGCAGACACCGATCCTGTTCGGCGTGCTCGACGACCGCTCGCGGCTTGCCTGTCACCTGCAATGGTACCTGGCGGAGAACGCCGAGAACGTGGCGCACGGCTTGTCGCAGGCGTTCCAGAAGCGTGGCCTGCCGCGCTCGGTGCTGAGCGACAATGGCGCCGCCATGACGGCGTCGGAGATCGCCGAAGGGCTCGCCCGGCTCGGCATCGTGCACCAGACCACGCTGCCGTATAGCCCTTACCAGAACGCCAAGCAGGAGGCGTTCTGGGGCCCGGTCGAGGGCCGGCTGCTGGCCATGCTGGAGGACGTGCCGGACCTCACGCTCGCGCTGCTCAACGAGGCGACCCAGGCCTGGGCCGAGCACGACTATAATCGCAAGCTCCACTCCGAGATCGGCGAAGCGCCGGTCGCCCGCTTCCTCAGAGGTCCCGAGGTAACGCGGCCAAGCCCAGACAGCGCGGCCTTGCGGCTCGCCTTCACCCGCACCGAGCAGCGCACCCAGCGCAAGAGCGACGGCACCGTGGTGATCGCGGGCCGCCGCTTCGAAGTGCCAAACCGCTACCGCCATCTGCGCGGCGCCGAGGTCCGCTTCGCCAGCTGGGATCTCACGACGGTCCATCTGGTGGACAGCCGCACCGGCACGGTGCTGTGCCGGCTCTATCCACAGGACAAGACCAAAAACGCCAGCGGGCTGCGCCGGCCGCTCGACAAGCTGACGGCAAAGCCCGACGCCGGTCAAAGCGAGCCCATCAAGACGGCCGGCGCCATCGCGCCGCTGCTCGCCCGGCTGATCGACCAGCAGGCCGCGACCGGATTGCCGCCGCCTTATCTCCCCAAGGACGAAGGAGACGACACGTGAACAAAAAACTGCTCGCACTCTACGGCCTCAAGTGGAACCCGTTTGCACCCGACGTCCCGGTCGAGGCGCTGCGCATCACGCCGCAGATCGAGTCGTTCTGCTGGCGGGTTGAGCAACTCGCCGGCGAAGGCGGCTTTGCCCTCGTCACCGGCGCGCCCGGCACCGGCAAGTCGGTGACGCTGCGCGTTCTCGCCGAGCGGCTCGCAGCGCAACGCGATGTCAGGGTCGGCGTGATCAGCCGTCCCCAGGCCGGCCTCGCCGACTTCTATCGCGAGATGGGCGAGCTGTTCGGCGTCGTGCTCCACCCGCATAACCGCTGGGGCGGCGCCAAGGTGCTGCGCGAGCGATGGCAGACCCATATCGACGCCGCGTTCTCGCGGCCCGTGCTGATCGTCGACGAAGCGCAGGAGATGCTGCCGGCAGTTCTCTCCGAGCTGCGCCTTCTCGCTTCCGCGCGGCTCGACTCCCACATCCTGCTCACGGTGGTGCTGGCCGGCGACGCCCGCCTGACAGAGCGCTTGCGCACCGACGAGTTCCTGCCGCTCGGCAGCCGTATGCGCGTGCGCCTCGCGCTCGATCGCGCCGCGCCCGACGAACTGGCCGAATGCCTCAGGCAGGCGCTGCATAAGGCAGGGGCCGCCAAGCTGATGACCGCGGAGCTGATTGCCACCTTGTGCGATCACGCCCAGGGCAACCTGCGCGCGCTGATGAACATGGCGGGCGAACTGCTCGCTCATGCCGCCCAGCACGAGCTCCGCCAGATCGACGAGAAGCTGTTCCTCGAGACCTGCTCGCCACAAGCCGACACCAGGGCCGCGGCAGGACGACGGCGATGAGCCTGTTGCCGGTCGAGCCGGCCCATCTCCTCGCGGCGCGCGCCGAGGATCAGCGCTGGTTGGTCACAGGCCTGTGGTCCGAGCAGGCGGTCGGCATCATCGGCGGCGAGCCCAAATGCTGCAAATCCTTCCTCGCCCTCGACCTCGCCGTCGCGGTCGCCGCAGGCACGCCGTGCCTGCGCGGCTTCGCCGTCCCACGCGCCGGGCGGGTTCTGCTGTTCGCCGCCGAAGACGCGCTGCATATCGTGCGCCAGCGGCTCGAAGGCATCTGCGCCGCCGCAGGCGTCGCGCTCGCCGATCTCGACGTGCACGTCATCACCGCGCCCACCGTGCGGCTCGATATCGAGGCCGACCGCAAAAGCCTCGACGAGACCATAGCCAAGCTCCAGCCGCGGCTGCTCGTGCTCGATCCCTTCGTGCGCCTGCATCGCATCGATGAGAACGCCTCAGGCGAGGTCGCCCCGCTGCTCGCCTATCTGCGCGTGCTGCAGCGACGACACGGCATAGCCGTCATCGTCGTCCACCACGCCAAGAAGGGCGCCGGCCGCGTCCGCGCCGGCCAGGCCCTGCGCGGATCGTCCGAGTTCCACGCCTGGGGCGACTCCAACCTCTATCTGCGCCGCAATGGCGATGACCTCACCCTCACCGTCGAGCACCGCGCCGCGCCCGCCATGCCCATCGTCACGCTCGAACTCGTCCAACGCGGCGATGCGCTCGCGCTTGAAGTCGTCGACCGGCGCACGCCGCAAGCGCCGCCGCCAAGCTCGGTCGATGAGCGCATCACCACGGCGCTCACCGATCTCGACCATCCGCTGCCATTCTCCGAGCTGCGCACACGTTGCCGCGTGCGTACCGCAACCCTCTACGAGCGCCTCGCAGCGCTGACCTCCGAAGGCCGCATCGTCAGGTCCGGTGATGGTTATCGGCTCATCGAGCGCCAAGCAGTGGTCGCGCGGCAATCAAGATGACAACCCACTAAGGGCCGGGATCGGCGGCCCGAAGCCCGCTTCCACTTCCGCTTCCCGCTCGCTCTACAGCACGTCGGAAGCGGTAGCGGGAAGTCCAGCAAAGCGCTTCCATCCGCGCTGACCGCAACACTGATCACGCCGCACGTCCTATCCCTTTGTTCGATCGGCACCATCCCTCCGTCCCGACCTGCACGCTGCCAGTGCCGTCGCGCGCAGCGGCGGTCAAGGATGGCCCGTCTTCGGGCCACCGCGAAAGCGGCGCGAAGCGTCCTTGACGGCCGCGAGCACGATGGCACGCTTGAGTGCGTCGGGGCCGCCCACCCACCAACGAACCATCAAATAGCTCGGACGAAGGACCATCAAAAAGTGTGATCACGCTTACTCTGGTCGAGTGGCTTGCCGATCGGGTGTCAATTTCGACGCCAAATCCGTAACTGAAAGGCAGGCCGCCCAATCCCGAGATGCCGGCTTAGCAGCCAAATCCACTCTAATTCTCTGACCCCAATTCGGCTGACCCCGATTCGGACCAGGATGAGGTCATAAGCTCCCCTCCCCCACGCGCATCGCGCGTGGCGGGGAGGGGTCGGGGGTGGGGGGTGGTGCGGCGTTCACCGAAGCAGCGGTTCCTGCCGATGGACCCCCC
>NZ_JBEKXH010000588.1:0-3609 GCF_049512235.1 Bradyrhizobium sp.
TCCGAGGCCACAGTCCGGGCGCTCGCCGACGAATGCACCCAACCGGAGACCGGCCGGGCAAAACCATGAACGTCCGACGCAAGCGGCGCATCATATTGCGCATGATAGGTCGCATGGTCACCGACGATATTGACAACCGGCGTTCCGGCGCGACGAGCGTTGTGGAGATTGGCGAGCCCATTCGCGAGCCCTGGCCCCAAGTGCAGCAGAGTGGCAGCTGGCTTCTCCGCCATGCGGCCGTAACCATCGGCCATCCCGGTGACCGCGCCTTCGAAAAGACCGAGCACGACCCGCATGCCCTCGACCCTGTCGAGCGCCGCCACGAAATGCATTTCCGATGTGCCGGGATTGCCGAAACAGACCTCCACGCCCGATCCGACAAGCGTCCGTAAAAGGCTTTCTGCGCCGTTCATGTCGATTCCTCGTCGCTGCTGGTGAGCGGGTTACCGCCGGTTCGTCGGCGCGTTTGCGTCAGACAAAAGCACTCAGTCCGGTAATGGACTTGCCGACGATCAGCGTGTTCATCTCTCTGGTCCCTTCATAGGAGTAGATCGCTTCGGCGTCGGCCACGAAGCGTCCGATGTGATTTTCGAGCAGGATGCCATTGCCGCCGAGCAGCTCACGCGCATAGCCGACGGTCTCGCGGCATTTGACGGTGCAGAACGCCTTCGCCAGCGATGCGTGCTCATCCCGCATCACGCCTTCGTCCTGTAGCTGGGCGAGACGCAGCATCATCGCCTGGGTCGACGTGACATTGCCGAGCATACGCACCAGCAGATCCTGCACGAGCTGAAATCCGCCGATTGGCCTTCCGAACTGTTGCCGCTCGGTCGCATAGCGCAGCGCATGCTCGTATGCGCCCATCTGGCAGCCCACGGCGAACCAGGCCACCCCGGTGCGCGTCATCCTCAGGACCTTAGCCGTGTCCTTGAACGTGTTGGCGTTCTGCAGACGATCCGTCTCCGGCACCCGGCAGTCGCTCAGGGTGATAAGCCCGTTCTGTACGACCCTTAGCGCCATCTTGGTCTTGATCTTCTCGACCGAGAAGCCGGGATTGTCCTTGCCGACGACAAATCCCTTGACCTGATTCGAGCCCTCCTCACGCGCCCAGATCACGTTGATGTCGGCGAAAGTGGCATTGCCGATCCATTTCTTCTGGCCGTTGAGGATCCAGTTGTCACCCTCGCGGCGGCAGGTCGTCATCATCCCGCCTGATGCCGCCGACCCCACCAGCGGCTCCGTCAGACCGAACGAGCCGATCTTCTCGAAGCGCATCATGGACGGCAGCCAGCGCTGCTTCTGCTCCTCGTCACCACACAAATAAATCGAGCCGGCCGACAGCCCCGTATGGACGCCCCAGAACGTCGCAACTGATGCATCGACCCGGGCCAGCTCCATCGCGACAAAGCCGTTCAACAGCCAGCTGCCACCGGCCGCGCCATAGCCGTGGTAGCCAATACCCCCGATGCCGACCTCGGCCATCTTCGGAATCATCGCGAAGGGAAATTCGTCGCGGCCCCAGTAATCCTCTATCACCGGCGCGACCACGTCCTCCGTAAAGCCGCGAACGCGCCCGAGCAGCGCTCGCTCCTTGTCGTTCAACACGCTGGCAATCCTGTAGAAATCGCCATCAATGGGCGGCGGCGCGTAGTCCGACTTTCCAGCTTGTGTCTCCTGCGGGTTCGCCATGGATTCCTCCCTCAGATCAATGAGGTTTAGCTACCGATGCTCTCTCAGGTCTGTTGGTCTCCGCCTGTTGGCGTCAGAAAGAGACGCCTTGTCCCGTTGACGAGTCGCGATAGCAGGCCCGCTTCCGGTTCGACATGCTTGGTCTCGCCAGCCAGAAAAGCCTCGATCAAAGCCGCGGTTCCTGCCGGCCGCGTGACCATGAACAGATGCCCGTCGTCGATCATGCGCAGCTCCGCGTTCGGGATCAGGCGCGCCAGGATCTGGCCGTTGATTGGAGAAACCAGTGGATCGTCGCTGCCCATCAGGACAAGCGTCGGCTGTGGCAGCGACCACAGCCACGGCAGACTCGTCCATCCCGCCAAGGCGAGCAGCTGGTAGAGGTAACCGAGGCTCCGCGCGCCATGCATCGCACCCGCGTGCGAGGCAATCGCGGATGGATCCTTGCGGAAGGCGCCGCCATAGATATCCGGCGCGACCTTGCTCATGTAATCCTTGTCGATGTAACGCCGCGGCGTCGCCATCTTCCACAGCACGGAAAGGCTTGCCGGCACCATGATGGCCCCCGGCGCCGTCGCGGCGAGCACCAGCCGCCGACACAGCTTCGGATATTGGTGCGCGAATTGCTGCGCGATGCCCCCTCCCCAGGATACGCCGGCGACGTCGATCTCCGCGTAGCCCAGTTCCGCAACCACACCGGCGGCAAGCCGCGCGAGCGTCGACGGGCGGTACGGCAGCAGCGGGCTCGGCGAGCCGCCGACGCCGGGCACGTCGAAGATGATCGCCGTCGTATGGCTCAGCGCCTCAAGGAGCGGCCGCGCCAATTCCCAATTCGCGCCGATGCCGTTGAATAGCAGCAATGGTGGCACGCTGGTCCCGCCATGCTTGATGGCGACCTGAAGCGACTGTCCGCCAATCGAGATTTGCCGGACCTCGATCGCTCCCGACATCGCTGCCGTCGGGCCCGGCTCGGGCTTTCGGCTCGATCGGCCTCCATTGGCTGGATTGTCAGTCAAAGACGTAGGTCCCCGGCGCCGGCGCAATGACGGAGTGGCGCTCGCTGCCAAGCGAGGTGGGCGCACTCACCTCTTCGCCCGACCGCGCGTGCAGCCAATCGCGCCAATCGAGCCACCAGCTTCCCTTTCGCTTCTCGGACGTTGTCAAAAATTCGTCCGGCCCGGCTGGACTGACGGTCCCGATCATGAATGACGCCTTCGGATTGCTCGGCGGATTGATAAGGCTCTGGAGGTGGCCACTGTTCGACAGCACAAAGGTCGCACCGTCGCCCATGATCTGCGCTGTTTTGTACACACCTCTCCATGGCGTGATGTGGTCGGTCACGCCAGCAATGACGTAGCTGTCAACCTTGATCCTGCTCATGTCGACGGCGTTGTCGTGCAGCGTGAGCTTCCCGGGATTGACGAACGGATTCGTAAAATAGAGATCAAGGTAGTCGCTGTGCAGCCGGGCCGGAAGTCGGGTGGTGTCGGCGTTCCAAAACAGGATGTCGAAAGCCGGCGGCTGATTGCCGAGCAGGTAGTTATTGACCCAGTAGTTCCAGATCAGATCGTTCGGCCGCATCCAGGCAAACATCCGCGCCAGATCGTGGCCTTCCAAAATGCCGCGCAGGCGCGATGCCTCCTTGGCCGCGCGCATGGTCTCCGGCGTCATCAGACAGCCGAAAGCGCTCTCCTCCGCCGTGTTCGGGTCAAGCAGGCAGACCGCCAACACCATGTTCCTTATTTTGCCTTCCGCCGCGCTCCCGAGCGTCGCAAAATAAGCGGCAGACGTGATGCCGCCCGAACAGGATCCCATCATGGAGATATCGTCGCTGCCGGTCACATCGCGCGCGGCGTCGACGGCTTCGTCGAGCGCGGCGACGTAGCTCTCGAGTCCCCAGTGACGATGGTCCGCCGTTGGATT
>NZ_JBEKXH010000589.1:0-3605 GCF_049512235.1 Bradyrhizobium sp.
TTCTGCGCATCGCCTTTACCGGCGGCGCCGCCGACCATCCGGTGCTGTCCCGGATCTCGCGCAGCTATGGCGTCGACTTCAATATTCTGCATGGCCAGATCGAAACCATCGCCGAACGGCCGTTTGGGACGCTGATCGTATCCGTCGCAGCCGAGCCCGCTCTGCTCACGAGAAACATCGAGGATTTCAAGGCCGGCCAGAACACCGTGGAGCACCTCGGCTATGTCGCCTGAAATACTGCAACTGATCGCATGGTCGACGCTTGATACACTCACCATGGTGGCTTTGTCGGGTGCCTTCGGAACGCTTTTCGGACTGCCGCTCGGCATTTTCCTTGCCACCAGCCGGGCGGGGGAGCTATTTCCGGCGCCGACTGTCAACCGTATTCTGGGTCTTGTCGTCAATGCGACGCGCTCGACGCCGTTCATCATCCTGGTGGTGGCGATCGTCCCGCTGACGCGGCTGATCGTCGGTACCTCAATCGGAACCCGCGCCGCCGTGGTGCCGCTGGCGATCGCAGCGACCCCCTTCATCGCGCGCGTCGTCGAGGCGGCGATCCGGGAAGTCGATCAGGGCCTGGTGGAGGCGGCGCGGGCGTTCGGCGCCAGTCCGCTACAGATCGTGCAGAAAGTGCTGCTGCCCGAGGCGTTGCCGTCGGTGACGCTGGCGCTGACGCTGACGGTTGTCAGCCTGCTCGGCTATTCCGCGATGGTCGGCGCGGTGGGCGGCGGCGGTCTCGGCGATCTCGGTATCCGCTATGGCTACCAGCGCTTCATGCCGGATGTCATGGCGATCGTCGTGATCGTGCTCATCGTGCTCGTTCAGGGCGTGCAGACCATTGGTGAATTGCTCGCTAGTCGATTTGACAAGCGCTCGCGAAAGTCGTGAGCGGCGTCGATTCGGCTCGATGGAAAGGAAGGCGAAGATGTCCTTGCGCATGATTTCTCTGTCGGTAATTGCCGCTGCCGCGATGGCGCTCCCGGTGAGCGCCGAAACCATCAAGGTCGGCGTCACGGCGGGACCGCACGCGCAGATTCTTGAGGCTGTCAAGCCGATCGCGGCGAAGCAGGGGCTCGACATCCAGATCGTCGAATTCACCGACTATGTGGTGCCCAATGCCGCGCTCGACGCCGGCGACATCCAGGCGAACTCGTTTCAAAATCAGCCCTATCTCGACAACCAGAAGGCCGATCGCGGATACAAGATCGAACCGGCCGGTCTCACGGTGAACTTCCCGATCGGCGTCTATTCCAGGAAGTACAGGAGTTGGGACGCGGTCCCGGCGGGCGGGACGCTGTCAATTCCCAACGATCCGACTAATGGCGGCCGCGTACTCCTGCTGTTGCAGGACAAGGGAGTCCTCAAGCTGAAGGAAGGCGTCGGGTTTAAGCCCACGGTGGCCGACATCACCGACAACCCGAAGAAATTGAAGATCGTCGAGGTGGACGCGGCCCAGACGGCGCGGACCCTCGATGATGTCGATGCGGCCGCTGTCAACACCAACTATGCCACCCAGGCGGGCCTCGACCCGGTCAAGGATTCGATCCTTCGCGAAGCTCCCAAGGGGCCCTATGTCAACCTGATCGCGGTGCGGACCGTCGACAAGGACAAGCCCTGGGTGAAGATTTTGGTGGAGAGCTATCACACCCCGGAGGTCCGCGATTTCGTGCTCGCCAAGTTCAAGGGCGCGGTGCTGCCGGCATGGTAGTTGCGCCTTCGTGTGCCGGAAAAATGTTTTGCACAATGCCGCCCGTGAAGAATGGAGACTTTGTCAATGGCGGACTGGCGCACAAATTATTCCAAAGTGACTATTGCGATTCGTTCGCGGTGTCTTGGTACTGGTTCCGGGTGATATTGCAATTACCGATCCGGGTGTGATGACACAGGAGATCGTGACCATGTGCGATCTCGCCCCGCGAAGTGAAGTTCGCCCGGCAGGGTCATGTCGCTCGGGGCCGCGACCAGCAACAGGAGCATCACGATGGCAAAATGGTTCGAAGACAACGCGCAATCGATCGGCGGAACGCCGCTGATCCGCCTCAATCGATTGACCGAAGGCGCGCCAGCCACGGTGCTCGCCAAGATCGAGGGCCGCAACCCCGCCTATTCCGTCAAATGCCGGATCGGCGCGGCGATGATCCTGGATGCCGAGAAGCGCGGTTTGCTTGGCCCCGGCAAGGAGATCGTCGAGCCCACCAGTGGCAATACCGGGATCGCGCTGGCGTTCGTCGCCGCGGCGCGCGGCATCCCGTTGACGTTGACGATGCCCGAGACCATGAGCCTTGAACGGCGCAAACTCCTGATCGCGTTCGGCGCGAAGCTGGTTCTGACCGAGGGTGCGAAGGGCATGGGCGGCGCGGTTGCCAAGGCGGAAGAGATCGCCGCTGCCGCACCCGATCGCTATGTACTGCTGCAGCAGTTCAAGAATCTCGCCAATCCGGCGATCCACGAGCAGACGACGGGTCCGGAAATCTGGAACGATACCGATGGCGCTGTCGATATCTTTGTGTCCGGTGTCGGCACTGGAGGGACCATCACAGGAGTGTCGCGCTATATCAAGAAGACCCGCGGCAAGAACATCCTGTCGGTCGCGGTCGAGCCGACGGCGAGTCCGGTGCTGAGCCAGAGGCGAGCGGGCGAGCCGCTGAAGCCGGGTCCGCACAAGATTCAGGGCATCGGCGCTGGCTTCGTGCCCGACGTGCTCGATCTCTCGCTCGTCGATGCAATCGAGCAGACCACCAACGAGGAGGCGGTGCTCTACGCGCGGCGCCTTGCCAACGAAGAAGGAATCCTGTCGGGCATTTCAAGCGGCGCCGCGGTCGCCGTGGCGGTGCGGCTCGCCAAGCGTCCCGAGCATGCTGGCAAGACCATCGTTGTGATACTGCCGGATTCGGGCGAACGCTATCTGAGTTCGATCCTGTTCGACGGAGTGTTCGACGCGCTCGGGATCGCCGCGTGAGCCCTTGGCGCGACACGAGCGTCGGTTCTGACAGGTCCTGGAAGCTGGACGACATCGTCGCCGAGTTGGCGGCGATCGGCGCGAATTCGCAAGCCCAACGTTATCCGGGCCGGTCGCTGCCGGAACTGCCGTCGCGCGAGGCCGTGGCCGGGATCGTCGCCGGCCTTGTGGCGGCGCTGTTCCCGCGCCATTTCGGGTCGCCGGGGCTAGCCGCCGACGATGTCGATCTGTTCGTGGCGGACACGTTGGATCACGCCTTGCGCGCACTGCGGCAGCAGGTTCGACGCGAATTACATCTGCTGGACGCGGACGAATCTCTCGGCCCGAGCGAGCTGGAGCGCAGGGCGCTCGACGTGGCGAACGATTTCGCGCAGGACTTGCCACGAATCCGGGCGCTGTTGGATAGCGACATTCGCGCGGCCTTCGACGGCGACCCAGCGGCCAAGAGCCTGGACGAGGTGGTGTTCTGCTATCCCGGGGTGGCGGCCATCATCCGTCATCGCTTCGCCCATCGGCTGTATCTGCTGGGGGCGCCGCTGCTGGCCCGGATCATCGCCGAACTCGCCCACGCGCAGACCGGGATCGACATTCATCCCGGCGCCGAAATTGGCGAGAGCTTCTTCATCGACCACGGCACCGGCGTGGT
>NZ_JBEKXH010000590.1:0-3604 GCF_049512235.1 Bradyrhizobium sp.
AGATTTTCGGCCGCGCCTCGCATGCCGGCGTCGCACCGGAGCGGGGAATCAGTTCGACCATGATCCTTGCGCTCGCGCTCGCGGACGTGAAGGCGGGTGGCTGGTTCGGCAAGGTGGTGAAACGCAAGCGGCAGGGCACGAGCAATGTCGGCCCCGTCACCGGCGGTGACGGCCGGCCGGCTGGAGACGCAACCAACGTCGTCACCGACTACGTGCACGTGCGCGGCGAAAGCCGCAGCCACGACCGCAAGTTCTTCAAGGAGATCACCACAGCCTACAAGGCGGCGTTCGAGAAGGCTGCAAAGCGCGTCAAGAACAGCGATGGCAAGTCAGGGCGCGTCAAGTTCAAGGCCGAGACCGACTACTATCCGTTCCGCATGAAGGATAGCCTGCCCGTGGTCAGGCGCGCGGTCGCGGCGGTGTCCAGCATGGGCGGAACACCGACCATCCGCGCCGCGAATGGCGGGCTCGACGCGAACTGGATGGTCCGCCACGGTATTCCGACCGTAACCTTCGGCGCAGGGCAGAACGAGCCACACACGATCGACGAATGGATCAATGTCGACGAGTACGACCGAGCCTGTGCGCTCGCGGTACAGCTCGCGACGATGCGGTGAGCCTAGCGACACGCCGAAGCCCAAGTGGTGAAGGCGATCTGGTTGCAGGTAAGACAGGCGGTGAGCCCGTTCGACCTTGCGTTCGCATCCCTGGTTCTGACGCTTTCATCAGGCTACGTCCTTTAAGCTCGCGTCGTGGACCGCATCTGCGTGATAACACCAGCGTGTTACCGCGGTGATGGATCAGGGTGTCGGTGCATTGATGCGAGATCTTGCCTTTTCCGGGATGGGACCGGCCACCTCGCTGCGCCTGGGAACGACTCATAGCGGCCGTTGGAACAACGATCGCAGGTGAAGATTGTCCTCAATCAACGCGGGCGCGTTCAGGCACCCACGGGCCGATTTTGGAACATAAGTATATGATTTTACTGGCATTTCCACTAAAAAGCCGTTCATAACGGAGCTTGTCAACGCCACTTTCATTTGTCTATGCTTTGCTGCAGAGCAACGAGCCGATATGGGGCGGCTCGATATCGCGACCTTTTTCGGGGGCAGCTGATGTCTGAGACATATTTGGCGGATATCCGCGCGGATAAGCGGCAAGCAGTTCCAGTAAATTTGGGTCAGGCTGCGACCGAGACGCACGGGTTCGTTTCTTGCGGAGTGATTTTCGAACCTCCATCTGTGGCGTAAGGTCGACCACCATGGTTGAATTCAGTTCGCCGACTCCAGACTTTGTTCCTAGCAACGTGCTTATTCGAATGTTTGCTGATGACGCTCGCATGTATTTGGAGCGCGCACAAAAATCAGACGACGAAGAACTGCGCCGATCGTTGTCCGGATCCCCGGATGAAGTCTTAAATCTGGCACCTCCTCACATTAGTAAAATCATCGGCGAGACTTTGCAAAACGTGCTCGTTAGCCTTGGCGGGCGTCGACAGGCTGGACTCATCAAGGATGACGTTGTCGCCAGAGAGAGTTTTTCGGACGAGACGGAAGAAGAAATAGTCGAGTGTCTTCCTATAACTGAAGATCGACGGCATCAGTTTTGTCAAATACTTCTCGCGGAGCTTAAGAACTATCTCAGGGACGGCGGAGCGATCGTAGGCAACTGGGGTTTTGTCGGGCTAACCGATAAGTCGGAAGTTGTGCTCAATGTAACGAAGCCTGCGCACAAGCGGCTCAGAGATTCGCACACTCGAACAGGTTACAAGAGCTTCGATTACTAGTTGATGATTGATTAGAGCGTATCGGGCTGATATCTGTAAAAAATTAGACGTTTGTCGCGCGATCTGAAACGCGGCTCGTTCCGGCTGGCAAGCTGCGGATAAATCTCGGAAAGCATTGGCGGCGCCAAAAGGGGGGTGATGCGTCAATGGCCGTTTTTAACGCCGTTCATTTGACTGATTTGCAGTTCGGTAGCGTTCCCAATCGGACAAATGCCTTACAAGCTAATACAATCCGTAGGAAGCTGGGTTCGATCTGGCAAGGAAGCACAAAGCTACCCGCCACCCAGGACCAGGGGATTGCGGAACGCGCGGCAGCTTGGGTTTATGACAAAAGCGCTCGACTCCAGGCTGCTGGCGATACGCTCGACGCGCTCGTCCTATCCGGAGATCTGGCGACGACAGGTTTACAGGCCGATCTGGACGCCGCATTGCAGTATATCGACGCGCCCCCCGTAAACGGGCACTTTCGCGCGCCTCGGACTGGCGAACCACCCAACGGCCCGCATCTCGCGACCATTGCGGGTCTTGCGAAGACTTTTTTGATACCCGGCAACCATGACCGTTACCAAAATAATGGGGGCGATGCTGGCGGCATGCTGTTCGATCAAGTGTTCGCCAGCTATTGGGCGAGGAACACACATGGTGTCATCGCTTCAATCCTCGAGAAACCCGTCCCAGGATCGAGTTCGAACGAAGTCGAGCACTTAGCGTTGATCGGGGTGGATGCATGCCTCCGGCAAAACTCTCACGCAAACGGAATCGGGCGTCACTGGGGCCAGGGGCACGTCTACTCGAATACCTCGACTGAGCTTGAGGCGAAAACGAACTTTGCTCGCGCACGATATCCCGATATCGCTGTGATATGGGTGGTGCATTTCCCGCCTCACCTCGTTGGGGCGACCGAACAGCTGCTCCACCACGATCTGATCGAGAAAGCGTCCAAGCGGCTTCGCGTAAGCCTTATTCTATCGGGCCACACTCACGAGAATCATGTCTATCCGGCTGGGGCAGGCAGTACGATCTGGAATGGAGGCTCGGCGACGCAGTTTGCGGAAAGCCGGGGAAACTGGATCCAGTGTCTCGATGTCGAGATCGTAAAAAATCGTTTCGTCAAAGCCACCCGCCGCAACTACAGCTGGGATACCAACATGGGCGACTTTCAGCAAACCGGTCTAGACCAGTATCTCTAACTGGGCCAAGGCGACGGCACGCGAGCCCAGCCAGAGCGTCCCGAAGCAAAAGCGGCCCGAGGTCCGGATTCTTTAGCCGGCGATGTCAGAGCTTGCGCCACTTGTCACGGCCCGGTCCGATATCCGTTCGAGGCCAAGTATCTCGTACAGGCGTTGCAATACTGCATCCATCCTGAGATCCAGACGAAATATCTTTTCGTCACCAACGGACAGCAAGCGCAAGCTTGCCGGCCGCAAGATCGTCAATTCAGTGAAGACCGCGCTTGGCGGCGACAACCGCGCCGGCTGCGGCGTTCTCGTCACGCTGGCTGCCGAGCTTGCGCAGCAGAAGCTTGATCATCCGCCGATCACCCTGTTGTTCTGCGTGCGGGAGGAGAGCGGGCTATGGGGTGCGCGCCACGTCAAGACCGCTGACCTTGGCTCGCCGGTCATGGCCTTCAACTACGACGGCGGCTCTGCCTCCAACGTCACCATCGGTGCCGTCGGCGCGGATCGCTGGCAGGTTGAGATTTTCGGCCGCGCCTCGCATGCCGGCGTCGCACCGGAGCGGGGAATCAGTTCGACCATGATCCTTGCGCTCGCGCTCGCGGACGTGAAGGCGGGTGGCTGGTTCGGCAAGGTGGTGAAA
>NZ_JBEKXH010000591.1:0-3598 GCF_049512235.1 Bradyrhizobium sp.
CCCCCGAAAAAACGTGCCTGCCGCACCCACAGCCACCATGCCCACGAAGGTGCGCCGATTCATTGAATGCACTTCCCAAAGATCGTCCGGACTATTCATGGAAGTTCTCCTTTGCGTAGAGTGATTGCCTCTAAGTTGTTGCCTCTGATCAGTCCGATTGCCTGGAAAACCCTCGCGCAATTGCGCGACGCGGGCGAGTTTAACGTTGTAAGATTTTGTTTATCGTGCTGCTGAGAGCACGCGTCGTGGTCGACCCATCGGATCCATGAGGAACTCCATTTGTGTGAGGTCCGCTGATCACATTGATTGAAATGGCCGCAGAGATCGGCAGTCGAAGCTTAGATATCGAATCGATTGCGAAGAATGATTAGCTGAACGATTAATTCGCTCTGGGGGGTGAAATAGAAGGCGAGCACCAGCGGATCAGGCAGGCCGCGCTTGTCATAGTTGCCATCGACATTGGCCGTCGCGATGTAGTTCCCATAGTGGTTGATCACCTTGGTTACGTTCATCGTCAGACTCTCGCCGATGATATCGTGCTTCGCCCACTCTCTGATGGCCGGCTTTCCCCAGTAGTCCCGCAACTGATCATTGACGAGAGCGTCCTCGGCGAAAGTGGCCAGCAGTCGCTCGAGATCGAAACTGTTGGTTGCTTCAACGTAGGCGGCCACCAGCGGTGGGAGGACCACGGGAGCGTTTGGCGGAAAGAAGGATTCCATCATGGTGTCGGGTTCGAAAGATGCTGGGTAATTTGCACGCGACGAGCATGCCCGATGGGCGACGGCTTGGCCCGTTTGATTACGTTAGAAAATGTTAGACGGGTGCGGGGATTCCGGTTCCGCCGGGTCTCCAGGCGGAAAGAATGTTGCGGTGGTCGTTGGCTTGGCGTGAAGCGGCTAAAGGCTATCGCAAGTCCTCGAGCAGCGCGCGCGCCAGCTTGAGATCCGCGGTGTCGAAGCCTTCCGTGAAGCGGTCGTAGACGAGGGCGAGCGTATGCCGGGCTTGGTCGCGCTGCCCGTCTTCGGAGAGCATGCGTGCCAAGACCATCGTCGACCTCAGCTCCCAGGCGAGCGCAGATTGCGCGCGTGCGACGGCGAGTGCTTCGGTCAGGCAGTTCATCGCTGATTTACGGTCATGTTGTGCCGCGAGAACCTGCGACTTAATCCGGAGCAGTTCAGACAAGTCAAATTCCACTCTACTATTTGCCGCGCGTGCAATGGCTCCATTGATCGTGAACAGCGCCTCCTCGAATCGTCCGGTCTTGCGCAAGCCTTCCGCCGACGCGCCGATGAAGCCGGGGATTAGGAGATTGTACTGTTGAGCGTGCAGGCTCTCCAACGCCCTGCGTAGCAAATCGAGACCGGCCTCCGGCTCATCGAGGCTGATGGCAAGTTCGCCCTTGAGAGCGATGCCGAGAGCCCGATACGGTTCAAGGGAGTATCGTCCGGCATATGCGATCAGCTGCCCGATGAGGTCGCCGGCTCTTGGCAAATCACCGGTCCACAGTAACAACATTGAGGCATAAAACAGCGAAGTGCAGATCAGAACGGGGTGATCTCGGCTCGCCGCATCATCGATGACCTTTCGCGTGATTCCAAGCGCCTGATCGGAGAACCCACGCAGCCACAAGATGCGGAAGAGAACGACGAGCGCGCGGATGCGCTGATCAAAACCGAAGAAGTTGAACGTACCAAGCTCGACCGCGAGTGCCAAGCCGCGCTCACAATGGAGTTGTGCCGCGGCTTGGTTGCCCAGAAAGTGGTGGGCATTGCCCTCCCAACACTTTGCCCAGACGGCGCCGGCAGGGTACTTGGCAGTCTGCGCGATGACGGTGCCCTGTTCCGCGACCGCCAGGGCGCCGCGGATGTCGCCAATCCGCGTGAAAAAGATGGACTGACCGAAGAGAAGGCGCAGTTGGCGCCCGCGGTCCTGGCAAGCTTCTGCAAGCGCAAGCCCACGCTCGATTGCGACGCGAACCTGATCGGTGTGCCCCCTTGTGAGCATCCACAACAGCGCCAGGGCTTCCTGAAGAATCATCTCTTGTCTGGTGTCGCGGCTGGCGCCGTCGAGAGTGGCCAGCGCCCGTTCACACCACCCCCTGCACTCCTCGAACAGCGACAGTCCGATGAACAGTGGCGCCGCCCAGGTGGCGAGTTCGATGCCGACCGGGGCATCGCCATGGTCCGACAGCGCCCATCCGAGCGCCGCCCGCACATTGCCGATATGCGGAGCGTATCCCGAAAAATAATGTTCGCCGAACAACGACTGAATGATCTCGTCGTGTTCGAGAAATTTGGAATAAAAGATCGCATGGCGCCGGGCGATGCGAGCCGCTTCGCGACGCGATGCGAGTTTGGCAGCAGCGTAGGCGCGCGTGGTGTCGAGCAGGCGGTAATATGTCGTTTCGTTGATGACCGCCGTGGATATCAGGGATTTTGCGACCAGGCTCGCGACCGTGTCGATAACGTCCGACTCGTCTACCTCCGTCTCCGACGCAATAAAGCCGGCGGCCTGAAGCGTGAAGCCCCCGACAAAGACTGACAGCCGGCACAGGACCAGCTTCTCGCGATCCGAAAGCAGGCTGTAACTCCAGTCGAGCATCGCGTTCAGCGTCTCGTGCCGCGGCAGCGCGGTGCGGCGGCCCTGCCAGAGCAAGCCGAAGCGGTTGTCGAGCAATTCCGCGGTTCCAAAAATCCCAAGGGAGCCGACGCGACTGGCAGCGAGCTCGATTGCTAGCGCGATCCCGTCAAGCCGGCGGCAGCTCCGGGCCACTATCGGCGCATCGATATCGCGCAGCTCGGCGCCATAGCCGCTCGCCGCGGCCCGCTCCATGAAAAGCTGGGCGGCGGGATACTTGAGCACCTCCATAGCAGTCGCGACATCCTCGGGGGGACAATCAAGTGAGTACAATATGTGGACATGTTCACCTTCCACCCGGAGCGCTTCGCGGCTGGTCGCCAGGACGTGCGCCTGCGGTGTCTCGCTGACGACGCGTTCGGCCAGCGCTGCCGCAACGCCGATCACATGCTCGCAATTGTCGAGCACGAGCAGGATCTTCCTGTCGCCAATAAAGGCCAGCAGACCAACGACCGGGTCCTGGGTTTGCACCATCAACCCCAGTACCGACGCGATCGCTGACGGCACGAGTTTGGCATCGGTCAGAGCAGCCAGATCGATGAAGAACACCGCGCCTTGGTATCCGTCAACCAGCGCATGAGCGACGGAGATCGCTACAGTGGTTTTGCCGACACCGCCGGGACCGACGATACTGACGAAGCGCCACTCCTTAAGTTGCTGCGTCAACGCTCTAACGGTGTCATCGCGGCCGACCATTCGCGTTGGTCGCGGCGGCAGTTTTTGAACTCGCTCTGAGGTAGCGATCCCGCTGACCGGAACCAGTTGCTCGGCGCTCGAGCGTGTAACTGGCGCAACAAAACAGTAGCCCCTACCGGCAATATTGGATATGTAGCGAGCACCGTCTCGTCCGTCGCCAAGTGCCTTCCGAAGGGCAGCCATTTGAAAGCGGAGGTTGGCTTCCTCCACCGTCACATCCGGCCACGCCGTCGAGATAAGTTCCCTGTGAGTGACGACTTCCCCG
>NZ_JBEKXH010000592.1:0-3587 GCF_049512235.1 Bradyrhizobium sp.
CGGCCCCGGTCGCGACCGGCGTCGAAAATCCGATCGAGCCGCCCATGTTCTGCAGCCAGTCGTGCGGCGCAGCCGCGGCGGTCGGCGGAAAGAAGCCGCGCCCGGTGGTGATGGATTCATCGACCACGATGGCATTTTCCGGGATCGCCATGGCGAGCGCCTGCGCGATCGAGGCATGGGTCAGCGCGCCCACGGGCTTGGCCAGTTCGACCAGGGCTTGCGGTTTTGCGTCGGTTGGCTTGGCGCCGAGCGCGGATGCCAGCGCTTCCAGCGCCGCCACCGAGTTGTCGCCGCCGGAGGTCAGGCGATGAACCTCGCAACCCCCCGGCTTCAACATGCTCGGCTTGTTCGGGTAGGCGAAAAAGGCCACGGGATCGTTGGCCTCGACCAGAACGATGTGGCGGAAGTCTTTCAGGATCGGCAGCGCCTGCTCGATCACATAGGGAATGCGGTCGATCGAAAACCGCCCGCGGCCGCGCGCCATGCGCGGATTGTAGGTCTGGCCCATCACCTTGCATCCGGTCTTGCCGGCAATCTGTGCCGCCAGCGCCAGCCCCTGCTCGGTCAGCGCAGTGCCGGTGATGAGCAGCAGGCTCCCGGCGCCGCGCAGCACTTTTGCGGCATCCTCGACGGCCTCCGGGGAATAGCCCGCGCGTTGCGATGGCGCCGGCACCTCTGCGATGCCATCGGCCTCGTTCCACGCGGTGTCGGCGGGCAGGATCAGGGTTGCGATCTGCGGCGGCGCGCTTTTGGCCGCGGCAATGGCGGCGGCGCCGTCCTTGGCCACGGATTTCGCGTCCGGCGAGGTCCGCACCCATGCCGACATCGGCCGCGCCAGACCCTCGATGTCGGAGGTCAGCGGCGCATTGAATCCGATGTGATAGGTCGCATGCTGGCCAACGATATTGACGATGCCGGAATTGGCCTTCTTGGCATTGTGCAGATTGGCGAGGCCATTGGCCAGTCCGGGGCCGAGGTGCAGCAGCGTCGAGGCAGGCCGGCCCTTCATGCGGAAATAGCCGTCGGCCGCACCCGTCACCACGCCCTCGAACAGGGCGAGCACGCAGCGCATGCCCTCGACGCGATCCAGCGCGGCGACAAAATGCATCTCCGAGGTGCCGGGATTGGCAAAGCAGACGTCGACACCGCCCGCCACCAGGGTCCGCACCAGACTTTCCGCACCGTTCATCCGTTCCACTCCCGTTCGCGCCGCTTCCTGCTCGCAGCCAAGATCAATCATTCCCGGCGGCTTTCGTCAAAGGCTCAGCCGACATTGCTGCCATCATCTGGACCAGGGTGCCTTTTTTAACCGCAGTGTTCGAAGATCACGACGCTGGCGCGGCCGCGGCTTGAAAAACTGCCATAATTATGGCCCTGTCTCGCGGCCAGATCGATGGTAGAGGGAACAGGATGATCCGGGTTTTTGCTTTGTTGATGGCGGCGGCGAGCATGCTCGCAAACGCCGGTCATGCGCGAGCCCAGGCTTACGACACGCGCGACATCATGGGCTTCGGCCCTAATTTCAGGTTCGGGGGATCGAGCCCGATTCCGCGCACGACCGTGAGCTTCGAAAGCCGATATGCGCCCGGCACGATTATCGTGGACACCGCCGAGCGGCGGCTTTACCTCGTGCTGTCCAATGGCCAGGCGCTGCGCTACGGCATCGGCGTCGGCCGCGACGGCTTTCGCTGGGGCGGCGTTCACCGCATCTCCGCGAAAAAGGAATGGCCGAGCTGGACGCCGCCCTCGCAGATGCTGGCACGGCGGCCCGATCTGCCGCGCCACATGGCCGGCGGCATCGACAATCCGCTCGGCGCCCGGGCGATCTATCTGGGATCGACGCTCTATCGCATTCACGGCTCCAACGAGCCGGAGACGATCGGCCAGGCGGTATCGTCCGGCTGCTTCCGCATGACCAACGAGGACGTCACCGATCTCTACGATCGTGTCTCGGTCGGCGCCACCGTGGTGGTGCTGAATTAAGGGCGTGAACCGGTAAATTCAGAGTGGTCGGCGAATGACCGCCTCGGCGCGCGAAGGGTGCGTTCACGTGTAGATCCCGGGCGACCTGCAGGCGCTCGGGTCACTATCACTCAAGTCTCGTTAGGCGTCGAATCCTTGATTTGCGGGGACGGGATCGCCCATGATGAGGGTATGTCATACCACGGCGCCTACGGCAGCTCTTGCTCTCGGACTGCTCTTCACGCCGCCGGTTTTCATCGCCATCGATGCGATGATCGACGCGGTCGCCTCGCTCGTCTCACCCGCCATCGGCAATCTCAGCTTCGTGTCCCCCGCCATGGGGCAGGCGGACGCACCCACGAAAAAACAATTGGATGCACTCAATGCGTACAGCAAGGCGGTAAGCGATTTTGAGTCGATCCTGGGCCAGCGGCGCGCGCAGATCAATTCGAAGCAACCGCTGCCGAACTTGCCGGGGCAGGCACTCTATCTTGCACGCATCGGCATGATGAGCGCATACAAAGACCTCACCGATGCCCTTCCCTCCAAAATTGGGCGGCCCAATAAATTCGGAATTCCTCCGGCGTACTTTGACGCCGACAAGGAGCCGCTGATCGACGAGTACAGGGCGCTTTTCGATATACTGGAGGTGCCACCCGCCGATGCGCATAAATCGGATACACCGTTCAAGGACGTTGTCGATCTGGCAACTGCCATCGCGCGAGCCGAGGGACTTGATGCGGCCAATGCCGAAGCCGCAGGCCGTATCAGCTTGGGCCTGTTCTTTGCCGAGACCAATGGCAATCAGAACGTCGGGAATGCACGCTCGAACAAGTACAAGGGAAGTTTTCAGACCGGTCCAACCGAAGATCACAACGGCCGAGCCAAGTGGGCGGTGATGAAACCCTCGATAGCGGCCATCGATCCGGTACTGATCCTGCGCGACGACAAGGAAGAGGCGCGGGCTGGCCATCTGGATCACCGGTTCAACCACTGGACCGCCGTGCGCGACGCCCTCATGAACGAGCACGCAGATCTTTTCCCGCAACTGGCAGGGATCGTGAAAACACTGCCAGACCCGATCGATCAGATGAAGCTGTTCGAGCTGATCCAGATCATTCCCAGTCCGACCAGGTCCGCGCTCAAGTCAGGCAAACTCGTCAGCTATCGAATTTCCGGGCCGACCATCATGGGATATCTGCGAAACAACAGCATCTTCGCCTTTGGCAGGGCTGACAGGGCAAAAACATCTGCAACCTTCCGCGAAATTCTCGATGCGATGTGGCTATTCAATGCCAAATTTGAACGAGCGCTTGCCAAGTTCGACGAGATCAAGGCGCGGCAAAAGGGTTGAAGCCGGCAGATAAACTCACGCTCTGGAAGAGTTTTTCAGTTACCCGTCCAAGTCGAACGCGTGATATAATTCGCGTGACTCGTGGTTGGGAATCGCTGGTCATGTCGTCTTGTGCCGCCATGCCTTCATAAGGCGCGAACGGAAAATCACTCCGGGGGGAAAGCGAGGATTGGTGTCGTCAGGAAGAAAGTTCGCCAAGACGGGATTTGCGGCAGGCTTTTCCGCGTGGCCCCGCCGCCGCAGCATTATCGCCGCGATGGCCGTTTCGGTG
>NZ_JBEKXH010000593.1:0-4043 GCF_049512235.1 Bradyrhizobium sp.
TGATTCGAACATAAAGTAAACAGGAATATTTTTCACTTGGGGGCTTGACAGCCCCGAAACACCAGATCTAGCCCCTCGGGGGCGAGTGTTTGCTTTTGCGCGATGTTTATTTGCCGGTTCGAAGCGAGAAAAAATTTGACTCGTCGGGCAAATCACCGGTACATGGTCATCATCGCAAGAACCAATGTCCGCGCCGAGAGATCGGTCGCGGTTTTTTTTTGTTGGCCGTCAGCTGTAGGATGGGTGGAGCGCAGCCATACCCATCATTCTCAGCGAGTAGCAGAGTAGCCCGCATGAGCGAAGCGACATGCGGGACCTCGGAAACCCCGGTACGTTGACTCCAGTGCGAAAGCCTGCGAACGAATAACCATCCGACAGACGCCGAACTCCTGGTTTCGCGTCTATGGTTCGTCGGTGGATGATTCCAAGCGACGAACGGCGGCTCGGCGCTCGGTGATGCGCTTCAAGCGCGAGATCGCCAATGCGCTGGGCCGACGGGTAGCGCCTCTGCCCAGAGGACGGCCCCCAAGCCGAAGACGAAGGCGCCGGCTCAGCAGCCAAGTCTAATCTAATTCCACTGACCCCGATTTTCCAATTTATACGCTCGCGGATCCGGCGCAGCGCCTACAAAAACGGCGATTACGACTGGCCCGGCAGGTTTTCCGTACGCAGCGAGTGCGGTCGGATCGGTAATGGAGCGATGGAAAGTGATCCAATATACCCTTGTGATTTCTGTTATCCCAGTCGTTTGATGGATCTTCGATCTACGAAGCTAGAGCACTGGCACCCAGCCAAGTTGCAGCATCGCCAATGCCGGTCGATTCAGACACTCTTTGGCCAGCCTTTGCCTCTGACTTCAAAATCTGTGCAAGCGGAATCCGCTGTTATAGGAAGCGTAAGCGTGAACCGCGCGCCTCCCAAACTGGAATAGTTATCCGCTCTTATGCCGCCGCCGTGTACTGCAACGATGGATCTGGATATAAGTAAGCCCATGCCCATTCCTGTTGGCCTGGTTGTGAACACATCCTCAAAAAGATGCGGAAGATGACAAGGGTCAATTCCAGGGCCACTATCTTCAACAGTGCAACAGACCAGCTCATCAGCCAAATTGCTGGTGCGGACCGCGATCTTTCGAGGAATCGTATCGGTATTCGCGAGCGCTTGAATGGCATTCACCACCAAGTTGACGATCACCTGGTGGAGTTGACTTCGGTTACCGTTTATTTCTGAAGGAGATGACGTCAGATCAAGAGACATGATGACATCGTTTGACTGCAATTCGTGTTGCAGGAATGTCATTGCTTCCGCGATGATCTCGTCGAGCGTAAGGTTTGTTTGCTGTGGCGCGCGTCCAGATGCCATTGCCCTGATATGCGCTACTATATCGAGCGTGCGGCCACTATCTTGAACGATGCGTTCAATCAGAGTTCGTGCCCTCACCACGTTTTGAGGATCCCCATCGAGCCAGCGTAACGCTGTCTGAGCGTTGAGCTGTATGGCAGCGAGTGGCTGATTGACCTCGTGCACAATGGAGCCGACCAACTCGCCGAGCCTGGATACTCGCGGCGCACGTCTCTTGTGCCAAGATAGCCCGAGCACCTCTTGCTCGATCGCCCCGCTCTCGATCGCTTTCCCGACCATTCGCGCGTTAGCTGGCGCCTCGGTCGTCGATGAGACAGTCGCTTGTTCCAAATGCGAGCGTTTCCTTGCGCAAGCTGGCGTCTCGCTTACGGATGGCGTGTTGGTCATCATGGCGCCTCACCTCGACTGTTCGTCCCCGGCCGAGAATCCCACATTCAAGCCTTGCTTATAGGAGCGAACATGACGCTGATCCATCTGCGCTTTTGCTGCCGCTATTGAACTTAGCAGCGTCCGCCCTAGCGTTTCGTTTAGATGAGCGCTCGTTTCCTGACTCGCAACGAGCGTTGTCCACCGTAACTCGCGAGCATGTGATCGAGGAACAAGAGAGGTGAAATTGACTCACGGAGGGAGCGCGATTCCAACGGAGAATTCGTGGTCGAAGGATCCAGGCAGGTGCCGCCGAACGAGAAAGCAGCTCAATGGTCTGTTTGCCGCGGCGTTACCCGCGCGTCAGGCAATCCGGTGGGATCAATGAGCTCGCCGGATCGCCGAACACTCCCGCGTCTCCAAGCGCCCACTGGAGTCGGCTTTTAAGTGTCGCCCGATCGAACGGCTTGGTGAGATACGCGACGGCCCCTCGCTTCATGACCTGATCATGAACACGGCCGACAGGGAACGCCGTGATGAAGATGACTGGTATTTTTGTACCGATCTTCAACAGATGCTCCTGGAGCAGCAGGCCGCTCATCCCGCGCATTTGCACGTCAGCGATCAGACATTGCGTCTTTTCCAGCAACTGAGAGCCTAGAAATGCCTCACCGGACTCGAAGGTCTCGACTTGATATCCAAGCGTCTCCACCAGCCCGCCTGTTGCCGTGCGAACATCGTCGTCGTCGTCTACAATCGAGATCAGGGGAACAGCGGCCACGGTCGCTCCTTCTTGCCGCTTTCACATCGCAAGCTTTAGGCCGTAACTCAATCGAGATTATGCCGACCCAATCAATCAAACACAGGCTGAACCATCGATTCGATTAGCCGGATTGCTCTTTCGATGATTGGAGGCCTAGTTTATCGGCTATTCGAACCAAATCAGCGGCCGATCGCGCGCCCATCTTCGATATGACCTGGTTCCGGTGAATGCGAACGGTCATGGCGGTGATGCCGATCTGGCCGGCGATTTGCTTGACTATCCGCCCTTCGGCGAGCAGCGCCATTACCTCGCGTTCACGAGATGTGAGCGACTCAAACCGAGCCTGTAGCGCGGCTAGTTCTTTGGCCTGGGCACGATTCAATCGATCGCGCTCAATCCCATTTCGAACCGCATCGAGCAATTCCTGGTGCCGAAAAGGCTTGGTCAAAAATTCTATCGCGCCGGCTTTTATGGCGCGGACCGACATGGGAATGTCGGCATGGGCAGTAAGGAATACAATCGAGGGTCTGCTATTCGCGTTTGCAAGCTGCGCCTGAAAGTCGAGACCACTGGCGCCCGGCAACCGCACGTCCAATACGATGCAATTGACCGGGAGCTGCTTGCTCGCTCGCAAATATTCGTCAACTGAACCATAGAGTTCTGTCTTGAGGGCGACCGTTTCGAACAATTCGCGCAGCGCCTCACGGACCGACTGATCGTCGTCGATAACCGCAACCACGGATCTTTCATCGGTCATAGGACGTCACCGCCTCGACGCTCATGGGAATGGACCCAGGTGTGCTCAAATAAGCGGACCCACCGTTGGCGCGCGCGAACGGTCTGCGCCATCGATCTCTTGGTGGCAAACGAGGGCCGGGTGATAGTCCCTTGTCAAGACCGCAGCCGCCGTAGGCGGTGGCCGAAGGCCAGTCTTTACAAGGGACTATCACCCGGCCACGCTCGGCCCACCCGAGGGCGACGTTCGCATGCAGCTGGCGCCGGATGCGCAGGGGCGAACGCCCCTGAGCGCGAAAAGGTTGGTGGGTCACAAAAACGAGCATACCCCGGGTCAAATAGCGTGAGCGTCAAGGCGTAGGGCGGCGTTTCTATTCCCGGTAGGTTCGGTTCGGTGGTGATACTGGCTGGCCCGAAAGGCCGCCCACGCGTCAGCGGCAACGCCGGTATTGCCGGCGGCGCGGGACCATTCAGCCCGGTCTCGCTCACTGAGACTGTTCCACCAGATCATTCCGATTTCGTCGTCGGCTGTTGCTCCGTCGTCGTGGTCGGGTAGCCCGTGCGCGGCGCGGAGTGACCGCCACGAGTCAGACGCAGCGCCGCGCGCGGGCGGGCGGTTAGTGACGGGGGTCATTTTTTGACCGCCTTGCTCGGCCTTGTGGCCGTCGCATCCGCCATTTCGGCGACCGGCCCCATCGTGTCGGACTTGGCCGTTTTTGGATCGCGCATCGAGGGACCATCGAGCGCGAGGCGGTAGGCGTTGTGCACGAGGCGATCGAGGATCGCGTCAGCGAAGGTTGGCTCGTCGATGACGTCA
>NZ_JBEKXH010000594.1:0-3574 GCF_049512235.1 Bradyrhizobium sp.
TCGTCATGCAAGAAAAGCGGTGGTACGCTCGATCAGCGAGTAGGCCGCTACGACGCCTGTGCCGTAGGCCATGGCCACATCGAGCCGGTCAAATGCACGCTCGACGCAGGCAACCTCCAATAGCTGGGACGCCGCGTAGCGCGCCAACCAGACCAACGAGAACACCGCGGCCACGAAGACAAGCTGCCCGATCTCCACTCCGACGTTGAAAAACAGCAGCGCGACCGGGATGGCATGTTGAGGCAATCCCACCTCGGCCAGGGCGCCGGCAAAGCCAAAGCCGTGCAAAAGACCGAAGCTGAAGGCAACGAGCCACGGCAGACGCGCGGTCAAACTTGGCATACCACGTCGTGCATTCAGGATCTCGACCGCAACCAGCATGATGCTGAGCGCTACGGTGGCTTCCACAGGCGGACCCGGCACGTTGACCAAGTCCAGTGTCGCCGCCGCAAGCGTAATCCTATGCGCGATGGTGAACGCGGTCACAGTGACCGCGACGCGACGCCACTCGCGAACCAGTATCACGAGCGCCAGGACAAACAGAAGATGATCAAAGCCGGACAGGATGTGCTCGACGCCAAGCCGCAGATAAGTCGCAGCGACTTCTCCTGCGCCCGGCGTGGCCTGGATAACGAATGACGTCCTCATCGGCGAAAGCCGTTCGGTCTGGATTGCGCCGCCGAAGTTTTCGACCCGAACCAGGACGCTCGTAAGATCTGATCCATTCGGACGCGTCAGGCGCGGTCGCCGAAAGCCTATCTGCAGACGCGGACGCCGTTCAGCACAATCCAAACGCAGTGATGGTGTCCATGATAAGAATGACGAGCAATCGTCCGCCGCGTCGTGCGCCTTGCCACGCCGGCGACGCTCGCTGGCGTCAACGGTCGCCCGACGCGAGCCTGCGCTTGGTCAGCTTCTATGCGGATACCGGCGTTGTTCGATGCCTCGATCGAGTAAGGCGTTACGGAAAGTATGACGGCCGTGGCGCAAGTGAACACCACTTTCGACATCTTGACCATGATTGGCCATCGCTGCGCTCAGCCCGATCTTGTCCGTGTCGCGCGATAGAAACCTAACATCAAATCCTTGCCGCGACAAGTCTTGGTTGCCGAGCAGCGACAGAGCAACTTAGCTGAGATTGCTCGATCTATCGCTGAAAACATATCCGTTCAAGCGCAGATACATCGGGCTGCTTGAGGCCCTGCAGCGCCGCCGCCTTGGTCTGGGTAAGCTCGCGACGCTTAGTGATGTCGCGAATTTCCTGCACCGGTTGGGCCTTGAGCTTTCCTCCTCAGGATGTTCGAAGCCTTGGTCGGCAAACACATTCCCGCTGCTGCGCTTGGCCGCGGTTTTTCCCGTCATGTCTTGGCTCCTTTCGCATAATTGTCTTTGTAGTTCTGTTCGGAAGAAACGTGCGCCAGTATCCTCCGCACAGAAACACCGCGCACGCCTGGCTTGGTGCTGGCAGAAGACGTGGACGGCCGGGACAAGCCGGACAAGCCAGGCCATGACGACGGTGGCTGAGCAGCGACGGCGTTCCTAGGTGGGTGCCGGGCCTCATTTACGAGCCCGCTCCCCTACCCCATCGCCGCCGGCACCACCGCGCCCGCCGTGATCCAGTCCGACAGCAAATCCACATCCGCCTGCGCCAGCTGCGATTGCATTGGGCCGGTGCCGATAATGGCGACCAGGAACATGCTGCGGTCGGGCTCGCCGGGAATGATCCAGCCGCCGCGAATCAGGGCGGCCATCAATTCCAGCGGCTTGTCGTAGAGCGGCTTTAACGGCACCGGTCTGCCGTTGGCGTCGGGCAGCGTCAGGTCGTCATGCGAGCGCTTGGCGCGCGGCGCATAGCGCGTGATCATCTTTGATACCTGGTCGCCGAGCAGGTCGGGCGCGGCGCGCGCGGCGCGCACCACCATGCCGGTGGTGGCGTTGCCGTCGACCACGATGCGGTACATGAAATGGCCGGTGCCGGCGTCGACGCCGTCATCGGTCTTGAAATTCCAGCTAAAGGTTCTGGCGCCAGGGCGCGGCGGCTTCTCCTCGGCCAGCACCTTTACCAGCGTTTGCCGGGGATCGAACACCGTGATCGTTAGATGCTTGGCGCCATCGGGCACCTGCGTCCTGACGTCGAGCCTGTCCCAGGCCTTGGCAATGTCCAGCTCCGGCGTACGCACGGCGGGCGCCAGACGTGCGAGCACGGCCGGCTCTGAAGCCACGCACTGATAGACGGTTGCGCCCGAGGCGTAGCCGGCGATCGGCCTCGCGCCGGTAAAACGAAAACGGTTGAGGAAGTGGCCGACATCATTGGCATTGAACCAGGTTTCGCCGCCGTCGGTGGTGCCGCTGGTGGTGCCGTCCGGCTGGCCCGAAACAAAGCCGTGGCCCCAGCCGCCGACCCATCCGACCTTCTCGTCGATGAAGCCGACACCCTCGAGTTCGACGTTCTTCTGCGGATCCTTGATCTCAATGCGCTTCCAGCTTTGGCCGCCATCTTGGGTTTTCAGAATCGCTGCCGCACTGTCGTTCTCCAGCGAGACGAAACCGATCTGCGGATTCAAAAACTGGATCTTCCATCCCCATTCGCCTGTCGGAAAATCGATTCCGGAATTCTGCAGCCGGTCTTCCCAGCTCTTGCCGCCATCAGCGGTGAACAGGATGACCGGCTTGAGTTGGTCGTAGCTGGTGCCGCCGCGGCCGCCGACCACCCAGCCATGGCTGTCGTCGGTGAAAAGCGTGTCGATCAGGAGATTGGCGTGCGCCGCCATCGGGATCGAATTCCAGCTTTGGCCGCCATCGGCCGTGTGCATGATCCCGGCCTCACGCTGCGGATATTGCGTGCCGGAAGCAAACACGACATTTTTCGACGGCGAAGACATGCCGCAGATCGCGCTCGGCAGCGGCGGCAGGCTCGCGGTCAGGTCGGTCCAGGTCTTGCCGTCCTGCGTCTTGAACAACCGCTGCCGGCGCGTGATCGAGCCGACCCAGCCATCGGTCGGGCTGGTAAAGCTCATGCAGCGCAGCCAGGTGTCGGCATCGACGGTGTGCTGAATGGTCCAGGTCGTTCCACCGTCCTCGGTGTGAACAATCTGGCCGGCGCTGTTGACGCCCCAGCCGACCTGCGGGTTGATGAACCAGATATCGTCGTAACGGGTCTGGACCGGAGCACTGGTGGGATGCCAAGTGTAATTCATTGTTTTCACCTCGCGCTGAAACGACTGAGAAAATTGGCTGCCAAGAAGCAGAAACGTGAACAAACAGGTTTCGTGAAAATGTGCAGGTGGAACCGTGGAAGCCTTCGAACGCCAGGGAGTGTGATACAACTCTGGGGTGCGAACAAGCCAAACGCCGCCCCGCGGTCGTCAAAAGGCGGTGACTGAAATGAGTGGGTACCCCGCCCTGCACCACAGCCGCGGGACGGGGTAGGCGAAGCACCATCAATTCTGCAGTCGCACCCCGAGCATGACGACGGTGGAATTGGTGCTGTTGCCGGCGATATTGGAGTCGAGCCAGTCGCGGCGCAGCGTGCCCTTGAGCCACATATTGCGCGTCATCTTGTAGATCAGATCAC
>NZ_JBEKXH010000595.1:0-3574 GCF_049512235.1 Bradyrhizobium sp.
GTCACGAAACCCATCCCAGGAGCGGAATTGATGGGTTTCGCGAAGGGCTCAACCCATCCTACGACATCGACTAATTATGATGAGCATCAAAGAAACGCTCGTCCAGCATTTATTGCGCCCAGCGCAGCGCGGCCAATTTGCGAGGCTGCGGCGTTTGACACCGCAACCGCCAAGCGAAAATTTCTTCGATCGGGTTCCGGACATGCTCACTCGCTACGTGCGCGGGCGAACATAGATGCGCCACAAAAAACCTCTGTGCTGTCGCTTATGGTTGTATCCGCGTTCGCCCGCTTTCC
The DNA here is from genome assembly GCF_049512235.1 of Bradyrhizobium sp. Lineage (GTDB taxonomy): Bacteria > Pseudomonadota > Alphaproteobacteria > Rhizobiales > Xanthobacteraceae > Bradyrhizobium. Next base: position 297 of record NZ_JBEKXH010000595.1, read on the forward strand.
CACCGTCATACGTTCGCTGGCCGCATTGATCGTGCTGACCGCAGGGCAGAGCGTGACGCCGTCCTTTGCGGCCGCGGCAGCGCCCACCAGTCCAGGCCAGTGGTTTGTCGGTCTGATCACCACCTACAACAACAAGTCATTCTGCATCCCCGGAACGGTGCGCGTGGTCGATGTCGCCCAGGCGGTTGCGCAGTATACGCGGTCGCATCAAGCCTCCGGCCAGCTGACGGCGCCGCGAGCCATTGAAATCCTGGCCCAGCTTTATCCCTGTAACGGCGTCTCCACCGCGGACAATGCCGCAGTCCCGAAACCGGATGAAGCCGCCGCCCCGGTCGGGATGCAGACCATTGATGTCATGCGCACGCTGCAGAATACTTCAGGCCATGAGAACGACGGCGTCCTCGATCAAATCAAGCGTCACTCCGACAGCTACCCGCCACCGGTGCTTTTTGGCCTGGCCAGGGTGCTCTACCGGCAGGGCGACGTGGACGGGGCCATTTTCTGGTTCAACGCCGGCCGCCTGCGGGGAAATTTCGATGCGTGGCGCTCCACCGATGTCGTCGGCGGTCGAGCGGCCATGATCGCCCTGTCAAGACAGATGCCGATCGAACTGCGCAAGGCACAGTTCGCCGATCTGCCGAAGCTCCGGGGCATCGTCAGCAAAGTCATCGCATGGGATGAAACGACACCGCGTAACTATGACCGGCGATGGATCGATTTTCACGGCGTAGTCGCCGATAAAACCGGGCCGGGAGATGGCAAGCCGCCGGTTGCGGCCGCGACCATCGCGCCGGAAAAGTGGGATGATCTCGCCAAACAAGTGCGCGAGGAATACCGCCAGGACCTTGAAAAATCGATCGGGCTGATGAGCAACGCCAAGCTGGCGCCGGCACGATGAAGATGGCCGCCGCGTTGCACCCATGCAGTTCTCCGCCGGCTCACGACGCCGCGCTGCGCAGTCCGAATTCCTGCGCTTCACTCGGCAGCACCGGCTTGACTGCCGCGATCACTCGCGCGGCGGCTTCGTCGATGCCAAGGCCCGCGGTATCGACGGTCACCGAGGCGCGGGCATAAAGCGGTTCGCGGCTGAGCAGGATGGCGCGCAATTCGGCCATCGCCGCGCGATCGTCCGCCATCGGGCGCAGATCGCCCTGGCCGCGCACCCGCGCCATGTGTTCTTCCGGCTCGGCCTTGAGCCAGATGGTGTAGAACGACGACAGGATCAGGTCGAAGGTCAAGGGCTCGGAGACGATGCCGCCGCCGGTCGCCAGCACCATCAATTCGCGGCGCGCCAGCAATTGCCCAAGCGCCGCCTGCTCCATGCGCCGAAAACCTTCCTGGCCGTAGAGCGCGATGATTTCGGCGACCGACAAGCCGTTCAGCGCTTCGATCTCCTTGTTCAGCTCGACAAAACTCCAGCCGATTTTCCTGGCGAGCATTTTGCCGAGCGTGGACTTGCCGGCGCCGCGCAACCCGATCAGGGCAATGCCGGCAAACGACAGCCCCCGTGGCGCCGCGCCGTTGTGTTCGCCGGTGAGAGCTTCCTTGGCCTGCGCGATCTGGTGCGCCGAAGCCCTGCGCAGGAGGTCGCGAATGACCGGCCAGTCCGGCGCCGGCTCGGTTGAGGGAATGAGGTCCTCGAGATGCGCGCCCATCGCGTTCGACACCCGGCGCAACAGCACGATCGAGACGTTGCCCTTGCCGCTTTCGAGCTGCGCAATATAGCGTTCGGAAATGCCGGAGACCTTGGCCAGCACCTTTCGCGACATGCCGCGGAGCGCGCGCATGGTGCGGACGCGTTGGCCGAGTTGTTCGAGAAAGCCGGTTTCGGGATCGGGGTTTTCGGTCATTTCCCAGGTCGGTTTTTTGCCGAGACGCGCATTCCGGAAACATAATGCCGATAAGGATTGACAGCAAGCCGGCCCGATGGCTTTCTATGAATTATAATTCTAGAATCGATCTACTAGAAGAGCCACGGGAGAGGCGCACAGCATGAGCGGTCCATCCGTTTCCTCCGATACTTATAATGCGGTGACTTGGCTGCTCGACCGCAATGTCGACGAGGGGCGCGGCGGCAAGCTCGCTTTCACCGACACAGTTTCCGAATTGACCTATGGGGATCTGCAGCAGCAGACCCGCCGCGTCGCCAATCTCCTGCGCCGCCTCGGGGTCCGCCGCGAAGAGCGCGTCGCCATGATCATGCTCGACACGGTGGATTTTCCTGCCGTGTTTCTCGGCGCGATCCGCGCCGGCGTGGTACCGGTGCCGCTCAACACGCTGCTGACATCGGAACAGTATGCCTATGTGCTGGCGGACTGCCGCGCCCGCGTGCTGTTCATTTCCGAGCCGCTGCTGCCGGCGGTGAGCGACATGCTGGGCCGGATGGCGGATCTCGATCACGTCGTGGTTTGCGGGTGCGACGCGCACGGCTACAAGAAGCTATCCGATGAACTCGCCGTCGAGAGCGATCATTTTGCAACCGCTGCGACCCACGCCGACGAGCCGGCATTCTGGCTCTATTCGTCGGGTTCGACCGGCATGCCCAAGGGTGTCAGGCATCTGCATTCCAGTCTGGCCGCGACGGCGGACACCTATGCCAGACAGGTGCTCGGGATTCGCGAGGACGATGTCGGGCTGTCGGCGGCAAAGCTGTTTTTCGCCTATGGCCTCGGCAACGCGCTGACCTTTCCGATGTCGGTCGGCGCCACCACCATCCTCAATTCCGAGCGTCCGACCCCGGCGCTGATGTTTGCGCTGATGAACCGGTATAACCCCAGCATCTTCTTCGGGGTGCCGACCTTGTTCTCGGCGATGCTGCACGACGAGACGCTGCAGGACGAGCGCTGTGGCAAAAGCCTGCGCATCTGCACCTCGGCCGGCGAGGCGCTGCCGGCGACGGTCGGCAATGCCTGGAAGACGCGCTTCGGCGTCGACATTCTCGACGGCGTCGGCTCGACCGAACTGCTGCATATCTTTCTGTCGAATGCCCCCGGCGATATCAAATACGGCACCTCGGGCCGCCCGGTGCCCGGCTACAGGGTTCGGCTGGTCAACGAAGCCGGCGGCGATGCGCCCGACGGCGAGGTCGGCGAACTCCTGGTCGATGCGCCCTCCGCCGGCGAAGGCTACTGGAATCAGCGCAGCAAGAGCCGCCGGACATTCGAGGGCAACTGGACCCGCACCGGCGACAAATACATTCGCGACGCCGATGGCCGCTACACCTTCTGCGGCCGCAGCGACGACATGTTCAAGGTGTCCGGCATCTGGGTATCGCCGTT
>NZ_JBEKXH010000596.1:0-3574 GCF_049512235.1 Bradyrhizobium sp.
TGATGGTTTTGGTCTCGTCGTCCCATGCCACGACATTCATGTCGTAGGCAAAGAGCTGGCTGCCCAAAGCGCCGGTGCCATGGGTGTTGCTCGATGCCGCCCAGAACTCGCCTGGGAGCAGATCATCGAATTGCGCCGGATAGAGATAGGCATTTGCGGTCACGGGATTTTTGTGCGGCGCCAGATTCTTGGTCACGGTCCATGGCTGCGTGAAGCCATCGAAGAACAAGCTCAGCGTCATCGACGCCGGCGCCACGTCCGGCAACACGATGCTGTCGTTCTCGCCGCTCTGCCGGACGAAATTCCAGACCGCGGTCGCCTCGGGCGCGATGTTGAGGCCCGAGCCTGACGGCGGCGGCCAATCCGCGGGGACTGCGATCGCAGCCGTCGGCACCGCGGGCGGACCGGTGAAGCTGACCGTGACCTTGTTCAGGTGAATCTTGGTGCTCTCGTTGTTGGTGATCGCCAGCATCAGGCAGATCAGGCCGGCCGGCTTGCCGTTCGCATTCTCGCGGGCGACCGGCTCGTAGACGACTGAAGCACCGTCTGATGGTTCGATGACGACGGTAACGTTGGGCGTGCTCATGGAATTCTCCTTTCAAGAGGCTTGCAAAGGAGCGTTTGACAGCAGGCGACACGGCGGTTGCAATTCCGCGCGCCGAAACTCTTCCTTAAAAAAGCGTCCTGCCAAAGCCCGGCTGAAATAGATTTACAAATCGATGCAACGTAACGCTGTATGGCTTAGTTGCGCCCTCTCGCCATGAGGTTCAATGTGATCGCGCGGAATCTCTCACCCCGTCATTGCGAGGAGCCCTTGCGACGATGCAGACGCTTGCGCCCGGCGCGAGATGGATTGCTTCGCGGAGCTCGCAATGACTGGGATGCAGTTGCGGTAATCATCACAAAGGCGCGCGTTCGCGCGAGCCGTTGGATCGCCATGACGCCCGCAAACCTCTCGGCTGCCTTGTTTCGCGGCCTGCGTCGCGCGGCTGACTGACCGAAACTTGAAACCGTTCGCGTCAGGCGCCCGCCATCGCCTTTTCGATCGCGGCGAGCGCGGCTTCTGCCTGGGCGCCGTCGGGGCCGCCGGCCTGCGCCATGTCGGGCCGGCCGCCGCCGCCCTTGCCGCCGAGCGCCACCGAGCCGACGCGTGCCAGATCGACGGCGTTGAAGCGGGAGATGAGATCAGAGGTGACGCCGACCACGACGCCGGCCTTGCCGTCTGCGGTAACGCCGACGATGGCGACAACGCCAGAGCCGAGTTGTTTCTTGGCGTCGTCTGCGAGGCTCCTGAGATCCTTGGTCTCGACACCTTCCACCGCGCGCGCCATCAGCTTGACATCACCGACATGCCGTACCCCATTGGCGGCCGCAGCGCCGCTGGAGGCCGAGCCGCCGCCCATCGCCAGTTTCTTGCGCGCCTCCGACAGCTCACGCTCGAGCTTCTTGCGCTCTTCGATCAGCGCCGCGATCCGCACCGGCACCTGATCCAGCGTGGTCCGCAACTCCATCGCCGCCGTCCTGGCGAGCGCCATGGTGTCGTTGGCGTGCTTGCGCGCATAATTGCCGGTCAGCGCCTCGATGCGGCGAACGCCGGAGGCGACGGCGCCTTCGCCGGTCACCGTGATCAGACCGATATCGCCGGTCCTGCGGACATGGGTGCCGCCGCACAGTTCCACCGACCAGCCGAGCGCGTTGGAGCCATGCTCGCGCGCGCCTCTGCCCATCGACACCACCCGCACCTCGTCGCCGTATTTTTCCCCGAACAGCGCGCGCGCGCCGGCGTCGCGTGCGTCGTCCACCGCCATCAGCCTTGTCGTGACCTCGTCGTTTTCCAGCACCACCGCGTTGGCGATATCCTCGATGCGGGAGAGTTCGTCCGGCGAGATCGGCTTCTGATGGACAAAATCGAAGCGCAGCCGGTCCGGCGCCACCAGAGAGCCGCGCTGCGCGATGTGGTCGCCGAGCACCTGGCGCAGCGCCTCGTGCAGGATATGCGTCGCCGAATGGTGCGCACGGATCGACGTCCGCCTGGCGTGATCGACTTCGAGCAGCAGCGCGGTGCCGGCCTTAAGCGTGCCCTGCTCGACCGTGCCGAGGTGGACGAAGAGATCGCCGGCCTTCTTCTGGGTATCGGTGACGCGGAAGCGCACGCCCTCGCCGGTCATCAGGCCGGTGTCGCCGATCTGGCCGCCGGACTCCGCATAAAATGGCGTCTGGTTCAGGACGATGGCGCCGCTGTCGCCGGCTTTCAGGCTCTCGACCTCGTTACCGTCCTTGACCAGCGCACCGACCACGCCTTCGGCGATCTCGGTCTCGTAACCCAGAAACTCGGTGGCGCCGAGCTTATCGCGCAGCGGAAACCAGACGCTCTCGCTGGCGGTATCGCCGCTTCCGGCCCATGCCGCGCGCGCCTTCTGGCGTTGCCGGTCCATGGCGTCGGTAAAGGAGGCGATATCGACGCTGATGCCGCGCGATTTCAGTGCATCCTGGGTCAGATCGAGCGGAAAGCCGTAGGTGTCGTACAGCGTGAAGGCGGTGTCGCCGTCGAACATGTCGCCTTTTTTCAAGCTACTGCTTTTCTCATCGAGAATCGATAGACCCCGCTCCAGCGTCTTGCGGAAGCGGGTTTCTTCCAGCCGCAGCGTCTCCTCGATCAGGTTTTCGGCGCGCACCAGTTCGGGATAGGCTTGGCCCATCTCGCGCACCAGCGCCCAGACCAGCCGATGCATCAGGGGATCGCGCGCGCCGAGCAGCTGCGCATGGCGCATGGCGCGGCGCATGATCCGGCGCAGCACGTAGCCGCGGCCTTCATTGGACGGCAAGACCCCGTCGGCGATCAGAAACGACGACGCCCTGAGATGATCGGCGATGACGCGCAGCGACGCCTTCTGCTCGCCGTTCGGATCGGCGCCGGTCAATTCCGCGATGGCGCGGATCAGGGCGACGAACAGATCGATGTCGTAATTGTCGTGCTTGCCCTGCAGCACCGCGGCGACGCGCTCGAGCCCGGCGCCGGTGTCGATGGAGGGCTTCGGCAGCGGATTGCGCGCGCCGCCCTCGAACTGCTCGAACTGCATGAATACCAGGTTCCAGATCTCGATGAAGCGATCGCCATCGGCTTCCAGCGATCCCGGCGGTCCGCCCCAGATCTTGTCGCCGTGGTCGTAGAAAATTTCCGAACAGGGACCGCAAGGACCGGTATCGCCCATCTGCCAGAAATTGTCCGAACCACTGATGCGGATGATGCGAGACTCCGGCAGGCCCGCGATCTTCTTCCAGAGATCGAATGCCTCGTCGTCGTCGATGTAAACGGTGGCCGTCAGCTTGTCCTTCGGCAGGCCGAACTCTTTTGTCACGAGCTTCCAGGCCAGTTCGATCGCGTGGTCTTTGAAGTAGTCGCCGAACGAGAAGTTGCCGAGCATCTCGAAAAAAGTGTGATGCCGCGCGGTGTAGCCGACATTGTCGAGATCATTGTGCTTGCCGCCGGCGCGCACGCATTTCTGCGAGGTGGTGGCGCGCCGGTAGGGCCGCTTCTCGACCCCGGTAAAGACGTTCTTGAACTGCACCATGC
>NZ_JBEKXH010000597.1:0-3571 GCF_049512235.1 Bradyrhizobium sp.
TCGTAAGTAGGACCTAGCTTGTACTCATGTCGATACTCGTCGCCATCTGTCCATGTTGTCACCTCGACATCGGGGTGACTCCGTCTCTCAAATTCGCCTACGCCGCGCCTCAGTTCCTCAACTTCGTCTGAGTGCTTCTTGGCCGCTCGGCCATGCGAAGTCCCAAATTTCCCATCGGTACGGAGTGAGCTTGTTAAGGTCTGCTTGGAGGATGTTATTTACGGCAAAGGCAGCGTCGTTAGTGAGCTTCTGTATCATTCTGAACTGTTCAGCCTTGTCGTACCCCTTAAATATTACCTCGATAACCGAGTCTCTCTCTTGCTTAAGAGTCTGGGTAACTATTTGACGCAACACTGCGCCGTAGTCACTGGTGCAACTCCAGTCGCTATCTGTGGAAGCGCGTGCGAGACAAATCTTTAGTGCGACGCGCAGACTATTGAACGCCAGATCGTTACAGCTGTAGCCAGGAATCCTCCAGCATCCTCCCGCTGAACCGGAGCCATGGCTCCTGCCAGATCCAGAAGAGGAATTGCCCGAGCTGCCCGAACTATAAGACGGCGAATCTCTCGTGTCATACGTAGAGGAATCCTCTGGACTTAAGTCCCCAGAACCCAATGGCTTTCCGATCCCGCCGTCACGACCGCGCAAATCGCTGTGGCCACTGCGCAGGCCGGCGCCCCAGCTGCCCGTGAGCGGGGCGCTCGCGACGATCAGGATACATGCAATGAAAAGTCGAAGTAACACCGAGCCATTGTAACTCATGGCATTTTTCGCTCTATGGCAGCGCGATACAGGCGCATCATTAACAGCTGTTGGTTGATTTGGATCGCCCTGGCGGACTTTCAATAGGCAACGAAGAGGAAATTATTTGCCTTGCGAGCCAAAAGTGCCGATCGCCGAGGGACCATGCGGCCACGCAGGGTCCGTACAGGAGTGTAGCTCAATTGGTAGAGCACCGGTCTCCAAAACCGGGGATCGCAGGTTCGAGCCCTGCCACTCCTGCCAGCCTGTCTAATTGCTATTGATGCGGAACGATGGGCGGGATGTTTCGGCGTTCGCGGCTGTTCCGGCTTTTAAGCCTTTTACAGGCGCGCGCACTCAAGATCAATCCCGACAACCGCTTTGCCCTGTTGCTTGCCTTCGGCCGTGACTGCGCGGGCGCCGTGAGCTTGATCGATCCTGCTCCGATCAACGAGCCGGCCATCGACATCGGCGATCCGACGGCAACGGCGGCGCTGGCCAGCCGCGGCTCGTTGTCCGGCGTGCAGCCGAAGCTGCTCGCAGTCAAGGACGGCCGTCACTACAGGCCGGCGCGGCTGGACGAGACGTCGACTTATATCGCCAAGCTTCCGTCGGGCAGCCTGCGCGACATCATCGAGAACGAGTTTCTGGTGTTGCGCGCTTGCCGTTCGTTATTGCCTCGCGACACCATCGTGGACGCTGTGATCGCCCCGCTGAAGGGCATTGGCGACAAGGCTTTGCTGGTGCATCGCTTCGATCGTCTGCGCAGCGGCGCACGAATTCATTTCGAGGAATTCAATCAACTGCTCGGGCGCCGTTCGGGTGATGACAAATACGATGCCGCCGATGAGGACATGGCGTCGTTCATCGTCAATACACCCGGCTGCGCGCCCGCCGATGCCTGGCGGCTTTTTGAGCGCGTGCTGGTCTGTCTTCTGACCGGGAATACCGACGCGCATCTCAAGAACTTTGCGATGCTGCATACGCCGGACGGACTGCGCCTCACCCCGGCCTACGATCTCGTCGCGGCCGCGCTCTATCCCGAATACCGCAGCTTCGCGCTTTCGATTGGCGGAGCCGCCAATCTGACCATCGATCAGATCAAGCCAAGGCATTTGGTGGCGCTGGCGCAGGCCTGCAATCTCTCCGACGATTTGATCCTGCTCACGGTGCAGCGCCTCGATGACCGCCGCAAAAGAGTTGAGAAAGCGCTGACCGCCGAAGCAAGGAAGATCGGTGCGGAGGGACTTGGAGAGGACATTCTTGAACTCATGGAGCGGAGATGGAACGGGAGTTTCTCCTCAATTGGCCGGTTCTTGTCGAAGAAGCGACCCGGCGCCGACAAGGAATGAAGTTGACGCAGCGCGACCTCGCGGCGCTGGCAAAAGTCAGCACGCCCACCGTGTCGCGCTTCGAGCAGGCGGCGAAGGATGTGCAACTGTCGTCGGCGCTGGCAATCCTCGACGTGCTCGGCATGACCGACAGGCGCACGCTGACTTTCAAAGACAAGGAGTACTCCTACGATATCGGTACCGGCGTAGCCTTCTGGGGACAGGATGGAGCCGAGCGGGTACCATGCCAAATCGCGCGCGAGGCGCTCGACGATCATTTTTCAGATGGCGGCCGGCTGCGGCCACGTGCGGCATTCGAGAAGCATCGCGATGCAATCGAAGCGCTGGCACGCCGCAAATATCTCCGCGCTCAACTGGAATCGGATGGGTCGGTCGTGATCCGCACCAATGAGATCGTGTGAAATCCGGCGGCTAAATCACCCCTGCCAAGTCGTTGATTTGGTTCAAGATGGCCTGGCAATCAGATCATGGACTGATTCTCAGAAAATAAAACATGTTGTAGACTGATATAGCTTAATATAAATCAGTCTATAGACTGATATTAGACTCCAGAGAATCAGGTATCACTATGAAAAACGATGCTCGCCAGCGAGGCCGTAAACGACTTGATGAGCGCTTGATGGCGCTCAAACCCGAAGACCGTTTCGCCGCCCCGCCGAAAGGCTGGGTGCGGGCGATCAGGGACGCGCTCGGGATGACCGGCGTCCAGTTCGCCAAGCGGCTCGAAATCCGCCCCCAGAGCGTCGAGGCGCTCGAAAAGTCTGAAGCGAACGGTTCGATCCAGCTCAAGACGCTGCGCCGCGCCGCGGAAGCGCTCGACTGCACGCTTGTCTACGCCCTCGTGCCGAATACGTCGCTTGAAGGCGCCGTGAGCGCGCGCGCGCGCAAGATCGCCAAGCGCGAACTGGGCCGCGTCGCCCATACAATGAAGCTGGAAGCGCAGGGGACAGGCGACGCCAATCTCGAAGCGCGCATTGAGGCGTATGTCCGTGATGTCCTCAAAGACCGTGACCCGTGGAACGAGCCATGACGGATCTCTTCCGGGAACCGAATGACGCAACGCCGCTCGACTCCGCGCGGCGCGGCGATCTGCTGCAAACCTGGATTACCAGCCGCGCCGACCTGAATGAGGCGGAAGAGGAAAACATCGTCAAAGGCACGGCCTGGGGCCGCCGCCGCCGCGGCAAGGCAGCTGATCTTCTGACCGAGGATTTCGTCAAAACGCTGCACAAGCGGATGTTCGGCGAAGTCTGGAAATGGGCCGGGACTTACCGGCAGGGCGAACTCAATATCGGTATCGCCCCGCACCTTATCGCCGCAGAAATGCCGGCGATGCTCGACGACATGCGCTACTGGGTCGAGCACAAGACCTATCCGCCTGACGAAATCGCCGCGCGCCTGCATCACCGGCTGACGCAGATTCACGCGTTTCCGAATGGCAATGGCCGTCACGCGCGCATGATGGCGGATCTCGTGAT
>NZ_JBEKXH010000598.1:0-3561 GCF_049512235.1 Bradyrhizobium sp.
CTGAGGTCGCGCGTCGCGCGAACTTCTGCGTCGCCCCATTCGATGCGCTCGGCCATGTCGGGCTATTCCGCCGCCTGCACTGAACCCTGTGGACCACGCTCCTGGTCGAGCATGCGATCAATGATGCAACCGTACTGAGTATGTATCAATGGTCTTTCCCGCACTTAGCCACTGTCTCGCGCCAACCTGGCGTCGCAGCACCTCGCGCTTTTCTAGAACAAACTCCGTAAGCGGGCCATCGTCATCGCAGATTTCAAAGCCACCGATGAACCCCTCATGCTTGGCGAAATAGGCCAAGGCCGCTTCGGGAGTAAGCTCGCCAGGATCGTCCCTTCGTCCTTGTGCGATGAATCGAACAGGGGAGCGCGGCAAAGAAAGCGGCAATTCATGAGCCCAAGTATGGTACTTAGTGCCTAAATAACAGTACTATCTGGTGGCAAAGAAAGCGGCAAAAATGAATGTATCAGCCATGGAGCCACTGCTGCCCGAGGATCGGCAGGAACTTGAAGACCTGGCCACGGACCTCGTCGCCAAGGCCAGTACCCTGGCTGGACGCCTGCACCCTGTTATGCGGGCCTCGGTGGGCGATCTTGTCCGCTCGATGAATTGTTACTACTCGAACTTGATCGAAGGTCACAATACTCTTCCGATGGATATCGATCGCGCGCTCAACAACGAGCTTTACAAAGAGCCCGAGCGCCACAATCTCCAGCTCGAGGCGCGCGCGCACATCGAAGTTCAGCGGATGATTGATCGCGGCGAGGCGCCGTCGCCCACGTTTTCGGTCGACTTTATCGTCTGGACGCACCGCAACTTTTGCGAGCGGTTGCCCGAGGAGCTCCTGGTCGTCGATCACCCCACGACGAAGGAGAAAGTCAAGATTGTCCCTGGCGAACTGCGGAAGGACCATGTCATCGTCGGGCGGCACATTCCTCCCCCGCCGGAGGACCTTCCCGCCTTCTTGCAGCGGTTTGCCGAGGGATATACCGCTGCCCATCTATCAAGGCTTCGCAAAATCATTGGCGTCGCCGCTTCCCACCACCGGCTCGCTTGGATTCACCCGTTTCTTGACGGCAACGGTCGCGCAACCCGGTTGTTCTCGCACGCACTGATGCGGGAGCTGGACGTTGGCTCTGAACTCTGGGCCGTTTCTCGCGGCCTTGCGCGGCGCGTTGCCGAATACAAAGCGAACCTTCAAGCCGCTGACGAACCACGTCGCGGGGATCTTGATGGCCGCGGTAACCTCACGATGGCCGGGCTCATTGATTTCTGCAAATTCTTCCTGACGACGTGTGTCGACCAAGTCGACTTCATGGCCGGCCTCCTGGAGCCAGAAGAACTGCTCAGGCGAATGGAGATCTGGACCGAAGAAGAAATGCGCGCAAAGCGCCTGCACAAAGGCTCGTGGCCATTACTGCGCGAAGCGGTGATGGCCGGCGAGTATGCCCGTGGTCGCGCACCCGCGCTAACCGGCTACGAAGAGCGCCAAGCCCGGACTGTTCTGAATTCACTCATCGAAAAGGGTTACCTGGCCTCGCCGACAACGCGTTCACCCGTAAGGCTTGGCTTGCCTGCGGCAGTAGTCGATCGATGGTTCCCGAGATTGTATCAGCCAGCAGCGTAGTGCAGCGGATTAGGCGCCTTCGTCGGCAACATTGATGTGGCTGCCGGGAGAGGGCGCAACGAAGCCGCCGGCCGGCGCGATCTCGATCAGGCGGATATCCGCACTGAGGTCGCGCGTCGCGCGAACTTCTGCGTCGCCCCATTCGATGCGCTCGGCCATGCCGGGCTATTCCGCCGCCTGCACGGAACCCTGTGGACCACGCTCCTGTTCAAGCATGCGATCAATGATGCGCCGGGCCCACAAGGCGCCGGCGTCGATGTTGAGGTTGTAGAAAGGCTGACGCGGATGCCGGTTGATGGCGCGCTGCTGCGCCTCCAGCACGACGTGATCCTGGTCGTAGACGCCCTTGCCGTCGTTGACATGGGCGCGCTGCAGGGCGCGGCTGAGATCTTCGTCGTCGGTTCGGAAGGTGCGGACAAAATTCCAGAAATAGTGGCAAGAGGTCTCCGTCTCCGGCGCGATCGCCGCCAGAAATGCGCCGTTGACGCCGTGCGAGCGATCGCCTTGCGGCGCTCCGGTTGCCGCCGGCGCGACGCCGACATCGCCGATCACGACCGCGGGCGCCTGGAAGGTCACGATCTGCCAGCGGTCGACCTTGCCCGGTCTGCCCAATTGCTTGGCCCAGAATGGCGGCGGGTCGATGTCGATCATCCAGCGCGTCATGGTCGCGGTGTTCTCGGCGTGGGTCACCTCGAACGGTGTGTCGAGGATCGCGTCATGACCGATACTGTCGGAATGCACATAGGTTTCGTGCGTCAGGTCCATCAGATTGTCGACGACGAGGCGCCAGTCGCATTTCAGGCTGTAAAACGTGCCGCCCTCGCCCTTCCATTCGGCGCCATCGTTCCAGTGAAAGTCGGGCACCAAAGCCTCCTTGGCAAGCGCCGGGTCGCCTGGCCACACCCAGACCAGGCGGTGCTTCTCGACCACCGGGTAGGCGCGGACGCAGGCGGATGGATTGATGGTCTGCTGCGCCGGCATATGCGTGCATCGGCCGGACGCGTTGAAAACCAGGCCGTGATATCCGCACACCACCTGATCGCCGGCCAGACGGCCCATCGAGAGCGGCAGCAAGCGATGCCAGCAGGCGTCCTCGAGGGCTGCGACGGCACCATCGGTGCGGCGAAACAGAACGATTTCCTGCTCACAGATCGTCCGGGCCTTCAGCGTCCGATCGACCTCGTTACCCCAGGCGGCAGGATACCACGCATTGACCGGAAAGGGTTTGCCACTCGTCATAGCTTCCTCCGCAGGCGGTGATTGGACGCGCAAGCTGCCGGAATGCCGGCCCGCGTCAGCGCAAAGACTGCTGGTTTCGCCGGGATTTGGCAACTCCAATTGCCGGCGCCTCGGCGGGACACAGTCAGGAAGCTATTCGAAGACGTACTTAAGACGCTTACCGCATGTGAAGACCCTATGAAGTCCAGGGCCCTTGGGCGCTGGCTTCAAGCCAATTTGCACCCACCGACGCAAGCCGCACCGCTGAAGCAATCACGCTTGTATGCTGGCTATCTAAAGATTGCCGTGAGCTTATCCCAGAGCGACGCGTGGCTCAGTTCGCTGTCGTGCCTGGATGGTGCCGGCTGTGTCGCGCTTACCGGGTCTGACCCCGGAAACGTGTCGATCAAACCGGCCTCAAGTTTCGCATTCTCTTCCAGGTCGACACCGGCGATTTGTCCGACGGGCCGGATTTCGACCTCTTTGGCGCGACGGCGGATGACATCTGCCTGTGCCGCGTGCCCGACGGGCTAGATCTGGTGTGATTTGGGCTGTCAAGCCACAACTGTAAAAATATTTCTGTTGCTGTTTTGTTCGAATCAGTTATAGTCCCGCCCGTCTCGTTCCAGATGAGGGGCGTATCGCGATCGTCAGACACGCGGGATGAGATGCGGTGGACGCGGCAGCGTCGGGCGTGGCCAGGACATGGCAGGGCAGGA
>NZ_JBEKXH010000599.1:0-3559 GCF_049512235.1 Bradyrhizobium sp.
CGTGGCGAGCCGGTGCAACTTCAAATGTCGGGGGTTTTGGCCTGCAATCGCGCCGAAAGGCCCGCTGTCAGCAGGGCCATTGGAGTTTTTGCGAATTGCGTGGGGATGCAACAATGCCCCTGATTTGCCCGACGTGTCAAATATTTTTTCGGGATCGGTCAAAGCATCCCCGCCAGCGACACCGTGCTACTTTGCATGGGGTTGTTTTCGATATTTTTTGGCATGCCGAGCCGTAGCTCGCGTGCACAGCCCGCCTTCGCCCGATGGGCTTCGGCGCAGGAGCTTTCACGCGCTTCGCGATCCACCCAAATCAGTCGCAGAATAGATAAGGCATTGCGGAATGATGGTCGCGGGCGGCGGCGGTCGTTTCGCAATCGCCCTAAGGGGGCGCGCGGCAAAATTGCGCGTCCGCCTGTTTGACAAGTCGTCCGTAGCAGAGCCAACGCTTCGCGTTTGTCCGAGGGAAAGGCATGCCCTTGGGCTTGACCCGAGGGTGGCAACCGGTCTTCCCTCAGGCAAGCGCGGAACGCGATTGCGCTGATATCATGCTCAAATAATCGGTTGCGATGGCGCGCGCATTGATGATCCAGGGGGCCGGTTCGGACGTGGGCAAGTCGCTGATGGTCGCTGGCCTGGCGCGGGCCGCAACCCGGCGCGGCCACCGCGTGCTGCCCTTCAAACCGCAGAACATGTCGAACAACGCCGCCGTCACCATCGATGGCGGCGAGATCGGCCGCGCGCAGGCGCTGCAGGCGCAGGCTGCGGGCGCGGAGCCGCACACCGACATGAATCCGGTGCTCTTAAAGCCCGAGACGGATGTCGGCGCCCAGATCATCGTGCAGGGACGCCGCGTGGCGACCTTGCGCGCGCGCGACTATGCCGCGATGAAGCCGGCGCTGATGGCGCCGGTTCTTCAGAGTTTCGAACGACTGAAGGCGCGCGCCGATCTGGTTTTCGTCGAGGGCGCCGGCAGCCCCGCCGAGGTCAATCTGCGCGCCGGCGACATCGCCAATATGGGCTTTGCGCGCAAGGCGCGCGTTCCCGTCGTTCTCATCGGCGACATCGATCGCGGCGGCGTCATCGCGCAGCTGGTCGGCATCAGGTGCGTGCTCGATCCCGACGATGCCAGGATGATCGAGGGATTCATCATCAACAAGTTCCGCGGCGATCCCACGCTTTTCGATGACGGATATAAACTGATCGAAGCCCGCACGGCCTGGCGCGGCTTCGGCGTGCTGCCCTACTTTCCGCGCGCGCGCGAACTTCCGGCCGAGGACGCGCTGGGGCTTGCCAGTTCGCGCAAGCCCGGCCACTGCAAGATCGCCTGTCTTGCGCTGTCGCGGATTGCGAATTTCGACGACCTCGATCCCCTCAAGCTCGAGCCCGACGTCGACCTGCTCATGATCCGGCCGGGCGAAGCCGTTCCGGGCGATGCCACACTCGTCATCATTCCCGGCTCAAAATCGACCTGCGGCGATCTTAGCTTCCTCCGCGCGCAGGGCTGGGACATCGATATCCTGGCCCATCATCGCCGCGGCGGCCATGTGCTTGGCGTGTGCGGCGGCTATCAGATGCTGGGGCGCTCAATCGCCGATCCCCAGGGCATCGAGGGACCGGCAGGAGAGATGCCGGGACTTGGACTTCTGGATGTGACGACACTGATGAAGGAGCAGAAAAGTCTGACGCGCGTCGAGGCGGTCGATGCCGCGACGGGCGCGCGCGTGAACGCCTACGAAATCCATATCGGCCAGACCGACGGGCCGGACCGCGCGCGCCCATTCGCAGTCCTCGGGGGCGCGCCGGAAGGTGCGACGTCGGGTGACGGCCGCGTGCACGGCACCTATCTCCACGGCCTGTTCGCCTCCGACGAATTCCGGCGCGCTTTTCTCGATCGTCTCGGCATACCCGCTTCGGATCAGAACTACACTGGGAGGGTCGAACAGGTTCTCGATGCCCTCGCCGATCACATCGAGGCGCATCTCGATGTCGAAGGCCTGCTCGCACTCGCGCGCTGAGCGCGCTTGACGCGGGTGGCTCAGCGCGCCAGCGCGGCAACCAGCCGTTCCCATTCGGTCTCATCGCCGGGCAGACCCAGACGCAACCAGCCGGCCTGGGCTGTGAAGATGCGCGACCAGATGTGAGCGGCGGCGAGCCGCGCCTGCGCTGCGGCCGCATCGCCGGTCTCATAGAGCCGGAACAGCGCCGTTCCCCCGGAGAGCGTCCAGCCTTGGGATTGGATGATGGCGTCGAGTCGCAGCGCATGGCGCAACAGGCGCGCCGATGTTTGCGCCGCCCAGTCGCGGTCGAGCAGGGCGGATCGTCCGATCGCGATGGCCACGCCGGAGACCGGCCACGGACCTGCCAACGCGGCGAGCGCGGCGACATCCCCCGCGCTTCCGAGCACAAAGCCCAGTCTCAATCCGGCAAGACCATAGAACTTTCCGAACGAGCGCAGGATCAGCAACCCCGGCCGTTCCGCCTGCGCTGCGAGCGACAGCTCTGGCGTGGCGTCGGCAAAGCTTTCATCGACGACCAGACGGCCGACGCGGGAGCAGAGTGCAAGCAGGTCGCCGGGATCGTGGCGCCTGCCGTCGGGATTGTTGGGGTTGACGACGATCCCGAGATTGGCGCCGGCCAGAGCTTTGAGATCAGCGACCTCGGCCACATCCCAGCCCGCGGCCCGCAGAACGGCTCCGTACTCGTTATAGCCTGGCGCGAGTATCCGCGCCCGGCCGGGCGGCGACAACAGCGGCAGCAACTGGATTGCCGCCTGCGCGCCGGCAAGCGCAACGATCGGCGCGCGCGCGCCATAGGCCTGACGGGCCGCCTCGTGCAGCGAGCCGATCTCGGAGCGGGAGGGCAATGCGCCCCAGTGCCGCGGCGAAAGCGGTGGCAGAGGATAGGGTTGCCGGTTGATACCGGTCGAGAGGTCGATCCAGTCATCCAGGCGCCCGCCGAAGCGCTGCAGGGCCAGATCCAGATTGCCGCCGTGTTCCAGCATCGCGTTCCCGTTCAGGCCAAGGCCAACGTCACCAAGGCCGGTACCAAGGCCAGTATCACGAGACCTCCCGCGAGCAACATCATGGCACGGGAATAGAACGCCAACCCCCGCACGATATCGGCCGCGCAGGGATCGCGCGCGGCCTCGTTCAGCCAGGGCTCGTTGGTGACGCTGCCGTGATAGATGCGCGGTCCGCTGAGCCGCACGCCGAGCGCGCCGGCGATCGCTGCTTCCGGCCAGCCCGCATTGATCGAACGATGGCGCCGCGCATCCCTCAGCATGCAGGATATCGCATCCATGCGTCGCGGCGCCAGCAGCACGAACAGCCATCCGGTCAAGCGCGCCGGCACGATGTTGGCGAGGTCGTCGATGCGCGCGCTGGCCCAGCCGAACGCCTGGTGCCGCGCGGTGCGGTGGCCGATCATGGAATCGAGCGTATTGATCGCCTTGTAGCCGATGATGCCGGGCAGGCCCAGCATCGCGCCCCAGAACACCGGCGCCACGACACCGTCGGAGGTATTCTCGGCGAGGCTTTCGATGGCCGCGCGAGCAATGCCG
>NZ_JBEKXH010000600.1:0-3557 GCF_049512235.1 Bradyrhizobium sp.
GCCGTGATATCGAAGCTCGATCAGCATCACGGGACTGTGCAGCAGGCAGCCTCCGCATCGCTTTCGTCAACCCAAACATCGGATTCCGAATGACGAACTCTCTTCAACGGTAAGCCAAACGTGCCGCCGGTACGGCGGCATCCCATGAAGGCGATGATGCCGGGCGACTGCAGGTCGTTGGCAACCCCAGGCGCTCAGCCAAGAGAAAACCCCTCTCAACCTTCATCCTCTGCGTTCCCGAACAATCCGAACTGCGCCGGATCGCGCGCGGGCTCGGCGAGGCCGAGATGACGGAAGGCGTGCGAGGTCAAGAGCCGGCCGCGCGGGGTGCGCTGCAGATAGCCGCACTGGATCAAAAACGGTTCGATGATGTCCTCGATGGCATCGCGCGGCTCCGACAGGGCCGCCGCCATGGTCTCGACCCCGACCGGGCCGCCGCCGTAGTTCATCGCGATGGTGGAGAGATAGCGCCGGTCCATGGCATCGAGCCCGGCGGCATCAACTTCGAGCGCGCTCAGCGCGTGGTCGGCGATGGCGCGATCGATCGAGGCTTTATCCGCGGCGGAGGCAAAATCCCTCACCCGCCGCAACAGCCGTCCGGCGATCCGCGGCGTGCCGCGGGCGCGGCGCGCGATCTCGTTGGCGCCATCAGGCGTCATGCCGATCTGCAGCACGCGGGCGCCGCGGGTGACGATCTTTTCCAATTCCTCTTCGGTGTAGAAATTGAGCCGCACCGGTATGCCGAAACGGTCGCGCAGCGGATTGGTCAGAAGCCCCGCGCGGGTGGTGGCACCGACCAGGGTGAATCTTGCCAGTTCGATCTTGACCGAGCGTGCCGCGGGTCCCTCGCCGATGATCAGATCGAGCTGGAAATCCTCCATCGCCGGATAGAGCACTTCCTCGACCACGGGGCTCAGACGATGGATCTCATCGATGAACAACACGTCACGATCTTCGAGATTGGTCAAAAGCGCCGCGAGATCGCCGGCCTTGGCGATCACGGGCCCGGAGGTGGCACGGAAGCCGACGCCGAGCTCGCGCGCGACAATCTGCGCCAGCGTGGTCTTGCCGAGGCCTGGGGGCCCCACGAACAGCACATGGTCCAGCGCCTCCTTGCGTTTGCGCGCGGCTTCGATGAAGATCGCAAGGTTGGCGCGCGCCTGCGCCTGGCCGACAAACTCCGACAGCAGTTGCGGGCGCAGCGCGGTGTCCGGCGCATCGTCGGCGCGGCGCTCGGATGTGACGATGCGCGAGGGCGGGGTCATGCGCGGAGGATCACTTCGCCAGTTCCTTCAGCCCGAGCCGGATGAGCTGCGCGGTCTCCGCGTTCTCGCCGGCGCTTCGCGACGCCGACGCTATCGCGGCGGCGGCCTGCGGCGGACCATAGCCGAGATTGACCAAGGCCGAGATCGCATCCGTGACCGGGCCCGAGGCGCGCGCATCGTCGATCGCGCCTGACAGATGCACCAGCGCCGGATCGACATTGGCAAAGGCCGGCGCCTTGTCCTTCAATTCGGTGACGATGCGCTCGGCCACTTTCGGGCCGACGCCTGGGGTGCGCGCCACCGTGGCCTTGTCGCGCAGCGCAATCGCATTGGCGAGATCCGAAGGCGGCAGGGTGCCGAGCACCGCCAGCGCTACCTTGGCGCCGACGCCCTGCACGGTCTGCAGCAGCCGGAACCATTCGCGCTCGACGTCACTGCGAAAGCCGAACAGCTTTATCAGATCCTCGCGCACATAGGTCTCGATCGACAGCACTGCGGCCTCACCTGGCGGCGGCAGCCTCTGCAAGGTGCGCGCCGAGCAATGCACCTGATAGCCGACGCCGCCGACGTCGAGGATGACGTAGTCCTCGCCGTAGGAGTCGATCAGGCCTCTCAGCTTGCCGATCATGGCCAAGACCAGGACAAGGCAAGTACATCTCGTTGGTCATGAGATTGACAGCCACGCGTCATGCCTCGACCACCCTCAGCCGCAGCGCCGAGCTCTGCCGATGGTGCGCGTGCGTGATGGCGATCGCCAGCGCGTCGGCGGCGTCGGGCGATTGCGGGTCGGCCTTCGGCAGCAGGATCTTCAGCATCATCAAAATCTGCTGCTTGTCGGCATGCCCCGCGCCGGTCACGGCCTTCTTGACCTGGTTCGGGGCATACTCGGCAACCGGGATCCCGAACTGCGCCGGGACCAGCATCGCAACGCCACGCGCCTGCCCGAGTTTCAGGGTGGCAACGCCATCCTTGTTGACAAAGGTCTGCTCGACCGCGGTCTCAATGGGCTGGAAATCGCTGAGCACGTCGGAAAGCCCCCGATGGATGGCCAACAGGCGGCTCGCCAGCGGCAGACCTTCAGCCGGTTCCACCGAGCCGCAAGCGACGTAACCAAGCCGGTTGCCGTCAATCTCGATCACGCCCCAGCCGGTGCGGCGCAGGCCCGGATCGATGCCAAGGATACGGACGGGATGGCGAATCGGGGTGGATGTCATGGGCATTGATAACGCCGCAACCGCAAGGGTGAAACAAATACGATCCCGTTATAAACCGGGAAAGCCCGGCAGCGCCCTGTGACATGGCACCGCTGACGGCCACGATGCGCCGGGATCGCGCCGATGCCGGATTCGCCATCGAACGCGGAATCCTTGTCGAGAACAGGGAGCCGCCCGGTCTTGGCGGCCCCCTGCAGGTCGATGAAGACGTCTGACGCTTGCTCGTGGTCTACAAAGAATGCTGTTACCCCGGAACAGGAACTGTGGCAGTCGGCAAGGACTGCCGTCAGATCTCTTTGAGACCGATCACATAGGCCGTTATCGCGGCCGGCGACGATTCAATGTCTTTCCCTGAAGCAAACCACGACGCCCGTCACCTGGACCGACGGATGCGCCGTCACCCCGCTGGATGCCGAAAGATCTGAATAGGCAAAGCCATATTGTCTGCTCCTTGTTGTTTATCATTGCTGCGGCCAATATCCTGCCGCGAGGCGGAACTTAGGGTTTCAATTTTTGGGTGAGTTTGAGCTCGTTCACTCTTGCCGGTTATTTTCCGGTCGCAGCGAGAGCGGCCCGCACGAGCCATGCGGCACCTCTTGGCGGGCCGCCATGGATTGCTCAGCCTGGTATTGCCTACAATAATACCATCCATCTGCCGCGACGGCGGCGTAGCGCTGTTGCCTGCCGGCTAGAAGTGATCCGCGCGGGGCCACGCAAATGACGCCGCACCATCTTGGCGACCGGCGCGTCGGAGGTCGATCAGCTTCAACAACTTCTCGCCGGTCTCGTCATCCACCGCCGCCTTATTTCCAGGTCTCCAATACCAACAGCCCCTCTTGCCAATTACACGTGACCGAAGAAGCCATTTTAAAAGTCTCGGGCTTCCATATTCTCCCTAACATAACGCATGCGTGTTTCAGCGGCTTTGCGGTCAACTTTGCAATACAAGGACAGCAAATTCGGGTCATTAAAGCCACGCGCGACACTGCTTGGAATCAGGAAGGCCAAGGCGAATTTCAAAGCTTCGGATTCCGTACTGTTAGCCGCACTAGATTGGCTCAACGTCCGAAAGTTGAAG
>NZ_JBEKXH010000601.1:0-3546 GCF_049512235.1 Bradyrhizobium sp.
GCATCGAAGCCAATCTGGGATCGCGTCCACGATCTATTGGACCCGTGGCTAGGCGACCCTGAGTATTTCCGTAGTCAGGTCGCGCCGGCTCTTCGATATACAGTCCAGGCGGAAGATGGCTCAGGAACCATCCGGCTGAAAATCGAGATAAACGAAGTCGAGACTATGAACTTCGACCCACCCCAGTTGCTGCCGTTCGTGGTCGACAATCCCTGGTTCTCCGGCGCGGCTGATATCCCGACGCTCTCAACGGAAGAACTCTTATCAACCAAGATTCGCGCACTACTCCAACGAAACAAGGGACGTGACTTGGTGGATCTCGCGCATGCGTTGGATGTATTCCGAACACTTGACGCGCAGCGGACCGTCGATTTATTCGTTGAGTACGTCAAGCAGCAACCGATCCCGCGCTGGGAGGCTGAGAAGCGCATGTTCAAGAAGCTGGAACGCCGTGGCTTTCTGGTTGATGTCCATCCGCTCCTGACTGCCGAAGAGCGAGAGCGATTCGATGATGCGGCCGGCAAGCGGGCGTTCCAGCAAGTGTTCCACGGGTTCATCAGCCGGGTGCCCGGCAAGGCCTGGGCGACAACGCCCGAACTCCTTAAGAAGCACGGCCTCGATGCGTGATCATCCTCTTCCGAAAACGGTCTGTCCCCTATTTCCACCAACCGGAACCCATTCCGTCATCATTCCTCGTGTGCGACCGCGCAATACGGCGCCGACAAATTCCATCGTTCCATCGCCGGTGATGTTGTCTCGCGCTCTTTGCACGGCATGGAATTATTCGCCTTCGCCCAGACAAGGGGGATCGTGTCCGACCAAAAGCAGTAACCCATCGAGAATATGAGGCTTTAGTCGGCCGGAGATGGTATACTCAGAGTGCTAAAGTTCTCTAAATTGAGGTATTTAAGCGTATGGAGTATATCAGGTCCTGCCAGGATCAGGCAAAATAGTATATTACTGATGCGTAAGTTCATCAATTGAGAGAACTATGGCCGACGAGGTATACCAAAATATTCAAGACCCTCCCATGGGGTCTCGCGAGCGCCTTTCTGCCGTGCTGAGTGGGGCGGGCTGGCTTATCCGCGCCGAGGACGTTATGACGATCCTCGCCTTGGACAAAAAAAGCGCCGCCAAGACGTTGGCGCGCTGGTATGCGCAGAAACGGTTGCAGCGCGTCGGTCACGGCCTCTATACGGCGATCCCGCTCGACGCCCGCGCCACCGGGCAGGTGCTGGAAGACCCGTGGATTCTCGTACCGTCACTCTTCGACGCCGCCTATATCGGCGGCTGGACGGCGGCCGAGCATTGGGACCTGACTGAACAGCTCTTTCGCGACATCCTTGTATTCACGACCAAGGCCGTCCGCGCGCGGAAACGCAACGTTCACGGCATCACTTTTCTGCTCCGGCATATTCAACCGGACGCACTCTTCGGGACGCGCAACATCTGGCGCGGCCAGATCAAGGTTCAGGTTTCGGATGTCCACCGCACGATCATCGACATGCTTGCTGATCCTTCCGTCGGCGGCGGCATTCGCCATGTCGCGGATTGCTTCACAGCTTATTTTCAGCACAAGGACGCCAATCCAGAAACGCTCATTCAATATGCAGAGGAGCTTGGCAATGGCGCGGTGTTCAAGCGCATGGGATTTCTTGCGCAAACAATCCCGGATCAAGCTGTTCTTATTGAAGCTTGCCGCAAGCGGTTGACGCAAGGCAACGCCAAACTTGATCCGGGGCTCGAATGCCCGCGCCTCGTCCGGGCGTGGCGGCTCTGGATTCCAAAGACATGGATCGGGGCCCGGCTCTCCGCGAAGGAGCGGCGACCTTGATCGATCGCCGCGAACTACTGCTTCTTGCCGAGAACCTCGGTTTGCAGCCGCAGGTGGTCGAAAAAGACTATGTGCTGGGATGGCTCCTGGCCGGCATCCGCGACAACGCGGACCTCGGCGACCATTGGGTTTTTAAAGGCGGTACATGCCTCAAGAAATGCTATCTCGAGACATACCGCTTCTCGGAAGACCTCGACTTCACAATTATCAATGAAGCCCATCTCGATCAGGCGTTTTTGACAAAGGCGTTTTCCGACATCTCGGCCTGGATATACGAACAGACCGGTCTTGAGATTCCCGCAGACCGTCTGCGGTTTGATGTCTTTCGCAACAAGCGGGAGCGATTGGCATGCGAGGGACGAATATATTATCGCGGCCCGATCGCGCCGAGGGGCGGCGACCTTCCGCGGATCAGGCTCGACCTCACCACGGACGAAGTTCTGGCGTTGCCGCCGGTCGAGCGGCCTGTCGTTCATTCCTTTTCCGACGAGCCCGAAGGCGGGATCAAGGCCCTTTGTTACGCCTATGAAGAAGTCTTTGGCGAGAAAGTCAGGGCGCTGGGTGAGCGCGCCCGGCCGCGCGATCTCTACGACGTGGTCAATCTATTCCGGCATGAGGAATTTCAGCCACAGCCTGCCGCCATTCTTGACGTCCTGAAACGCAAGTGTGCCTACAAAGGCATCCAGTGCCGACCCTGGATACGATCAAGGCTTTTTATGAAGAATTGTCCGGCGACTGGCAGACGATGCTTGCGCATCAGCTCCCCGCGTTACCGCCACTGGCATCCTTTTGGGATGTTCTGCCGGAGTTCTTCGCCTGGCTGGCCGGCGGTGCGCGCCCCGCCACGCTGCCATCCTATCCTCTCGCAGCCGGGCAAACAATTCTGCGACAGCCGCTCGGTACCTACTCCGGTGCCGGCATAGTCTCATCCGCCCTGGAGATCATCCGGTTCGCCGCAGCAAACCGTCTCACCGCAGAAATCGACTATATAAAGGAAGGCGGCGAACGGACGACGCCGGAAATCGAGGCTTACTCGCTTCGGCGCACGCAGGCAGGAAATATCGTGCTGTATGCCTACGATACGCAGAAACCGGATCACATCCGCAATTACCGGACCGATCGAATCCGTGGCGCACGCGCGACTGCACGGACATTTGCGCCAAGATATGCGATCGAACTCACGCCGGGCGGGTTGCAACCAATCGCGCCGACGGCGGGATCGGGTCGCCGCTTCTAGCGATCTGTACGCTCTGGAAACATTCCCGGCGTCCGGCGTGGAGCGAGTACCGCCGGGATGGACGCGGCGTTGGAATGCGACATCGGCGCATTCTTCGTGACGCCCAGGGCGGGCGAGAAATTCCCCGTCCCTCTGCCTGGCGGCCGGAAGACGCGGGCTTAAACGGGGCGGGCAATGACCTTGGCTTGAATTGCTTCCGCAGTTTCCGGCGCGAAGGATCTACGTTTTGGCTCACCGGTTGGCACGACCGGCCATTCCCAATTCGAGTGAGAAAAGCCCCGGCGCGCGCTATAATGCTCTGGTATGATCGGGAGTTGGCCGTGGCACCCTTCAAGAGGCTTGTGAATCGGCAAGAAGAGAAGGCGCATGGCGAACTGAAGAGCGTCGCTGACGATTACGGCTATGTCGTCTATTTAGAGGTACGCGTGGCGGACGTGCTCCCGATTGAAGATAGCGGGAGAAATGGGGGAGAAAT
>NZ_JBEKXH010000602.1:0-3528 GCF_049512235.1 Bradyrhizobium sp.
CCGAGACGGTCTCCTTGCCTGCTTTATTCCCAACTGTGTCCCGGCGCCGCTACCGCTGGGCGATCTTGTCCCACAGCCAGTGCGCCACGGCATCTGGCGATGACGCGCCGTCGCCGCCGGCGGCGCGCAAATTTGCCTCGCGCATGTCCGCTATATCGATGCTGCCGATCAGCGGCCGCAGCGCGGCTTGCAAGGCCTGATCGGTCGCCCGCTTCGGCGCCAGCAGCACGATGGCGTCGTAAGGCGGTATAGCGTGCCTGGGATCGTCCAGCACCTTAAGATCATATTTCGCGATCAGGCCGTCGCTGGTATAGCCCGCGATCACATCGACCTCGCCGGAGGCCGCTGCGGCATACATGAAGTCCGGCTGCATCTGCCGCTGCGTGCGAAACGAAAGGCCGTAGGCCTGTTGCAGCCCGGCCCATTCCGGCCGCGAAAAGAATTCGTAGTCGCCGGCGATCGACATCGCAGGCGCGCGCGAGGCGAGATCGGCAATGCTGCGAATACCCAGCGCATCGGCCCGCTTTCGCGGCATCACCAGCGCGTAGGCGTTGGCAAATCCGAGTTCGCCCAGCAATGTGACGCTCTCGCGTGCCAGCATGGCCTGCAATTCGACCAGCAATTCTTCACGCGGCTTGATATCGCTGCGATGAAACTGGTTCGCCCATAGCGTGCCGGAATAGTCGACATAGACGTCGATATCGCCGGCGACAAGCGCCTGGTAAATCACATTGGAACCAAGCCCCTGCCGCGGACTCGTCGTCAATCCCGCGGCCTGCAGCCGCTGTGCGATCAGCGCCGACAATACATACTGTTCGGCAAAAGTCTTGGCGCCGACAATGTAGTTCGAGGGCAGGCGCGCGGCGGAGGGCACCAGCGTGGCTGCGACCAGCGCCGCGATGCCGATGCCGCCGAGCGCCACCCGCAGACGGCGCCGTTCGCGAATGCCTATTTCGATCAAGGCCAAAAGCTGATCGACCGCGAGCGCGAGAGCCGCGGCGGCGAGACAGCCGAACAGCACGAACACCCAGTTCTGGGTCTGTAATCCGGCAAAGATGTAATTGCCGAGACTGGTTTGTCCGATCGGGGTGGACAGCGTCGCGGTGCCGATCACCCAGACCGCCGCGGTGCGGATGCCCGCCATCATGACCGGCAGCGCCAGCGGCAGCTCCACCTGCAACAGCGACTGCCGCGGCGTCATGCCGACGCCCTGGGCTGCCTCGCGGATCGCGGGGTCGACGCCTTGCAGGCCGGTGATGGTGTTGCGCAGCACCGGCAGTATGGCATAGAGCGCCAGCGCCAGCACCGCGGGCAGGAATCCGAAGGCCGAAAAGCCCAGACCGAACCAGGCCAGCGACAATGCCGCAAGCGCCAGCAGCAGCGGATAGAACAGCGCCAGCAGTGCCAGGCCCGGCACGGTTTGCACAATGCTGGCAAGCCCGAGCAGTGCGCCACGCATCAGTGGGCGGTTGCGGGCAACGATCGCCAGCGGCAGGCTGATCAAAAGCCCGAGCGCCAGCGCCGTGACGCTGACACGCACGTGATTGCCGAGATAATCCGGCAGGTGGGACAGGGCCTCGTTCCAGCGCGGATCGGAGATCGAACTCATGCCTTGTCGTCCCGCGGCAGCAGAATTTTGAGCCGTTCGGCCTGTCGCCGCGGCGTGCGCAGGAGTTCGCCGACGTAAGCGTCGGGGTTTGAGGAAAGTTCCGATGGCGTACCTTCCGCCACCAGCCGTCCGGCGCGCATCACGGCGATGCGGTCGGCGAGCAGGATGGCCTCGGTCATGTCGTGGGTGATCATGACCGTGGTCAGGCCGAGCCTTAAGTGCAGGGCCCGGTAGTCGTCGCCCAGCGCATCGCGGGTGAGGGGATCGAGCGCGCCGAAGGGCTCGTCCATCAGGACGATGCGGGGCCGTGCCGCCAACGCGCGGGCGACGCCGACGCGCTGGCGCTCGCCGCCCGACAGCTCATGGGGGAAACGGTCGCGGTGCCGGGCGCGATCAAGCCGTACCAGATCGAGCAGTTCGTCCACCCGGGCCGAAATCTCGACAGCGGAGGCGCCGTTGAGTTTCGGCGTGACGCCGATATTGCCGGCGACGCTCATATGCGGGAACAGTCCGCCGCTCTGGAACACATAACCGATATGGCGGCGCAGTTGCACCGGATCGACCGCGCGAACGTCCTCGCCTTCGATCGCGACGCGGCCGAAGTCGGCGTCGATCAGCCGGTTCGCCAGCCGCAGCAGCGTAGTCTTGCCCGAGCCGGAGCCGCCGACGATGGCGAGAAACTCCCCGCTTGCGACCTCAAGCGAGACGTCGTTCACGGCCAGGACAGGTTTGGCGCCGCGGCCGCCGTCGAAGCTCTTGCCGGCATGCGCAAAGGCGATCATTGGCGGGGCGGCGACCATGACGTTCTCGACTATCACAGCCCGATCAAGCGACCAAGTCAGCCCCGCTTGCAAGTCTCGCCTACCGGTTGAATTGTCGCAGCCGGAGCGGTAATCCATCTGGCGCAACATCATGGTTCGGGGAAACGTGCAGGCAGCTAATGCCGCGGGATCGACGGCGGTCGCGCTGGACGACACCACGGTGGCGTTCCGCCTGGCCGATGCGCGCACCTACACCGCGGTCGAGCGGGCCCGGCTCAGGATCGCCCATGGCGAGTTCGTTGCCCTGGTCGGGCCCACCGGATGCGGAAAATCCACATTATTGAATGTCGCGGCCGGCCTGCTCCGGCCGGTTTCGGGAACGGTGCGGATTTTCGATGCTCCGCTCCTCGGCCTCAACCGGCAGGCCGGTTACCTGTTTCAGGCCGACGCGCTGTTTCCCTGGAAGAGCGCGATCGACAACGTCGCCATCGCCCTGGAAATCACGGGCGTGGCACGCGCCGAGGCGCTGGAGCGCGCGCAGCAATGGCTGACATCGGTCGGTCTGGCAGCGTTCGGCAATCGCTATCCGCATATGCTGTCGGGCGGACAGCGCAAGCGCGTTGGCCTCGCGCAAGTGCTGATCCGGGATCCCCGGATCCTGCTGATGGACGAGCCGTTCGGGCCGCTCGACGCCCAGACCCGCCAGATCATGGGCAATCTCCTGCTGCAGCTGTGGAATGCCGATCGCAAGGCGGTCTTGTTCGTGACCCACGATCTGGAGGAGGCGATCGCGCTCGCCGACCGCGTCGTGATCATGTCGGCAGGGCCAAAGGCGCGCATCATCGGCGACTGGCCTGTGCCGCTGCAGCGACCGCGCGACATCCTGGAAATTCGCATGGAAAAGCAATTTCACGCGCTGCACCGGGAAATCTGGAGCGTGCTGAAAGACGAGGTGATGAAGGGTTACGCGCAGGCTTCGCAGGCCGCTGCCGGCGAGGCCCGATCGCCTTGATCTTGCCGGGGGCAAGGTTGGGCTTGACCGATCGATCGTCATTGCAAAAGGGAGACGTTGATGCAGGATGAGGGCATAAGCTCCCCTCCCCCCGCGCGCATCGCGCGTGGTGGGGAGGGGTCGGGGGTGGGGGGTGGCGCGGCGTT
>NZ_JBEKXH010000603.1:0-3527 GCF_049512235.1 Bradyrhizobium sp.
CCGCAATGGTTTTTGCCGTTGTACAGCGGTTGGTTCTGGCCAGGTTCGAGGATCTCAGAAATTGAATGCTTTGTCGGAACATTCGTCATTCACGTGCGGTACAGCCCCCACCGTTTGTGCTGCTATCGGCTTTTCTTCTGACTTCGGCACACCGCGAATTCTTGCTGCAACGCAAAACTCGGTCGCTATCGAGGCATGTCGGACATGGATCGAGCGAATGCCATGGGCGAATCAACATAAGAAGCTTTGTCAGCTCGCCGCTGGTAGTCCTCGGCAAGGGCTTTGAGCTGACCCGCAATTGCCCGGTCGGCCATGGCTTGGGCGGCGCGGAGCAAAGTCTGTGCTGTTTTCAGGTATTCCTCGCCTCGTTGTGAGATCTGGAACGTCAAAGAGTCCTCGCGCGTTTCTCTGGCCTGATCCAAGGCGATTTGCAGCCAGGGCAGCCAATCGCGGTCACTTGCCTGGCGAGCTTTGAAGCGAGCGACGCACTTCCGGGAACAAAGGGCGGTTCGCCACGAGTAGTGCCGGACGAGACCAAACCTGCCATCACACGCTGCGCATCGCGCGGCTCTGCCGGATTGAAGACTTTCGGAGCAGTTGGGCATTGCAGTCTCCTCTTGGTGCTATCGTCGCTGTTGGTCGATCCATTGTTTTTCGCGGCCGCACTTCATCAGCCTATGCGCCTTTCCAACACATGCACCCTAAGACGATCGCGATCGGCGGCTCAATTGAACGTAGGTAATCCTCGGCCATCCAAAGGGGTCAAGGAACGATACCAAGGTTTATGTGCTCGCCCGTAAAGCCGACCACTTCCGCAACGGCTGTGGGGCGGCCACTTCCGGTCCGAGAGCAAAGCAACGCTACGCCGATGGAAATGCACCGTTCAATTTGAAAACTCCGATCGGCTCGTGGCCCCGGTCCTTGGCGATCTGGTGCACCGTGCGGCCGTCGGAGTCTTGTGTTGCGGGATCAAAGCCCGACGCAAAGGCACGGCGGACGGCCTCAACGTCGCCGGCGTGTGCCGCTTTGAAAACGCGATCGCGGTCACGATGCGCTGGACTGATCCTGTCGACATGCGACTTCAGCGCGCGCCAGCTCTTGAAGCCATACTCATGGGCGACCGCCAACTGAGCCATTCGCTCAGCGCGTAGGATGGGTTGAGCCCTTCGCGAAACCCATCGCTTTCATAGACGAAAATAGATGGGTGTCGCTCCGCTCCACCCATCCTACGATCTAAGCTAAGCCACGGCCGCGGCAAAGAGCCCTGCCCGCCGACGCCCGCTCACCGCGGCACCACCGCGGTCGCCTCGATCTCGACCCGCGCCGCCTTTTCAACGAGGCGCACGACCTGGACCAGCGCCATGGCGGGATAATGCGTGGCGAAGATTTCGCGATAGATCTGGCCGAGCGATTTCAGGTTGGCCAGATACTCTTCGATGTCGACGACATACCAGGTGAGACGCACGAGATGTTCGGGCCGCGCGCCGCCCTCGGCCAGAATGGCTTTGATGTTGCTCAGGGCCTGGCGAACCTGGCCTGCGAAATCACCCGGCAGATGTCCCTGTTGATCCCAGCCGATGACGCCGCCGGTCACCACCAGGCGGCCGTCGGCCGCCATGCCGTTGGCATATCCCTTCGGCGCCGGCCAGCCGCTCGGTTGCAGGATTTGCGGACCGGCATCCGGCATTTCGCCCTTGGCAACCGGCAGCACTGCCAGCGTGGACCCTTTTGACGTGCTCACCCGGGGCTCTCCATCCCTTCAGAAACAAAATTATTCGGCAGCCATGCCGGCTGACGTCGGCGGTGTGCCGGCCTGGGCCATCTGCCGCAAGGCAAATCGTTTCAGTTTGCCGGTTTCGGTCTTCGGCAGCTGGCCCACGAATTCGATCGCGCGCGGATATTTGTAAGGCGCGATCTCGCGCTTGACGTAGTCCTGCAACTCCGCCGCCAGCGCGCTGTCCGCGGTAACGCCGGACGCCACCACCACATAGGCCTTGACGATCATGCCGCGGGCTTCGTCGGGCGCACCGACCACGCCGCATTCGGCGACCGCAGGGTGAGTCAGCAAGGCGGCCTCGATCTCCGGCCCGGCGATGTTGTACCCACTGGAGACGATCATATCGTCGGATCGGGCCACGAAGCAAAAGCGCCCCTGCGCGTCGCGGATGAAGGTATCGCCGGTCAGATTCCAGCCCTCGCGCACATAGTTCGACTGCCGCTTGTCCGCGAGATAGCGGCATCCGGTCGGGCCGCGAACCGCGAGCCTTCCGGCGGTGCCCGGCGGCAACTCGTTCATGTCGGCGTCGACGATCCTGGCCTCGTAGCCGGAAACCGGCAGCCCGGTGGTTCCGGCGACGGCGTCGCCGGTGCGGTTGGTAATGAAGATATGCAGCAATTCCGTGCTGCCGATGCCGTCGAGAATCATCTTGCCGGTCTTGCGGGTCCAGCTATCGAAAACCGGCGCCGGCAGGGTCTCTCCGGCCGAGACCGCAAGCCGCAGCGACGACAGATCGGCGCCCTCGTCCATCGCGGCCATCATCGCCCGATAGGCGGTCGGCGAGGTAAAGCAGATCGTGGCCTTGTAGGTTTCAATGATCCTGACCATCTCGCTCGGCGCCGCGTTCTCCAACAGCGTCGCGGTCGCGCCGAACCGCAACGGAAAGATCGCAAGACCGCCGAGGCCAAACGTAAAGGCCAGCGGCGGCGACCCCACGAAGACATCATCGGGCGTGACCTTGAGAACTTCCCGGGCGTAACCATCCGCGACGATCAGGAGATCGCGATGGAAATGCATGGTCGCTTTCGGTTCGCCCGTGGTGCCGGAGGTAAACCCTAGAAGAGCGACATCATCGCGGCCGGTTTTTACCGCATCGAACCGGACCGGCTTGTTCAGCGCCACCCGATCGAGTTCGGCATCATGGTTGGAGGTCCCGTCGAAATTCACCACCTGCCTGAGAAACCGGCTGGTCTTGGCGCACGCTACCAGTTCGTCGGCGATCCGACTGTCGGTCAGCGCCAAGCCGATCTCCGCCTTGTCGACGATCTTGGTCAATTCACCGGCACGAAGCATCGGCATGGTATTGACGACGACGGCGCCCGCTTTGGTTGCCGCAAGCCACGCCGCGACCAGGGCCGGATTGTTGCCCGAGCGGATCAGAACCCGGTTGCCGGGCTTGACGCCGTAATTCTCCACCAAAGCGTGCGCCAGGCGGTTCGACCAGTCCGCCAGCTCCTTGTAGGTGCGCTGGCGACCGTTGCCGATCAGCGCGATACGATCGCCGAACCCCTGCTCGACGATCCGGTCGGTCAGCTCGACCGCGGCGTTGAGATATTCCGGGTACTGAAACTCCGGCCGGTCGAGCCGCAATTCCGGCCATTGCCAGGGCGGCGGAAGATTGCGCCGCGTGAAATCATCGACGTGACCCGATGGGCCAAGGCTCTGAATGTTGCCCGACTGAATTCCACCCGACATTTCCATCGCCCCTCGTTTCCGGGATGAAAGGATTGAGACCGAGCCGTCCGGCGGC
>NZ_JBEKXH010000604.1:0-3523 GCF_049512235.1 Bradyrhizobium sp.
GAGGTCAGCGCCAGCGTCAGCACCGGCGCATCGGCGGGATTGACCTTGGCATAGGTCGGCGGATACGGCAGGGTTTTCGGCAGCACCCCCGCGGCGGCGTTGATCGCGGCCTGGACGTCCTGGGTGGCGCCGTCGATGTCGCGATTGAGATCGAACTGCAGCGAAATCTGGCTGACGCCGAACGAACTGGTCGATGTCATCGACGACAGCGAGGGAATCTGTCCCAGCTGTCGCTCCAGCGGTGCCGTGATCAGCGAGGCGATCACATCGGGACTGGCGCCCGGCAATTGCGTCGTCACCTGCACCGTCGGGAAGTCGACCTGCGGCAGCGCCGATACCGGCAACGCCCAGTAACCCAGCGCGCCGCCAATCAAAAGCGCGATTCCCAGCAGCGAGGTCGCGATCGGACGGCGGATGAACGGTTCAGAGACGCTCATGGGTGCGTGCTCATGACTGCGAAGTCAACATTCAAGGTGCGGGTTCCGGGGTCATGGCTGCGACTTCGCCACGCTGGCCGACGGCTCGCCTCCCTGCGCGGGTTCGGAATGCCACTTATGCTCGCCCTGCCCGCGCTCGCCCCGCTTGCCGCGGTGTTCGCCTTGACCGTCCCTGTCTTGGCTGTCCCTGCCCTGGCCGTCCCTGCCCTGGACATCCCTGCTGCTGCGTCGCTTATGCGGTGCGAGATCGGCTGTCGGCGTCTGCGCATCGTTGCCGACAATGACCCTGGCGCCATCGGACAGGTTGGCGAAACCTGTGGTCACCACCCGATCGGACGGCGACAATCCGCTGGCGATGACGGCGTCGTTCTCGTTCTGCTGCGTCACCACGACCGGTTTTGCCGCTGCGGCGTTGTCGTCGCCGATGACGTAGCTGAAGGTCCCCGCAGGTCCACGCTGCACCGCCGAGGTCGGCACCACCAGCGCCTGCATCAAGGTGTCGACCTTGAGCCGCACATTGACGAACTGTCCGGGCCATAGCTGAAAACCGGCATTGGGAAATTCCGCCTTGAGCTTGAGGGTGCCGGTGGTCGGGTCCACCTGATTATCGATGCCTTTGAGCGTGCCGGTATCGACCACCGTCACCCCGTCATTGCCGAACACATCGACCGCCAACGCGCCCTTGGCGGACGCGGCGTTGACCCGCACGATCTGCTGCTGCGGCAGGCTGAACTGCACCGCGATCGGCTGCAGCTGGGTGATGATGGCCAGTCCCGTGGCATCTGTTGCGTGAATGATGTTGCCCTGATCGACCTGCCGCAGACCGGTCCGGCCCGACAAAGGCGCGATGATCTTGGTATAGGACAGCGTTGCCTGCGCGTTGTCGATCGCCGCCTGGTCGGAATTGACCAGCGCCTCCTGTTGGGCGACCACGGCGCGCTGGGTATCGGCCTGCTGCTTGGAGCCGGCGTTGGCAGCCGCCAGTTGCTGGTAGCGGATCAAGTCGAGGCGCTGATTGGCCAGTTGCGCTTCATCCTGGGCTTTCTTGGCGACGGCCTGATCGTACTGTGCCTTGTAGATCACCGGATCGATCTCGCCGAGCACATCGCCCTTCCTGACGTCCTGTCCTTCGATAAAATTGACCGCGATCAATTTGCCATCGACCTGCGAGCGCACCGTCACGGTGTTCAGCGCGCGCACCGCGCCGACGCCATCGAGATAGACCGGTACATCCTGGATGCGCGGAGTTGCCGCCAGCACCGGCACCGCGAGATCCGGACGCACGCGGTTCGCTGCCTGCTTCTGCTGGAACGCGGTCCAGCCGAAGTAGCCAAGACCGCCCAGGATCAGAAGCGTGACCGCCGTCGCTGCCAGCCGGCCGCGCCCGCGCGAAGCGACGCGCGCGCCGGCCGCCGGCTCGGTTTCTTTCAAATCCGGTTTAAAGAGCATTGACCGGCTTCTCCGTTCTGGGCTCCCAGCCGCCCCCCAAGGCCTGGTAAAGGCTGACAAACGCCAGCAGCCGCGCCAGTTTGGCCTGCCACAGCGCGTCTTCGGCCTGAAATAGCGTCAATTGCGTGTTCAGCACGGTCACGATGTCAGCCGTCCCGGCCCGAAGCTGCTGCTCGGACAACTGAAAGGCACGCAGCGATGCTGCCACCACTACGCCCTGCAACCGCAGCTTCTCGGTGGTCTGCTTGACCGACACCAGCGCGTTGTCGACATCGGAAAATGCCGAGACCACCGCCTTGCGGTAGTCCTGCAGCAATTCGTCCTGTTTGGCCTTGCTCAGTTCAAAATTGCCCAGGATGGCCCCACCATCGAAAATCGGTTGATTGACGCTGGCGACCAGATTGAAGAACGCCGCGTGAGGCTGGATCAGCGATGTCAACGCCGAACTTTGATAGCCCCCGCCTCCGGTCAATTGAATGCTGGGAAAGAATTGCGCGCGGGCGCTGCCGACATTGGCGGTGGCTGATGCCAGCTGCGCCTCCTGGCGCCTGATGTCCGGCCGCTGCGTCAGCAACTCGGACGGCAGGCCGGGCGCGACGCGCGGCGTGACAATCTGATCCATCGAACCGCCGGTGACGTGCAGGCTTTCCGGCGGCCGCGAGACCAAC
Organism: Bradyrhizobium sp.; assembly: GCF_049512235.1. GTDB lineage: Bacteria > Pseudomonadota > Alphaproteobacteria > Rhizobiales > Xanthobacteraceae > Bradyrhizobium. The sequence continues at coordinate 2,555 of NZ_JBEKXH010000604.1, forward strand.
AGCGCCAGCGCGTTGATATTCTGATCCAGCGTCTGCCGCAGCGGCGGTACGGCGGCGCGCTGGTTGGCGAGCACGCTTTCCTGTTGCGCCACATCGAGGTCAGTCCCAGTGCCGGCCTTGAACCGCTGCCTGATCGCATCGAGGATGCGCGTGGCGCTGGCGATATTGCGCTCGGCAGTCCGGATCCGGTCCTGCGAGGCCAGCACCTGAAAATAGGCGTTGGCGACGCTGGTGAGGGTAGTGAGCGCCACGACGTCGCGATCAAACCGGTTGGCGACCGCGGTTTCGTCGGCGGCCTGCAACGCATCGCGGTTCTGGCCCCAGAAATCGAGTATATAGCTGGCGCTCAATGCGGTATTATAGTTGACGACCTCACGTCCGCCGGTGGACAGACCATTGAGGCTGGAGCCTGAGACCCTGGAATAGCTCTCCTGCGCCAGGTTGCCTGGGCCGCTCGCGCTCAGGGTCGGCAACAGCGCGGCGCCCGCGATTCGCGCCTGCGCATCGGCCTGAACGAAGCGTGCGACGGCCGCGGCGATGTCGAGATTGACCTTCTGGGCTTCCTCCATCAGATCCGTCAGTTCGCCCGAGCGGAAGCCGCGCCACCAGTCGAGCGGCGGCGGCGCGTCCGGCACCAACGGTCCGGCGGATTTGTAGCCCCGGGGGATGTCGAGGGCGGGATCGGGTAGATCCTGGGTCAGGACGCAGCCGGAGGAACAGGCGATCATGCCAAGTGCCGCCAGATAACGCAGCGCACGATGCGCCCGAGGAAGGGCGCCGAGCGATCGGTCAATGGTATTCCCCGGGAGGTTGTTATTCGCGTCAATCCATCGCCCGGCAAAAAGCCGGGGATCGACGCTTCCGACATCCACCGAACTGATTCGCGGATGACGCGCGGGGGGACTGACTGCGACCCATCTCAAGGCTGTAATGCTTTCTTTAGGAACTCCCGGCCATACTAGCCGGGGG
>NZ_JBEKXH010000605.1:0-3522 GCF_049512235.1 Bradyrhizobium sp.
GAATTTGCTGCCGCAAAATCCCCCTTTCGAGCCAATTCCGCTAGTCCGTGCATCTCCGCAATTGCCAACGGAGTGTTCAAATCATCTGACAATGCTTTTATGATTGGAGGTGCCGGAGCGCCCTCCCGTCCAGAAGATGTTCCACTACGCTCCAAAATATTAGCCCAATTGAGAATTGTTCGTTCCGAGTCTTCTAAGCCCTTCACGGTCCAATCGATCGGCGAACGGTAGTGGGTCCTTAGCATCGCAAATCGCAATGTTGGACCGCCCCATGATCTGCCACCAAATTTATTCGTCTCGAGCAACTCCCGGATCGTGACAAAATTGCCGAGGCTCTTCGACATCTTGTCGCCTTCGACCTGGAGGAAGCCGTTGTGCATCCAGACGTTGGCCATGCGCTCGGCATGAAAGGCGCAGCAGGTTTGCGCGAGTTCGTTCTCGTGATGCGGAAACACCAGATCGATGCCGCCGCCGTGGATGTCGAACTGCTCGCCGAGATGTTTCCACGCCATGGCCGAGCATTCGACGTGCCAGCCCGGACGACCCTCGGCCTTGATGCCCGAAGGCGACGGCCAGGACGGCTCGCCCGGTTTCGACGGCTTCCAGAGCACAAAATCGGCGGCGTCGCGCTTGTAGGGCGCGACATCGACGCGGGCGCCCGCAATCATCTCGTCCAGCGTGCGCTTGGCGAGCGCGCCGTAGCGCGGCAGGAGAGAATTCGCCGCGTTCATCGCCTGCGGCGAGAACAGCACGTGGTCTTCGGCGACGTAGGCAAAACCACCCTGCACCAGGCGCTCGATGATGGCGCGCATCTCGGCGATATGTTCGGTCGCGCGCGGCTCGACCGTCGGACGCAGGCAACCGAGGGCGTCGACATCGTCGTGGAACTGTTTCTCGGTCTGTTCGGTCACCCTGCGGATTGCCTGGTTCAGCGGCAGGCCCGGAAAATCCCGCGCGGCGCGGTCGTTGATCTTGTCGTCGACGTCGGTGATATTGCGGACATAGGTCACATGCCCGGCGCCGTAGAGATGCCGCAACAGCCGGAACAGCACGTCGAACACGATCACCGGGCGGGCATTGCCGATATGGGCGAAGTCATAGACCGTCGGTCCGCAGACATACATGCGCACATTGTTGCGATCGAGCGGCACGAAAGTGCGCTTGTCACGGGTCAACGTATCGTAGAGGCGCAAATCCATGGAAATCCCGTCCCCTGCGGCCGGGCGTCCAGTGATCTCGGGTGAGAAAAGACGGCCTCAGCCAGCGTGTCGCTAGCTCGTAATCTCGCGGCAAATGCCACAAATGGTGAGGTGACCGTACATGGGAATTACCATGGGCCAGCACAGGGGATGGCGTCAAGTGCCTCGGAAATGCCTGCTTGGGAAACGAAACGGCCGGGCCGCCAAATGGGGGAGCGCCATGGTTAATCATTCTTAAGGTTTTGGGCGTATCGTATGCAGGCTGCTCTCTCACTCACCGGTGCAATATGCGAACCAAGTCAGCGCTTTTGGCCTTTAGTTTCCTGCTCGCCGCCACGGCAGCCTCAGCTGACAGCCGCGTTTTCATCATCGCCAACCAGGCTGACGGTTATGGCGTCGACCAGTGCCTGGCCAGAGGCGAAAAATGCGGCGCCTACGCCGCCCGGTCCTATTGCCAGTCACGGGATTTCGCCCAAGCCACGTCATACCGGCGGATCGACCCGGATGAAATCACCGGGTCGGTCCCCAAGGTGGCCGCGACCTGCAGCCATGGCGGTTGCAACGAATACGTCGCCATTACCTGCCAACGCTAAAGGCCGTCCCTCGCGGCAAGCGCGCCGAGCCGGTTCCCGCGCCATACCAGCGCCCCGGAAACGACGTGACGCTGCCCCGGGAAGCGGCTAATGGATGCCGCGCCGGTAGAACCCCAATGGGTTCGCCAGCGCGCCATTGTCCTCGCCTATGATGTGGGCAAGATGGCAACTGGTTTTTCGGAAAGATCATGCTCAATCAAAGTGATGAGACCATGATCTGATGCAATCTGATCGGATCACAGGATCGAATGGCCGGATATGCTGGAAACGCTGACATCCCCCTGCTCCCGTTGGATATTGGTCGGTGCTGCGCTGCTTTGCGCCAGCCTGCTGAGCGTCGAGGCCCAGGCGCAGAATCCGGGGCCGCCGCCGCAGGGCGCGCCGCCGCTCAATCCGATGTGCCCGCGGCTTGAAGCCCAATTGGCGGCCATCGACCGCGGTGGCGCCGGCGACCCGGCCAAGGACGAGCAAATCCGCCGCTACCAGGAGGCTGCGACCCGGCAGCAAAGCGAGCTCGATCGCGTCACCTCGCAGGCCAAGCGGATGGGCTGCGACAGTTCGGGGTTTTTCTCGCTGTTCTCCGGCCAGTCGGCGCAATGCGGTCCGGTCAACAACCAGATCCAGCAGATGCGGGCCAACCTCGATCAGATCACGACCAGCCTCGAGAGGCTGCGCGGCGGCCTTGGCGGCGGCGACCGCGACAACCAGCGCCGCTCGGTCCTGCTGGCACTGGCGCAGAACGATTGCGGGCCGCAATATGCCAACGCCGCGCCCGGCCCCGGCAATTTTCTGCAGAACCTGTTCGGCAACAACAATCCCAGCAGCAATCCGAACCCGCCGGGCGCCGATCCCGGGCCGCAATCCGGCACCTTCCGCACGGTCTGCGTCCGCAGCTGCGACGGCTTTTATTTTCCGATTTCGTTTGCCACCGTCCCGGGCCGCTTCCCGGACGACGAGAAGACCTGCAAGGCGCTGTGCCCGGCGGCGGAAGCCAATCTCTTCACCTATCGCAACCCCGGCGAAGACATCAGTTCGGCGGTCTCCATCAACGGTCAGCCCTATTCATCGATCCCGAATGCCTTTCACTACCGCCAGGAGTTCAGTCCCACCTGCTCCTGCAAGGCTGCCGGACAGACCTGGTCCGACGCGCTGAAAAGCATCGACGACAAAGCCGCCGCCGAACAGCAAGGCGACATCATCGTCACCGAAGAGGGCGCCAAGAAGATGTCGCGGCCGCTGCCAAAACCGACCCCGGCCGCCGCCAGGAAGGGAGCCGGGCCTGCCAACGCCGCGGCACCCGCGCCGCCGGCGCCGGATGCGGCGGCGGCTCCGGCGCCGTCCACCGGCACTGCGCCGGACAACAAGACGATCCGCTCGGTCGGGCCGACTTTTATTCCGCCGCGCTGATCGATGTCGAAGGCGTCTCGGGCGTCGTGGCGCGCCAGCCGGCACGACGCATGCAAAATTCAATTCATGTCATCATCGCAAAAATTAAATGCCCGCGCCGAGAAATCGGTCGCGGGTTTTTTGTTGGCCGTAAGCCAGCCTGGCCCAGACCAGCCAGCGGGTGCGCCGATCTCCCCTCCCCCCGCGCGCATCGCGCGTGGCGGGGAGGGGTCGGGGGTGGGGGGTCCATCGGCAGGAACCGCTGCTTCGGTGAATGCCGCGCCACCCCCCCCCCCCCACCCCACCCCCCCCCGGCGGGGGGGGGGGGGGGGGGGGGGGGGGGG
>NZ_JBEKXH010000606.1:0-3509 GCF_049512235.1 Bradyrhizobium sp.
CCTCAGGATTGAGCAGGCCGAGGTGGAGCATCGAGCCGCGGACCAGCGAAAGGCAACCAAGCAAATCGCACTCAGGGCCGCTTGAAAGCCCCGCACAATAAGCTTGTCTCTGCCGTTGAAATTTTAAACCCCTCGCTATAATTTCGTCCGCATTCTGTCTCGTGAATCGGGTTATTCAGAGAATGAGAGCAAGGCAGCGCTTGCAACCTGGTCGCCCCATTCCTGGACGAAATGACCCGCCTTGGCGATGTGCAACGGCGCAGGGCATCCGCGGATCAGGGAGTGCAGATAAAGCATCGCGTCCGGGGTGATGACCGGATCAGCCTCGCCGATTGCCATGAAGCTTTTTCCATTCCATTGCGTCTTCCACCAGTCTCGCGCGGCCCGGCTGATCGCGGCGCCCGGGCTGTCGGGCGTCGACGGTACCAGTTCGGGGAATTGCCGGACGCCCGCCTTGTAACGCGCATCAGGGAAGGGAGCCGCATAGGCTGCCGCCTCCAGGTCCGACAAAATCGGCGTGCTCCGCTTCAGCAGCGAAGCAATATTGAGGTCCTTTTGCGCACGGTTGAACTGCTTCCACGCCTCGAAGCCGGCGCCCAATACGCGATCACCGGTGCCGAGCCCGGTGTTCATGACAATCAGGCGGGTGAATCGTGACGGCATCGTGAGCGGAATCGTGAGTCCCAGCAATCCGCCCCAGTCCTGGCATACCAGCGTGATGTTGGTGAGGTCGAGCGCATGGATCAGCGCGATGAGCGCGTTGCGGTGAAAGTCGAAGCTATAGACGTCCTCTTCGATGGGCTTGTCCGACCGGCCGAAACCAAAGAAGTCGGGCGCGATGACGCGGCCTTTCGCGGAAAGCGGGGGTATCATTTTGCGATAGAGATAACTCCAGGTCGGTTGGCCATGAAGGCACAAAAAGACATGATCGCCGGAGCCCTCATCGAGATAGTGCATCCGCAGACCGTTATCCTGCGCGATATAATGTGGCGAAAAGTCATAGCCGGGCAGGTCGACGAATCGCTCGTCGGGTGTGCGGAGAAAGTCGATCATCTGTTCAGCTCCTTGTTTGACCATCAACTAGCTGTGTGAGCACGCAAGGCGGGCCTCGCTGACAGAAGATAGATTAGGATCGCCGCCGACTCGCTGATCGTGATCGGCTGGTCATCGGCGCCTTCCGGATCGATGATGACCGGCACCTTGCCGTTCGGGTTGAGCGCCAGGAACGCCGGCAGCTTCTGTTCACCTTGGCGGATGTTGACGGGATGAAAGGTGTAGGCCGCACCGAGCTCTTCGAGCGCGATCGGTACCTTGATGCTATTGGGCGTGGCGAAGGCGTAGAGGCCGATGATCGGTGGTGCTCCTTTGGATCAGTTCGCCCGGAAAGCCTGGCGTGGCGGCGCGCGCGACCCCGACCACATGATGTCCGGCGGCGGCGAGGCGTTCGGCCGTCGCACGGCCGATGCCTTTCGTCGCTCCGGTGATGAGGATCGTGCGCGCCATGTCGGTCACGCTGGCTGAGCGACGCCGGCACGGAGCGCGGGGAGCAGGTCCTCGGGCTCGGGGCGCTTGGTGTAGTCGGGATTGACTTCGGCATAGAGCACATTGCCGTCCTGGCCGATGGCGAAGCGGCCGGGCATCGGCAGCGTCCAGCTGTCGTCGCCATTGGTGAGCGGCAGGTTGTTGCCGAGTTTCTTGTAGAGTTCGACCAGATAGTCGGGCAGCGCGAAGCGTAGTCCGAACGCTGCGGCGACCTCGTTGCCGGGATCGCTAAGGATCGGGAAGCCGAGGCTGTTCTCGCGCGCCGAACGACGGCTGTTGGCCGGCTTCTGCGGCGAGATGGCGACGAGGGTCGCACCCGCAGTCTCGATCGCGAGGCGCGCGGCTTCGAGCGCCTGCAGCTCCATGTTGCAATAGGGGCACCAGACGCCGCGGTAGAAGCTGATGACCAGCGGTCCCCTGGCCAACAAGTCGGCCGACGAGATCGGCTTGCCGTCGGGGTCGTTCAGCGTGAAGGCCGGGGCACGGTCGCCGACCTTGAGCGCGCGGGCAGCGGCGCCGCCATCGATCAATTCGGCGGTGGCGCGCTCCATCACTGGGTGGATCTCGGGCGGCGCGTTGAACGGCGGCTTGCCGGAACGGAAATCGGCCTTGAAGGCATCGAGGCGGGCTTGCAGGGACATCGGGGCTACTCCTGGATGGGAAGGCGCTGGGAGTTCAGGCCGCGCGGCGGGACGAGCCCGGCTTGGTCCACTCGGCGCCCTTCATGAAGGCATCGAGTTCGGTGTGAACGATGTGGTTGGTGTAGTTCGACAGCAGCTTGGTGCCAGCGCCGAGCACGACTTCAAGCACGTTCTGCTGGGTGTAACCGGCGGCAAGGAACGTCTCGACCGCCGCGTCGCCGACGAAGCCGCGCTCGCGGACGAGGAGGCCGGTAAAGACGTGCAGCGCTTCGAGCTTGGGGTCGGGGATCGAGGTGCCGCCGCGAATCGCCTGCACTACCACATCGTCGATCTTCTGCATTTTCGACAGCATGGTGTGGCCGGCCATGCAGTAATGGCATTCGTTCTCGTAATTGGCGGTCAAATAGACGACCTGCTGTTCGGTCGGCGTCAGGCTGGTCCTGGAGAACAGGTCCCACAGCGCGGTATAACCGGCGAGCAACTCGGGGCTGGCCGCCATGTTGGCCTGTAGGTTAGGCACGAAGCCGAACGCGCCCTTGACCGCGTTAAGCGTCGCCTTCGAAGCTTCGGGGGCGGTGTCGGCGGTATGAACAGGGAACTTGGTCATCGGTAGAGTCCTTCCAGAGAAATCTTGGCGAAGCGCCGATCGCTTCGTCTGATCGCAAGCTAGGACGCTTTCGAAGGCCCGATAACGCCGCGCGTTGGACTAACGTCCATTCCGCTCCGGAATGAACTTCAGTTCAGACAGGGGTTCTGCGCGAACGCCTCGGCAAGGTGATCGATGAACACGCGCACCCGGCTCGCCGGCTTGCGGCCTGGAGGAAATATCGCGTGGATCGGCGGGCGTTCGGCGGGATAGTCGGACAATACTTCGCAGACGTCACCGTTGATCAGTTCGGCCGCGAACAGCCAGCGCGGCGCTTGGGCGAGACCGACGCCCGCGAGGACTGCCGCGCGGATGTTCTCGGCGTCGTTGGCCCGAACCGGTCCTTTGGGCGCATGCTTGATGGGACCATCGGGTCCCAGGAAGACCCAATCGCGCTGCCGGCGCTGAAAAGTGAAGGCGACACATGCGTGGCGGTCGAGATCATGCGGCGTTGCCGGCGCCCCGGTGCGTTCCAGATAGGCGGGCGTCGCAACCGTCACCCGGGGACTGACGCCGATTCGCCGCGCGATGACCGAGGAGTCCTCAAGTTCGCCGAGCCGGATCGCGACATCGATGCCATCCTCGACGAGGTCGACATAGCGGTCCGACACGATGAGGTCGGCAACGATCTCGGGATAGCGCGCATGGAACGACGGAAGCAGCGGAACGACGACGAGGCG
>NZ_JBEKXH010000607.1:0-3498 GCF_049512235.1 Bradyrhizobium sp.
TATCGACGATATGGAGATAGTGCGCCCAGGTTTCTGCGAAATCCTCCCAGGGGTGCATGGTGGCGTAGGCCGACACGTAATGCTGTTGCCAGTTCGACGGTGCGCCCGCGTCGTAATACCGCATGAGGGCTTCGTCGTAATCGATCCGGTCGTCGCCAAAGATCTCTCGACAGCCATCAAGCTTGCCGCCGTCGCGGACCAGAAGGTCCCAAAAATGATGCCCGACCTCGTGACGCAAATGCCCCAACAACGTGCGGTATGGCTCGTTCATTTGCAGGCGACGGCGTTCGCGCTCGATCGCGTCTGTTTCGGTCAAGGCGACCGTGATCACGCCGTCGTCATGCCCGGTCATGACCTTGTGGCCGGTGGCCGGATCGTCGGCGAGAAAGTTGAAAATCAGACCGTGCCGCGGATCTTCGGCACGGGTTTTGAGCGGGAGCTTCCAGCGCAACAGCGAATAGAACAGCCGATGCTTCGCAAGCTCCAGCTCCTGCCAGCCGGCCAGCCGGATAGGATCGGAAAGATCCGGGACGGTGCCGTTGTGGCGGCAAGCCACGCAATAAGGGTCGTCGGAGCCGTCATCCACAAGCCAGTTGCAGGCATCCCGCTGGGCGTTTTTACACAGCGAGCGTCTTTGTTCCCCGCTCTCCAGAGGTTGCCACTGATCGCCGCTGGGCTTGAGAGCAGACAGCGTCATCCGCTCGTGCATAAACGCCAACCGGTGGCCGCAGCGGCCACAACTGCGATTTTCGAAGTAGAGGATATTTGCGCAGGCTTGGCAGGAAAAGAGTCGCATAGATGGTCCCCGGTTTGGCCACGGCCGCTCTGTCAAAGACAAAGCCCAGCGCGGTTGGAAGAGCGCCAGGCCAGGTTCAGGCTTGTCTGGTTTGAGAATACCGTCTTCGGCCCATCGTTCCGGCGCAGACACAAAAGTTGCGGATACGTTTAGGCAGATCCTCGCTGACGCCCCTCCAACGATCCCGATTGGACCTGCGGCACCGAGACGGATTGCGTTGCAGTTAGGCAACACCCGCTGTGAAAACTGATTATCAGAGGTTTCCGCCATTGCTAGTGCACACCGTGAACGCGAATATCGCGGCGTCGCTATGCCATCCGGCCCAATTGGAGACGGCGATCATGAACCCGCGACTGGCAGCAATGGCAGCATTCTGCCGACAGGCCGCTATACCTGTTTCGGTTTTTGCGTGGATCGCTGCGTTTGGTTCTGCGGGGATCGATAGCACCGGCGCCGCGCCAATCTTTGACCGCCTCGAACCGGCTCTTACCACCTCAGGGTTTGCCGAAAAACCGCCGCCGCTCGCGTTCGGAACCGCCGACGCAGTGGCTGCCAGCAGATCGCAAACGCAGGCAGCGGCCGCCGACGCGACGCCGGCTTCGCATGAGCCGGAACCGATCGTTGCAGCCGCGTCGACAGATTCTTCTGCTTCGGAAATGCCGCGGCCTGAAACAGCGCCGGAGCAGCCGGCTAACATGAGCGTGGCGACCAGGGAGCCCGGCGACGCTCATCCGGCCATCGACACAACCGAAGTTCTCGATGAGTGCTTCGTGATCGATAGCTGCATCGACCGTTATCTTTGGGCGATTTACCAACGCACACCCAAGGAAGACGCCATCAAGACCCAGGAACGGAGAAAAGTGACCGTCAGGAAAAAGGGCAGACGGGTGACTGTCACGAAGACCTTTACGACACTTGCCGATGAGGATTTTTCGTGGAAGGACCCCAAGGCCGCCGAAAAGGCCGGCCTGTCCATGGCGGACTACGTGATCGGAGGCATGGATCGGGATTTTAAACTGAAGCTCTTTCGCATGCTACACGGGGCCGAGCAGGCAGGCCTATTACCCGGCATCACAAGCGCGTTCCGCGACGACTATCGCCAATCGATTGCAAGCGGCCTTAAGGCGGCCAATGACAGGTCCTATCATGGCGGTAGCTTCCGTGGAGGCTATGGCCACGGCCTGGCGGCGGATATCGTGAGCGTCAATGGCGCGACACGGGCGCAGCGATGGACTTCCACTGAAACCCTCTGGAAGTGGATCGATGCACACGGGCAAGAGTTTGGCATCGGACGGCCTTATCTCGACAGAGATCCCCCGCACGTGGCACCGATCGACGGCAAGGAATATGCCGATCACCATCCCCGAATGAAAGCTCGAGATGTGGGGTCGGCAGCGAAGCCACGCAACAGGCTCGCTTCGCGCGAGGGTCGCAGCCCGGCGAAACGCGCGCGAACTGCCACATCGTCAAAGGTGTGAACGATCCGACCAGCGTGACGCACCAGACGGCCGATTCCATCAAACTGATCAGTTGTAGGATGGGTAGAGTGACCAGATCGGACGCATGTCCGAACTGGTCGCGAAACCCATCGCAGCGGCGGAATTGGTGGGTTTCGCGAAGACGGGAGCGACAAAACGGGCGATGCGGGCCACGGGAGGTTCGCCTGATGCAGGAGGCAAACACAGCGAACAGCATCGAGTGGGGATTTACTAAAGTGTCACCGTAATACCGGCGCGCCGAGCGCCCAGCCCCACTGGTTGCCGCGAGGTCGAGGGCCAGCACCACCTTGCCGGCCGCCGGATCAGTGGTGCGCAGGGTTTTGTTGATGTCGGCGTTGACGGTCATCGGACCGTCTCCGAGCTTGCTTTTCGCGATTTTGACGCCGACAATAGTCCAAAGGAGTATCCATCTCGTTATGAGCGATCAAATCCTGTTCGACAGGCTCATCTATATCGACAAGCTCAAGGATGCCGGAATTCCAGCCGAGCAAGCGCGAGCCCATGCAGATGCCCTGGACGCCGCATTGCGGGATAGCGTCGCAACCAGGGTGGACATTGGTGATCTCAAAACTGAGTTGCGTACAGACATCACCGCACTTCGCCACGACGTGCATCTCGGCTTTCGCGACGCTACGATCAGAACCGGCGGCATGTTCATCGTCGCGGTTGGCATCCTGCTCGGCTCACTGAAATTCTTCACGCATTGACGGCGGACCTGCAGCGATCTTGTTGATGTTGCGGTTACGGTGCGGACCATGAGATGGTCGTACGGCGTTTCACTGCAGCCTTGGCTCATCAAGCCTGCCGCGGCGACGAACCGGCGAAATTGGTGCGCAACGCATGACGGACGGTCAGCTCGGAAAGTCGCGCGTGACGACCCCACAGACCCACCGCGTCTTTGTCTACGGCACGCTGCGGCGCGGCCAAAGCAATCACTCGCTGCTCGAAATGAGCAGGTTCATAGCTGAAGCCGCAACGCTGCGAACCTATTGGATGATCACGACCGGCGTTTTCCCCGTCGTCCTCGATGCAGTCCCCGCCGACTTCGGGCTCCCGCCGCTGGCCATTGCCGGCGAGATTTATCACGTCGATGATGCCACCCTGGAGCAGCTTGACCGTCTCGAACGCGAGGGCCGCGCCTATGACCGCAAGGTGACTGACGTCCACGAGGCTGGCCACAAGGTCCAGGCCCATATCTACATC
>NZ_JBEKXH010000608.1:0-3496 GCF_049512235.1 Bradyrhizobium sp.
CGCGGCCACCTGGGCATTGATCACGACGGCGAAGTCATCCCCGGGCTTGATGTGGCCCTCCACATCCATGAACAGGTCTTCAGCGCCGAACTCGGCTTCAAGCCGCTGATAAAGCGCCGTGGTAAAGCCCGGGTCGTCCGCGCGCCGATAGTTGATGAATATCTTTCCCGGCATGCAGCCCGATCCGCTCCGCTGAACGCGGCTACACTAGCCCGGGACGGCCGGACACGTCACGCGAGTTGGCGCCGGAATGTTCTACCCCGGTCAGACATCTCCCGGCCAAGGGTCATACCGCGTCTTCTCGAACAGCGACTGCCGCAGCCGGAACGTATCGGCGTGGCTGGCTCGCGCGATCCAGGCGCCGATCCTTTCGTCGAACTCGGCAGATGTCATCGTACCGGCGCGGCAAGCGGTCGCGCGGCACGCGCTACCGGCCGCGGGAGCTTTGGTAGGTTGGGCAAATCAAAGGCGCGCTTGCGCCGTGCCCACCATTTCAGATGCGAAAAGAAGGTGGGCACGCCATCGACCCGCGCATTCGCGCGACCCGTTGGCTTTGTTTGCCCACCCTACGATCTGTCTGAGGCGAAAGGTATCCGCGTGACCCAAACCAGCTGGTCTTGGCGATGACCCTTCCACCGTCATGGCCGGGCTTCGTCCCCCTGAGGGGCCGAAGCCCCTTCGGCGCGGCGAAGGCCCGGCCATCCACGTCTTTCTTACGTCGCAAGATCAAGACGTCATTGCAGGCACGCCAGCGCGAAGCCATCCGGCTTTCGTTCCGAGGTGACCATGGATTGCTTCGCAGAGCTCGCAAGGACGGGGATAAAGTTGCGGCAAGGATTACAAAGAACCCGGTTGTGGTGCCGGCCCGGCAGCAAAGCTCCCATTCGGCCGCGGATGGCAATCGATAGGACTTCGAGGTCACCTTCGACAAACATCGGCGATAGGCCTTGGCGCGCCAGCTCTCAGGATGCCGGATTATCTTTCTCGCCGCGCTGCTCTACTTGATGCCGATAGCGCGCCTGCAAGGCGGGATCGCTGAACTTGCCAAGGACTTCGTTAGCGCCAAGCGGCTCCTTCGCGTCGCCCCCGATCCCCGGCGCGCGCGCAATATGGCCTGAAAGCTCTTCGCGGCCAATGGCCGGGCCAACAAATGGCTTGAGATAGGCGTCAAGATGTCCCTTTTCCGGACGGTCCAACTCGCGCGTCAGCGCGTTGAGATATTCCGACTTGTCGGTCGCCGCCCAATTGACGCTGATTCCCGCTCGCTGCGCGAGTTCGGCATGGACAACCATGATGGTCCGGCCGTTGCCGTCGAGGAATGGGTGCCCGTAGGCAAGATATCCCATCACCTCGCCGGGTTTATCCGCCATCAGCGCTTTATCCTGGACCATCCGTAAAGCGTGATCGACGGCAGGTTTCGCATCATCCGGGTGAGCAAAGAGCACGGAGCCTCTGCTAATGGCTTTGTCCGGCGCGGTTTGCGCACGGTCCTGTCCCGCCCAAGGGTACACGGCTTCGAAGAGCGCCTTATGCGTTGCAAGCACATCGCGATAGGAAAGATGTTTGACCTGCGAGAGGTCTTTGAACGCCTGATCGAGTTTCGCCAGAAACGATCGATGCTCGAGCCGCTTGACGATTTCGAGGTCTTTTTCTCCCGCGATGTTTCGCAGGTATCCACGCGTTTCGAAATCACCGAACGGATCGAAGGTCACGGTTTCGCTTGATGTAGATAGTCCGCATGAAGACGCACGGCATCAACAGGACTGATATGGCCAGCCCGTTCGAGGGCGAGCAAAAGCAGTTCGGTTTCGTCAAGCTCAACGTCGTCGCCGGCAAGCCGCGTGATGTGGTGGCCCAAAACGTCGGATGCCGTCTCGGCATAGGCAACCTTATGCCGTTCGGCCAAAGTGCGAATGGCCGCCGCCGCGTCGCTTTTAGAGGTTCCCAGCATGTGTCACCTTTGATTTCAGTGTAGCATATTTCCGTCGAAATTGCACGAAAACCCTCGTTTCCAGCCTACGCCGGTCGCGCGTCTAAGTCACCTCGATCAGTGACTCGCTGAGCGGATGGCCGCGGCGCGAAAAAAACGTCCGCCTTCGGCGGACCGACTCTGGAACGTGACTTTGTCAGCTGCCTTGCTCAGGACGTAAGGATCTTAATCCAGCCGCTCGCGGGCCTCTTTGCGCAGCTTCTTCATATCCACTTCGCCGACGGAGCCGCTGGCAACGCCCTCATCCCACATCTGCCGCAGCCGCTTGATATCTTCCTGGCGAAGTTCACGCTTCAATTGCCAGTCACGCACGGCTTCGCGCACGATCTCGCTCGTGGTGGCGTACTCGCCTGCCTCTACTGCCGCCTTAAGCGCCGAAATTTGCTCGTTCGTCAACGCCACGCTTACTTTTTCGACAGATGCCACGCTACCTCCGCTTCATTAAGAGAGCACATCTTACTACTTCTTGACACCATCGACAATAGTCCGGTTCCAACCATTGTCGCACTTCTGCGGCAAGCCATGCGCTCGCGCTCGCGCTCGCGAGCCTGTCATCGGGCCGGCCAGAGGCGGGACCCGTCCACTCTCTTGGCCGTGACGACGGCTAAGGATTGAGTTGAACAACTTACTCCGCTTGCACACGCGAACAAGCAAGGCCTTTCGCAATGCTTCAAATCGCGCTCTCGATATCGGTCTTCCTAAAATCGTCACCGACAAACAGCAGGCGGCAATCATATTCCTTCGCCACCGCATAGGCGAAGCAGTCGCCCCAGTTCAGCCCCGCCGGGTGCATGCCCTTGCCCCAGCTCTCGTAGGCCTTCGCGACGCGCCGTGCCGACGCGGCCGTCACGCTGACAACCTCGAAACCCAGTCCATCGATCAGTCGCGCCATGTCCTCGCCGACATTGCGCCGGGCTGAGACGATCAGCACCTCTGCCACCGAGCCTGCGGAGATCAGCAGGTCGTGTTCGGCTTCGAGCACCCCGATGCAGGCATCTGCCGCCGCCTCGTTCAGCACGATCGCCATCAGCGCGGACGTATCGACGGCGATCATCCCGGCAGCCCGTCGTCGCCGTACAGGAAATCCTGGCTGCGGCTGGCGCTCGGCCCAGCCACAGCCTTGGCAGCGGCGGACGCGCGTACGGCATCGAGCAGCGCCCTGCGGGATTGCCGGTCTTGCATTGGCCTGACCGGCACCAGCCGAACAGCGGCATGGCCATGTCGCGTCAACACTATCTCCTCGCCGGCCTCGGCACGCCGAACCAGCTCAGTCAATTGCCCCTTGGCGTCGCTTACCGAAACCTGCACGGCCCGCTCCCGCTTCGAAATACTTGCACAGCAACAAACAAAACTTAGACTAGTTATTGGTCCAAATCAATAATCAAAGCTGAAGAAGCCGATCAAGGCACTCCCACCCTGCTTCGGTGAACGGCGCGCCACCCCCCACCCCCGACCCCTCCCCGCCACGCGCGATGCGCGCGGGGGGAGGGGAGCTTATGCCCTCAT
>NZ_JBEKXH010000609.1:0-3492 GCF_049512235.1 Bradyrhizobium sp.
GTCCAGGGATCCATCACCACCATGGCGCCAGACACATCCGGCAACTGGCGCAGCCGGTACTGGCCTTCGACCGCCCTACCATCCTTTGTTATCAATGGGTCGGCATAGATCACGTCACCAGGCGACAACACCTGAGATACCGCGGTCGGCGCTTTTCCCCTCGCCTGGCCGGCAGCGGCTCTCGCCCATTTAACACCCTCAAGGGTGATCAGACCGGTTTGCCGTTCCTTGGTGACGGCCCCGCCCAGTTCGCGGCCGGGCTGAAATCCGACGCGCGCAGACTGGTCGCTGGTCTCCAGGACCACCGCCATCCGCCATGGCGAGATGTCCGACAGCGATTTGACATCGGCGAGCTTGACGCCCCAGTCGCCTGAGATATCGAGCTTGCTGATCGGGCCCCGCCAGCCCTGCGCCTCGTCATAATTGACGAGGCCGGCGGCCATGGTCTTGCGCGCCATCACCTGGATCTTCGGGTCGAGCGTGGTCCGGACCGACAGGCCGCCTTCGTAGAGCTTCTTCTCGCCGTAGCGCTCGAAGATGTCGCGGCGGACTTCCTCGGCAAAATATTCGCCGGCGAAAGTATGCGCGGCATCGGCGTGGTTAGTGACAACAAGCGGATCCTTGCGGGCCTGGTCGGCGTCGGCCTGCTTGATCCAGCCATTTTCCAACAGGCGATCGATCACATAGTTGCGGCGCTCAATGGCGCGGTCGTGGTTTTTGACCGGATGCAGCAATGTCGGCGCTTTCGGCAGCGCGGCCAGATAGGCGGCTTCCGCGACCGTGAGTTCGTTGACCGACTTGTCGAAATAGACCAGCGAGGCCGCGGCGATGCCGTAAGCGCCGAGGCCAAGATAGATGTGATTAAGATAGAGTTCGAGGATCTTGTCCTTGGAGTAGGCGCGCTCGATGCGCATCGCCAGCAACGCTTCCTTGATCTTGCGGATGAAGGACACTTCGCTGGTCAAAAGGAAGTTCTTGGCGACCTGCTGGGTGATCGTGGAGGCGCCCTGCGGGCGGCGGTTGGATCCATAATTTTGCACATAGAGCACTGCCGCGCGCGCCATGCCTTTATAGTCGATGCCACCGTGCTCGTAGAAGTTCTTGTCCTCGGCCGCCAGGAACGCGTTGATAACCAGCTTTGGAACCGCCTGGATCGGCAGATACAGCCGGCGTTCCCTGGAGTACTCGGCAAGCAGCGCGCCATCGGCCGCGTGGACGCGCGTCATCACTGGCGGTTCATAATCCTGAAGCTGAGAATAGTCCGGCAAGTCCTTGGAAAAATGCCAGACCAGCCCGGCAACACCAGCCACGCCCAGCAGAAACACCACGGTTCCGGCGGCGAACAGGAAACCCAAGAACCGCAGCATCAGACGCATTACCAAATCTCAGCCCGTTGCGCGGCAGCGACCATCGGCGTGACCACCGCTTCACGAAGGTTTCCACTTTCCCGGTTCATGCTGGCTAGTACAATCCGCCGGTACCGGGTCGCAAGATGGTGCGGTCGGCATCCGGCGACACCGCCATCGAGCGGCCGTCGGCATCCGCCACGCCAATCACGGAGTAATTATCCGGCGGCGCGGTACCAGGCTTGAAGGCCTCCAGAATGGTCCCGCCGCTGTCACCCGCGCCGGCGCGCATGCCGGTTTTGGCAACGACGCGGATCAACTTGATGCCGGCAGGCACCTTGAAGGGAATCGCCGGCTTGTCGGCGAGCGCGAGTTTCAGGAAGTCCCTGGCGATCGGCGCGGCCAGATGACCGCCGGTTGCGGTCCGGCCGAGATTGCGCGGCTTGTCATAGCCCATATAGATGCCGACCACGATGTCCGGCGAGAAGCCGATGAACCAGGCATCCTTTTCGTCGTTGGTGGTGCCGGTCTTGCCGGCGATCGGCTTGCCGACTTCCTTCACCACCGTTGCGGTGCCGGCCTGGACCACACCTTCCATCATCGAGGTGATCTGATAGGCGGTCATCGAATCCAGCACCTGCTCGCGATGATCGATCAGCTGAGGCTCGGGCTGATTCTTCCAGCCGCCGGGGGCGTCGCAGCCGCGGCATTCACGCGTGTCATGTTTGAAGATGGTGTGACCGTACCGATCCTGGATGCGATCGATCAGGGTCGCCTTCACCCGCCGCCCGCCATTGTCGAACATTGAATAGGCCGTGACCATCCGCATCACCGTGGTTTCGCCGGCGCCAAGTGCGTAGGACAAATAATTCGGCAATTCGTCATAGACGCCAAAACGCTTGGCATATTCACCGATCAAGGGCATGCCGATGTCCTGCGCCAACCGTACCGTCACGGTGTTCAGCGACAGCCGCAGCGCGTTGCGCAGCGTGGTCGGGCCGTTGTATTTGCCGGCCGAATAGTTCTCCGGCCGCCAGATGCCGGCACCCTGTCCCTGATCGATTTCGATCGGAGCGTCGACCACGACCGTCGACGGCGTATAACCGTTGTCCAGCGCGGAAGAGTACACGATGGGTTTGAAGGACGACCCGGGCTGCCGGTAGGCCTGTGTGGCGCGGTTGAACTGGCTCTGGTCGAAGGAGAATCCGCCGACCATGGCGAGCACGCGACCGGTCCAGGGATCCATCACCACCATGGCCCCGGAAACCTCCGGCAACTGCCGCAGCCGGTACTGGCCTTCGACCGGATTGCTGTCCTTTCCAATCAACGGATCGGCATAAATGACGTCGCCTGGCGAGAGCACCTGCGACACCGTGGTCGGCACCCTGCCCTTCCCCGGACCGGCCGCGGCTTTCGCCCATTTGACGCCCTCAAGCGTGATGTTGCCGGTCTGTCGGTCCTTGGCTACGGCGCCGCCCAGTTCGCGGCCCGGCTGAAAACCAACCCGGGCGGATTGGTCGCTGGTCTCCAGCACCACCGCCATCCGCCATGGCGAAATGTCCGACAGCGATTTGACATCGGCGAGCTTGACGCCCCAGTCGCCTGAGATATCGAGCTTGCTGATCGGGCCCCGCCAGCCCTGCGCTTCGTCGTAGGTGACGAGGCCGGCGGCCATGGTCTTGCGCGCCATCACCTGGATCTTCGGATCGAGCGTGGTCCGGACCGACAGGCCGCCTTCGTAGAGTTTCTTTTCGCCGTAGCGCTCGAAGATGTCGCGGCGGACTTCCTCGGCAAAATACTCACCAGCGAAAATGTGGGCGGCATTGGCCCGGTTGGTGACGACAAGCGGATCCTTGCGGGCCTGGTCGGCGTCGGCCTGCTTGATCCAGCCATTTTCCAAGAGGCGATCGATCACGTAGTTGCGGCGCTCGATCGCACGGTCGTGGTTACGGACCGGATGCAGTGCCGCCGGCGCCTTCGGCAGCGCGGCCAGATAGGCGGCTTCCGCGACCGTGAGTTCGTTCACCGATTTGTCGAAATAGACCAGCGAGGCCGCGGCGATGCCGTAAGCGCCAAGACCGAGATAGATTTCATTGAGATAGAGTTCGAGGATCTTGTCCTTGGAGTAGGCGCGCTCGATCCGCAT
>NZ_JBEKXH010000610.1:0-3488 GCF_049512235.1 Bradyrhizobium sp.
CCCGAGTAGCGCCCCCACCCCACCCTCCCCCGCGAAGAGCGGGAGAGGGAGTGAGAGGACAACGCCCCTGGCCTGAAGCGATAGGTTCCACGGAATCGCCCGTCTAGCTCGATTTTCGATGGTCCGCACATCAGATCACCGCCGATGTGTCGATGCCGGCACGCCGGCCCTGCCGGACGCCCGGCACGTCCGTGTACCCGCGCCCGAGCTCGATCGCGAGGCTGGCCGCTTGCAGGTCTTCCCAGGAGTCCTCGAACACCCGATCGGGATCTGAAGGCGTCTGCTCCGCCTGGTCGCGCCGTCGCGGCCGCTTCACGAATCGACGCCACAGCAGCATCGATGCCAGAAACCCGCTGAGCCAAGCGCTGCCGCGCAGCAGCCAGCCGGCAATTACCGCGATAAGTACGAGGCCCGTCGCAGCCAATGCGATCATCATTGCCGCGCCCAGACCCCCCGGGGAAGGCGCCACTTCGGCAGATTCCCGATTAACCGCTTCAACGGGCGCGTCGCGATTGGGCTGCGGAAGCACAAAATCGTTCAGGCCCGGGAGGGGCGCTGCGATGTTGGCCGAAGCATCGGCAACCGGCGTGTTTGCGGGTGCATCGACGCTGACCGGGAGCGGAGCCGCCGCAAGAACGCCGGCGCTGGTGCCGGCATCGGACCCGGCTTTGGTGCCGGCGACCGGCAGGCTGGGGTTGGTTCTGGCGGGCGCAGCTGCGCGGCCGCTCCACCCCGCGCTTCCATAGTTCCCGATGTTGACCTTGGTGAACGCGCCGGCAAGTCCGTTCAATGCGCCGGTGCCGGCGTTGGTTGGCGGGGGTCCGATCGACATGCCCGGTATTGACGGCGACGATCCACGGGTCAGCCCGCCGTGCAGGAGAGCGACCGTGCAGATGGGAGCAACGAATGCGATGGTGTAGGTGGGATTGATCAGCGTGCCAACACCCAGGGTGTAGCTGCCGCTGTCAATGAATCCGAACGAGTTGGCGGTGATGGTGCCGCCGCCGTCCAGCCTCGCGCTGGATGCGAGCCCGACATTGCTGCCGGTCACCATGATCATGCCGCCGGCGTGGCGCCTGCCGGTCGCCGACAGCTTGCCGGAAACCACGACATTGCCGCCGGCGCCGCCATCGAGCACGATGCTGCCGCTGCGGCCGGACACCGATCGCGCCGACAGCGCGCCGGAAATATTGACGGCCTCGCGCACCGCCTGCTGCGCGGTCGCTGCCTCGATCTCGATACTTCCGCCGGCGGCCTTGACGCGGCCTGAAACATCGATCAGCGCGCGGCCATCGGCCGCAACCGCGCCGGTCGGCACCGCAACCTGCAAAAACCCGTCGCCGGTCGGATCGAGCGTCGCCTGCTCGCCGGAGCCGAGGCCAACCCGGCCGAGCGGCACGCTGATGGTGCCGGAATTCGACACGGTGCCGCCGATCAGGCCAACAAAACCGTGGGGCGCACTGGAGATCGTGCCGGCATTGCTGATGCTTGCGGAGGCGCCTTTGCCCACGAAACTCAGATTGCCCGAATTGAAGTCGGCATTGCCGATGTCGAGCGTTGAGGCGATAAAACCGCCGCCAACCTGCACCGTGCCGGTCGAGGTGATGGCGATGCCGTTGGGGTTGACCAGGAACACCTGACCGTTGCCGGTGATGGCACCGGCAATCGTCGAGGAGGTCGATCCGGTGACGCGATTGAGGATCGCCGAGGACGTATTGGGCTGGATGAAGTTGACGCTGCCGCCCTGCCCGACCGAAAAACCGCTCCACTCGATGATCGCCTTGGACGAATTCTGGGTGATGGTCAGCGCATTGGCGGAGGGCGCAGCGATGCTGGCCTGACCGGACACCACGCCGCCGCCCTGCGGCAGCACCGCCTGCGCCTGGACTGCCGCCGGCATCGCCACCATGAGGCCGGCCAGCGTCAGCGATCGCTCTATGGTGAAGCGCTCACGCATCAAGACACCGAGGGCATGAGATCGGCCTCCGAGGCCGACGGGCTGCGCCCGACCTTGCGGGCTGCAGTCCAGCTCAGCCCGCGCAAAGCCCCCGCTGCATTTTGGTCGGCGCGCAAGTCGGGCGCGCGATTGCCATTCGAAGGCGGCCGATCCTTCTCGCCGCGCCACTTCCGTCGTATCGTCGCACCCATACGCTTCAATAAGCGCCAGGCCAGCAATACGGAAAGCAGCCCATTGATGACGGTGCCGTCGCCCAGCAGCTTGATCAAAAGTGCGGACACGACCGTAAGGCTTGCGGCCGTCACCACCGCGCGCGGAACAGCCCTGAAAATTCCAGAGCCGGCGGGCTTGGGATGCATGTCTTCAAGAAGCGCTTCGTGATCGTGCGGCGAAGCAATGATCGGGGCCGCCAGCTTCTTGGGCGGGGCCGCCACCACCTCGGGCGGGAGCACGACCTTCTCGGGCGGGGGCGCCACGTCGCAGTTCGGGACTTGCCTACCCGGGTTATCAGGGCAATCCATATTCGCTACCGGAAGGGTTGTCGCCGCGACGGCGGGCAATGGTTCGGGCGGCGGAGTCGCCAGCGGCGGCCTGGGCGGGATGCTGATCGGCATCGGGCTCGGGCTCGCGGCAGGGCTCGGGCTCGCGGCCGGAGTTGCGGCGTCGCGAGCCGGATGCGTGGCTGGGGCGGGACTATCAGCAATTGGATTGCCGAGACTGATGTTGATGGCAGCGGACGGGTTGCCCAGTCCGTTCAGCGCGCCGGAATCCAGTTCGGGCGGTCGAGCCGACGGGCCCGGGATGAAACGCGACGAACCGTCGCTCGGGGAGCCCGAAAGCGGCGGGCCACCAACAGCATTGACGGTCCAGCTTCCGGTGTTGGTGCTGGCGACGGTATAGTTGGGATTGGTGAGCGACCCCGCCACTTCCATGATGTAGCTGCCGGCCGTGCTGGTACCGCTGATGCCGAACGAGTTGCGGAGCCCGGTCAGCACACCGGCGTCCTGGCCGTTTTGCAGGCCGGTCGCCGATAATCCAGGATTGGCCGGCGACGATCCATAGCTCGAGGAACCGCCGAGCGCCGTCACGGTGACGGAAGCAGAATTGACGGTCCAGCTGCCGGTATTAATGCTGGCGACGGTGTAGTTGGAATTGGTCAGCGCGCCCGTGACGTCAAGCGTGTGGTTGCCGGCGTTGCTGGTGTTGCTGATGCCGAACGAATTGCTGAGCCCGGTCAGCACGCTGACGCTTTGCCCGTTCTGCAGACCCGTCGCGGACAGACCCGCGTTTGCCGGCAACGATCCGTAGGTCGAGGAACTGCTAACCGCGGTGACGTTGACCGGCGCCGGAGTGACGGTCAGTTGGCCGTTGACATAGCTGATCGTGTAATTCGAAAGGCCCGTGCCTGCCGCTAAGGAAGGCGTGATCGCATAGGGCCCGCCGGCGACGCCGGCCGTGGCGACCGAACCGGCGCTGGTCAGCGTCGCGGCCGTCACGCTATCGCTGTTCAAAAGCCCGCTCGTGGTGAAGG
>NZ_JBEKXH010000611.1:0-3458 GCF_049512235.1 Bradyrhizobium sp.
GGACGGGTGGAGCGCAAACGATACCCATCACTCATTGTTCCAGCGAAGATGTTGGGTTTCGCGAAGAGCTCAACCCAACCTACGAGCTGGCGCAAAGCGTCCTTTGGTCAAGAAATCCTTCGACTCTCCAGCCGGATGTCGGCAAAATAAAAGGGGTCCCGATGGTCATGGAACGGAGTGATGATGAGCTGGCTTCTTGCACCCCTCGCAATTCTCCTCGGCGCCGTTCTGACGACCCAGGTTGCGACCAACACGCAGCTCGGCAAAGCACTTGCAAATCCCTATATTCCGGCCACCGTCAACATGGCTTCTGGCCTGATCGTCACCATGATTTTGACATGGGCGCTGACTTCCCAGTGGCCTTCGCGCGAGATGATGCGCGAAGCGCCATGGTACCTTTGGCCTGCCGGCGGCATCCTAGGTGTGACATATCTTACCGGGAATATCCTGCTCGCCCCTAAACTCGGAGCCGGTGCGCTTGTGGCGCTTGTCGTGGCGGGGCAGCTTATATTCTCGGTTCTGCTCGATCATTTCGGGTGGTTCGGATTTGAACAACATCCCGCCGGTGTTGCTCGCCTGGCCGGATGTTCGCTTATGATCGCTGGCGTTTTCCTCATCTCCAGGTTTTAATTAATGACAGACCAGACGGTCCCACCCGGCGCACCAGGTATTCCGCCGCGCTGGACCTCAAGCGCCAAAAGCGCGGTCGGGACAGCCGCGGGTCCGGAGAGCAGGATATGGTTCACGATCAGCCACGGTATTCTTAACGAAGTCTATACGCCGCGACTCGATACCGCCTGCATTCGCGATTTTGGGTTCATCGTCACCGCGAAAGATTATTTTTCCGAAGAGAAGCGCGACGCCGATCACACGGTCGTGCTGATCGAAGACGGTGTTCCGGCCTTTCGGCTCGTCAACACATCAAGGGATGGCCGCTACCGCATCACCAAGTCGGTTTTTTCCGATCCCGATCGCGAAGTGGTGCTGCAGCAGCTGTGTTTCGAAGCGCTGATGGGCGAGCTGTCCGACTATCGGGTTCACGCGCTGATAGCGCCCCATCTTGTCAATGCCGGCGCCGGTAATACAGCCTGGGTGGGTGACTTCAAGGGGCGGCCGATGTTGTTCGCGGAAGCGAGAGGCACCTCGCTCGCGATCGCGTCCTCGGTACCCTGGACCGCGCGGTCGGTTGGTTATGTCGGGACCTCCGACGGCTGGCGGACATTGAAACGCGGCGAAGGGTTGAAGCCTGAATATCGATGCGCGCCGAACGGCAACGTTGCTTTGTCCGGTACGCTCGACCTGGCGAACAGCAACGGCCAGGCACTGCTGACGATGGGCTTCGGGGCGCAGCCGGAAGAGGCCGCCTTTCGCGCCGTCCTCAGTCTGCAACAGGGTGCCGCATCGGCGCTCAAGAAATATATCGCGGGCTGGCGTAACCTGCAGAACCTGTTCCTGCCGCTCGACGAGCCGCGCGACCCCCGGCAATTGAACCGCTATCGGATCAGCACCGCGGTGCTGGCGTCCCATCGCGACGATGCCTCGGGCGCGATCATTGCGAGCCTCTCGATCCCCTGGGGGTTTCGCAAAGGCGACGACGATCTCGGCGGCTATCATCTGGTCTGGCCGCGGGACCTGGTCGAAACGGCGGGTGGTTTTCTCGCGGCAGGCGCTGATGCGGCGGCCAAATCAGTGCTCGATTATCTGATGGCGGTTCAGGAGGCCGACGGACACTGGCTACAGAATTCGTGGCTCGACGGCCGGCCTTACTGGAAGGGCGTCCAGATGGACGAGACCGCGTTTCCAATCCTTCTTTATGACATGCTGTTGCGCGCCGGCGCGATCGAACGATCGGACGCCAAGCATTATGCGCCGTTGATCGAGGCGGCCGCCGGTTACATCGTCCGCGCCGGCCCGACCACCCAGCAGGATCGCTGGGAGGAAGATGGCGGCTATTCCCCGTTTACGCTGGCGGTTGAAATCGCCGCGTTGCTGGTGGCCGCCGATGCGATGGAAGCGATGGGCAAGAGCGCCATGGCGAAGTATCTCCGCGAGACCGCCGATCATTGGAACGAGCAGATCGACGGCTGGACCTACGCGACCGATACCGAGCTTTCCCGCCAACTCGGGATCGATGGTTACTATATGCGGATCGGATTTGCGGGCAGTGACGGTGCCTTCGGATCGCGGGGTCTGATACCGATTCGGAACCGGCCTGACGGCAACGAAGCGCTGGAAGCCGGTCTTCTGGTGAGCCCGGACGCGCTCGCTTATGTGCGCTTCGGTCTGCGCGCCGCCGACGATCCGCGTATTCTCAATACGGTCACTGCCATCGACGCCCTGCTCAGACGCGAGCTGCCCGCCGGTCCCTATTGGTACCGCTACAATGATGACGGTTATGGTGAGCACGCCGATGGCGCGCCGTTCAACGGTTCCGGGATCGGCCGGCTGTGGCCGCTTTTGACCGGCGAGCGCGCACACTATGAACTCGCAGCCGGACGGCCGGAGGAGGCCAGACGTCTGTTGGCAACCTTCGAGGCGTCCGCCAGCATCGGCGGCCTGTTGCCGGAGCAGATTTGGGACAGCGCGGATATTCCTGAACGCGAGCTATTTCTGGGACGGCCTTCCGGGAGTGCGATGCCGCTGGTCTGGGCCCACGCCGAACACGTCAAATTGCTGCGGTCATTGCGGGAAGGTGCGGTGTTCGACATGCCGCCGCAGACCTACGCCCGCTATGTGAAGAGTGCGCCCCAACCCGCGCCCATTGTCTGGCGTATGGCCTCGAAGATCGGCCGAATTGCGGTCGGCCGGATCCTGCGCCTGGAATTCCTGGAGCCCGCATCCGTGCATTGGTCGTCCGATAACTGGGTGATCACGACGGACAGCGAGTGCCGCGCCACAGGTGTGCGCACGTTTATCTGCGATCTGCCGACGCAATCCCTGGCCGCGGGCAGCCAGCTGCGCTTCACCATGCTGTGGACCCAACAAGGCAAATGGGAAGGCACCGATTTCATGGTCGTGGTCGGCGAATAATCGGCTGATGCGCGGCCCGCTGGCCTCCAATCCGCCCAAATATCGACATGACGTAGCGGCGCCCCTTGTGGGCGCCCTGTTCGACATCATTGCGGGACCACAAAAACAATGCCTGAACCGGTTAGTTTGAGCGCTTGCGTCTCGAAGGATGGCCGCTTGCGCGGCCGTCGTTTGGCCGCCCTCCTTCGAGACGCATCGCTTGCGCGATGCTCCCCTCAGGATGATGTCTGGGGAGGATGCCGATATGATTCGAACTTTAAAATCGCCGACCTAGACGAGACCTGGACGAGCGGTTCTATGAAACCTGTCATTTCAGGCCACGGGCATTGGCCTCTCACTCCCTCTCCCGCTCTTCGCGGGGGAGGGTGGGGTGGGGGCGCGGCATCGGCGGTGTTGGTTACGTGTGGCCGCGATACCCGATCGATGGA
>NZ_JBEKXH010000612.1:0-3456 GCF_049512235.1 Bradyrhizobium sp.
TTCCCTTGAGAACCGTGGAAGACGACCACGTTGATAGGCCGGGTGTGTAAGTGCGGCAACGCATGTAGCTTACCGGTACTAATCGTTCGATTGGCTTGATTGCTCTCATTTTCAGTGTCCATGAATCGGCCGACGGATGTCGGCCGACGGATGAAGATTAGCTTGCTTCGTGGAGTTCAGCGCCGGAATGGCGGATAACAGCTGTCTGTTATCCGCCATCCGTCGTCTGGCCTCCGATTGCTGTCCTTCGCCGGCCTGGTGGTTCTAGCGAGGAGCTTGAACCCGATCCCATCCCGAACTCGGCCGTTAAACTCCTCAGCGCCAATGATACTATGGCTTAAGCCCTGGGAAAGTAGGTCGCTGCCAGGCCTGCCAAGGACAAAGCAATTCCTCTTGACGTGTCATGATCGAACAAAACGCCGTCTCCCCTAGCGCGCGGTATGCGCTGGCGGAGGCGGCGTTTTTTTGTGCCTGGCGTTGGCCGCTGCCGCAATTTTCGGTCATTGGACGCTTACCGTGATCGGTAGGTAGTGCGGCCTTCGAGTTCATTGGCCGTTCATTTCAAAATGGGTAGGCAGTGACGCCCGTGATATTGCAATGCCCCATAGCTCGAGGAGACTCCCATGCGTGAGTTCGTTCGTCCCGCCGCTGTAGCGTTGAGTATGGCCTGCCTCGCGGTCGCGATCGCCGTGATATCCAGCGACAGCGCAATGGCGCAGGCTACACAGGCGCCGCCGGGCCAAGCCGCAACGGCCCCGATGAAGCAGATGGCGCTGACCGACAAGCAGATCGAGGGGGTTCTCGCGGCGCAGAAGGATATGGATGCGATCACCGAGAAGTTACCGGACAACACCAAGCCGGATCCGAAGGTCACCGCCCAGCTCGAAGCCGTGGCCAAGAAGCATGGTTTTTCAAGCTACGACGACTACAATAATGTCGCCGACAACATCAGCCTCGTGCTTTCCGGCTTCGATCCGGCGACCAAGAAATATGTCGGTTCCGAGGCCGTGATCAAGGCGCAGATCGCCCAGGTCGAGGCCGACAAGAAGATGTCCGCCAAGGACAAGACGGAAGCGCTCGCCGATCTCAACGAGGCGCTGAAGGCGCCGGCGCCGCCGATCGAGAACAAGGGCAACATCGATCTCGTCGCCAGATACTACGACAAGCTGGTCGACGCCTTGGGCAATGACGAGTAGAAAACCTCCGGATCGCTCGGTTCGTTACGCCTGAGATCGCTGGCTCAGCACGTTCCGCCAAACCGCGCTTCCATCGCCCGACGGGTTCTGACCGTCTCGCTATCGCCGTCGATCTCGACGTCGCTCCATTTGACCACCGCGCCATGGGCGATGTCGTTCTTCAGCTTTACCTTATGGGCGAGGCCAATCGGCAGCGCGCCGGCTTTGAGACTGGCCGAAGCCGGCATCAGTCTGCCCCACACCGTATAGCCGCCTTCGCCGTCAAGCATTTCGCCGGCGCGCAAGCTCCGCTTTGCCACCGAAGCGACGTCGCCGCGAAAGCCCTGCGGTTGCCCGGTCGGCTCGCCACGCAGCGCGGCGGATAGAATGGAAATGTTCAGTTCCAGCCCGATCAGATGGTAGGGCTTGTACATCGCCGCAAAGCGCCCGCTCGCATCGGTCTTCAGGCCATACTGCCTGAAACAATCCGCGGCGTAATCGTTCGGCGCTTCCAGCACGACATAGACGCCCCAGCGCAGATCGCGGAATACCGGACGGCCGTCGCGTTCCAGCGACGACACCACTTCCACCACGCCGGACGTTTCCAGCACCCCGCCCGCCGCGCGCGGCCGCATCACATGCGGCAGATCGTCGACGCCGCAGGGCGGAAACGAAAGTCCATCGCCGGGCACCTTTAGCCCCGTGGCGTTGGCGATCGCGGCCATCTCGATGGCGGATTTGGTGCCATCGAGAAACGAGTTGAACATCTGCGGATTCATGCCGGCCGACTGCGCCTCAGCCGCGGTCAGCCCGTAATGGCTCCAGACCCCTGATGGCGTGACATCGTGATAGGCCGGCAGGTACTTTGTGCCCTTGCCGGCGGCGACCACGCGAAACCCGATCGCGCGCGCCCAGTCCACCATCTCGGCGGTCAGGGCCGGCTGGTCGCCATAGGCCAGCGAATAGACCACGCCGGCGCGGCGCGCCTCCTCCGCCAGCAGCGGGCCCGCCAGCACGTCGGCCTCGACATTGACCATGACGATATGTTTCGCCGCGGCGATCGCGGCGCGGGCATGCCTGATGCCGACCGCGGGATTGCCGGTCGCCTCCACGATCACTTCGATGTTATCAGATGTCGCCTTCGCGGCGTCGGCGCTGAAGCTCGTCGCCGCGACCCGCTCAGCGTCCCAGCCGACGCTGCGGCAGGCTTCACGCGCGCGATCCGGATCAAGATCGACGATGACAGGCACCTCCAATCCCGGCGTGTGCGGCACCTGCGACAAAAACATCGAGCCGAACTTGCCGGCCCCGATCAGCGCGACGCGGACGGGTTTTCCAGCCATGCGGCGGGCGTTGAGCAGATGATGCAGGTTCATGGCAGGAGAATCCGCTTTGTTTTTTGGAACGGTCCCCGACGCGGTGCAGCGTCCTTCACGCTGCGCCGCAGAGCCGGGACCCATGTGGGACGCTGGAAAAGTGTGGGCCGGGCTCCGCAGCGCATCACTTCGTGCTGCGCTGCGTCCGAGGCACCAGAGCTATTTTACTCCGCCGCCTGACGCTGGCTGCGGGCGAGCCGCAGCAGCGCATCGTCGGCCACGGCCTTGATCGGCGTGAAGTCGCGATGCGCGATATAGTCCGGCCGGGTCGGGGTGCGGATGTAGTTCGAGACCGCGTTGAGCGTGAGGTAGACGATCTTGCGCGGGTAGGGCGTGATGTTACCGGCCGAACCGTGCACCAGATTGCCGTGGAACATCAAAAGGCCGCCGGCCTTGCCGGTCGGCGCAACGATGCCGCCTTCCTTGACGAGCCGCGTCACGGTTTCCTCATCGAGCGTCCACAACGGATAGGACGTGGTCTGAACATCGTGCGAGGCCTTGAGGTCGCCGGCATGCTGGCTCCTGGGTACCAGCATCAAGGGCCCGTTGATCGGCATCACCTCGTCGAGGAAGATCGCGATGTTCATCGCGCGGGGCTGCAGCATGCCGTCGTCGCGTTTCCAGGTGCCGTAGTCCTGGTGCCATTGCCAGACGTCACCGGTGAAGGCCGATTTGGCATTGATCTTGTACTGATGCATGTAGACCTTTTCGCCAAAAATCTGCTCGACCGGGTCGATCATGCGCGGGTGGGCGCCGAGCAGCCCGAACGCCTCGTTGTAGAGATGGGCGGCAAAGGCGGTGCGCGGCGCACCGCTCTTCTCGCGCCACACCTCCGGACGCCTGGTGCCGTAGATGCCCTCCGCCTCGCGCGCCAGCAGTTCGACCTCTTCGGCACTGAACAGCTC
>NZ_JBEKXH010000613.1:0-3448 GCF_049512235.1 Bradyrhizobium sp.
GAGCCGGCGGGCCGCGGCGCACGAGGATGATCCGTATCCGCGGCGGATCTCCGTATCCGCGGCGGATCTCCGATCCGCGGCCTTAAGGCTTTGAAACTTTCAGAAATCGGACAATTGAGCTCGCAACCGGAAATCCGCCCAGGTCGTTACGCACGGCGTGAGGCGCGCAGCAAGCTCACGCCGTCAGCCTACCACGACCTCGCTGATCTGGATGACCGGGGTCTGGTCGGTATAGTTCGGGATGTCTCCCATGATCTCCTGGACGTGCGGACCAAAACCAGCCTGGAATGCCTCGATCGAGTCGCTGAAGATGTGGCACATTCCGACATAAGTCGCCGGCGCGCCGGGTGCTCCGCCCGCAAGGCCCTTGTCCACCGTATAATACTTGCACGCTTCGCCCAGGCGGGCTTTCACCAGCGGCATATGTTTGTCACGATAGTAGTCGTGGTCGAAGCGTGCCCCAGGTGTATTGGGATACATTACGCTTACCTTGATCATGGCGTTCTCCCGGTTTGACATGCGCCGGTTGAACTCCGGCGCGATTTTGGACTCTGCGTCAGATTTGCAGATGCCGCAACTCCGAAGACGCGGACAGCGGCGCGGCTGCGCAATGCTGCGCCTGCCGCCAGCGCCTCAGGGCCGGTGCCGATATCGCGGCTTGTGCCGGGTGGCCGGCGATGGCCGCACCATGGGTTGTGCCGGCTGCTGGCGCGATTCCTGAAGCCGCCGCTGATAGCCCGGAGAGTCCATGATGCTGGCGGCGCCGCCCCTAGCAAAAACCGGTTCGCTCATCATAAGTATTGCCGCAAAGGCCGCGACGACCGCCAAACCCCCTTTGCCGGAATTGTTCATATCGAGTTCCCTTCGCAAGAGCCCCCCGCGAGGCGAAAATGGATTGTGCGGCTTGGTGCGGTCAAGCCGAGAATGACCGCGTGCGGTCGGCGACCTCGACGGTGGAGGCCTGACTGGGCCGGCCTCAGGCCGCGGTCGCGACGGAATCCCCGGTCGCAACATCGTCAGCATCGTCCAGCACCAGGGCTGATGCCGGACACGGCACGCCGAACAGGTAGCCCTGGACCAGGGTAACGCCGGCGTCCCGAAGAATGGCGAACTGTTCTTCGGTTTCGACGCCCTCGGCCACCGTCTCGGTTTTCAGGCTGCGCCCCAATGCGATAACCGCCGCCACGATTGCGGCATGATCGGCGCGCTTGATCATGTTCATGGTGAAGGATCGATCGATCTTTATCTTGTCGAAAGGGATCGTCGTGAGATAGGTGAGCGACGAGTAGCCGGTACCGAAATCATCGAGGGCGATCGAAATCCCGAGCTTTTTGAGCCTGCGTATCAGCCTGACGCTGTCGGCGTCGCCCTTGAACAGCGCGGTCTCGGTGATTTCCAGCTCCAATCGCTCCGCCGGCAGCGAGGATGCGGCAAGAATGTGCCGAACGCTTTGAAACAGATCGGCCTTTGTCAATTGGACCGGCGACAGATTGACGGCGACCTTGATATGTGACGGCCACTTCACCGCATCCAGACAGGCCCGTTGCAGGATCCACTCGCCAAGTGGAACGATCAGGCCGGTCTCCTCCGCCAACGGTATGAACTTGTCGGGCATCACCAGACCGCGTGTCGGGCTGCGCCAGCGTACCAGCGCCTCAAAACCCGCCTGCCGACGTGTCCCGGCATCGATCAGGGCCTGATAGTGCAGCTCGAACTCGCCGCGCGATATCGCCAGGCGCAGTTCATCCTCCAGCGCGCGCCGGCCGTCCATGGCTGCCATCATCTCGGCTTCGAACAGGCGGAAGCCGTTTCTGCCGGCTTCCTTGACCGCGTAGAGCGCGAGATCGGCCATCTTGAGCAGATCCGAGCTGTTGTCGGCGTGTTCCGGAGCCAGCGCGATGCCGATGCTGCAACCGACGGAGACGATGTTCCCATTGAGATCGTATGGTTGCGAAATAAGCTTCAGGATGCGGGCGGCCAGACTTGTTGCGCCTTCGCGCGGCTTTTTCTCGCCCGACTGAATGATGGCAAATTCATCGCCGCCCAAGCGGGCGAGCACATCGGTTTCACGCAGGGAAGACTGCAGCCTTTGCGCGGTCTCGCGCAGCAGCTCATCTCCGGCGGGATGCCCCAGGGTGTCGTTGACGTTCTTGAACTTGTCGAGATCCATCATGAACACACTGAAGGGTTCGCCATGGCGCTGCAGGCGCGCGACGGCGCTCTCGAGTTGCTCGGTGAAAAATGCCCGGTTCGACAGACCGGTGAGCACATCATGGTGCGCGAGAAAGCGAATATGGCGGTCGGCCTCATGACGCTCGGTGATATCTTCATGAGCTGAGATCCAGCCGCCATGGGGCATCGGCTGACGGGTGACGAAAATAGTTTGTCCGCTGATCAATTCAACGACCGCCTGCTTGCGTTCGCCGCTTTCGATCATCTCGGCTCTAGCCGATAGATATTCATCGCGACCGACGCGAGGAAATCTGCTCGATTTGAACAGATGATCCATCAGTTCAGTCAGGCTGATCCCGGGCCGCGTCGCCTCCGGCGGCAGATTGTAGATATCGCGATATTTCTGATTGGCGACGATGAGCTTCTTGTTGCCATCGAACAAGGTTACTCCGAGCGAAATATTGGCCAATGCAGCATCCAGTTGGGTGTGCGCGGTTTCCAGCTCCATGTTCTTGGTGGTCAACAAAGCCCCGGAGGACTCCAGCCGATCGACTTGCCGCGCGAGGTGCCGCAGCAGCCCGACCAGGCCGACGATGGCGGCGGCCGCTCCGAGCACGAGCCACTGGACTTGTCGAGGCCAATCGACCAGGACGTCGGTCTCGGCGACGGAGGCCTGCACGACCAGCGGCAGATCTTTCAAGGGGCGCGCGAACGCAACAATCCGCTCTTGCGTGAAATAATCGCCGGCATGATAGGCACCG
This sequence comes from Bradyrhizobium sp., assembly GCF_049512235.1. Taxonomy (GTDB): domain Bacteria; phylum Pseudomonadota; class Alphaproteobacteria; order Rhizobiales; family Xanthobacteraceae; genus Bradyrhizobium. The sequence goes on from NZ_JBEKXH010000613.1 coordinate 2,934, forward strand.
CCGCCTTGCGCGACGGCCGCATGCCATGGGGTTTTGGCCGGGATCAGCCTGCCGATCTCCTCCTCCCGATGCGGGAAACGAACCAGAACCATGCCATCCCTTCGGAGCAGCGAAACCGAACGGCGGGCGGGCATGGCCCCGCTATAGAATGCCTCGATCGAAGCAAGGGAAATCTCCGCGGCTACGATTCCGGCGAAGGCGCCGTGAGGGTCGTTTATCCTGCGCGACAGAATTGCAGTCCACTTGCCGCTCCCCTTGGTTTTTGTCGGAGCGCCGACAAAGGAATTGCGATCGTTGGTCGCACTGAAGTTGGTGAAGAAGTCCTGCTGACTGACATCCCGATCGATGGCAACCGCGGACCCGAAGGAATTCTGCACGATGCCGTGGGAATCGATCATCGCCAGCCCGTCCAAAAACGGGATTCTCTGGCTCGAACTTCCAAGCAGATCGAAGCTGGCTCGGCTTTGCATGGCGAGCCCGATCGCATCGGCGGTCGCGACGGAATCCGAGGTCAG
>NZ_JBEKXH010000614.1:0-3446 GCF_049512235.1 Bradyrhizobium sp.
CAAATCCTTTCAACAGTGGCTGACGACCAGCGCAACCTCGCGCAATCTGCCCGGCGCCATGCTGATCGACAAGGACCGCAATATTCTGATGACGGCGGATACCGGCACTCAAATGGCCTTCTCGCCACCGGAACCGGAATTCCTCAGCAAGGAGGTCAACGATACCGTGCCCGACATCTCGTTGTTGCCGGAGCCGTACGAAAACTGGGTCGGGGCGGTGATCCAGTTGCGTGCCTACAATGACACCTACCTCTACGTCGCCCGTCCGCTCGAGCCGCGCCTGGTCGAGCAAGTCAAGCAAACCCAGGCCAGTGCCGCCGAATATGCCGAGATCGAATCACGCCGGCTTGGCATTCAGGTGAGTTTCGCGTTGATGTTCGCGGTGATCGCCCTGACCATGCTGACGGCCTCGATTCTGATCGGGCTGAATTTTGCCAACGGGCTGGTGGCCCCGATCCGCCGGCTGATGAGCGCCGCCAATGTCGTCTCGACCGGCGATCTGCATGTGCAGGTGCCGGTGCACAAGTCGGAGGGCGATCTCGCCCAGCTCGGCGAGACCTTCAACAAGATGACGCAGGAATTGCGCACCCAGCGCGACGAGCTGGTCTCGGCCAGCAACGTGATCGACAGCCGCCGCCGCTTCATCGAGGCGGTGCTGTCGTCGGCGAGCGCCGGCATTATCGGGGTCGATGCGTCCGGCAACGTCGGCATTCTCAATCGCTCGGCCGAAAAACTCATCGGTCACGCCGAATCGGAAACGCTCGGTCATCCGCTGTCGGAAGTGCTGCCCGAACTCGATGACATGATGAAAACCGCGCGCGACGGCACGCAGCGGCTGGTCCAGGGCCAGATCACGATTCTCCGCGACGGCCGTGAGCGCAATCTTTCGGTGCGCGTCAGCGCCGAGCAGACCAGCCAGTCGCGCGACAGCTACATCATCACGCTCGACGACATTACCGAACTGGTGTCCGCGCAGCGCACCTCGGCATGGGCCGACGTGGCGCGCCGCATCGCCCATGAAATCAAGAATCCGCTGACCCCGATCCAGCTCTCGGCCGAGCGCATTCGCCGCAAGTTCGGCAAGGTGATCATCGAGGACAAGGCGGTGTTCGAGCAATGCACGGACACCATCGTGCGGCAGGTTGACGACATCAGACGGATGGTCGACGAATTCTCGCGCTTCGCGCGGATGCCGAAGCCGGTGATCGAGGGCGAGGACGTCGCCGACACCGTCCGTCAGGCGGTGTTCCTGATGCGGGTCGGACATCCCGACATCGATATCGAAGCCGAGATCAAGCAGGAGCCGATGCGGGCGCAGTTCGACCGGCGGCTGATCTCGCAGGCGCTGACCAACATCATCAAGAACGCGGCGGAAGCCATCGAGGCCGTCCCGGCGGAGCAGCTGGGCAAGGGACTTATCGAGGTCGTTGCCGGCCAGCAAGGCGATGACATCGTGATCGACGTCATCGATAACGGTATAGGATTGCCCAAGGTGAGTCGGGCCCGCCTGCTCGAACCTTACGTGACCACGCGTGAAAAGGGCACCGGCCTCGGGTTGGCGATTGTCGGCCGCGTCCTGGAAGACCACGGCGGCCGCATCGAACTCAATGACGCGGCCGACATCCGGCCGGCCCAGCGTGGGGCCTGGATGCGGTTGCGCTTTGCGGTATCCGGGCATGCCGCGAAAACCGTCGTCAGGGAGCCGGATCCGGAAACAAAACTACCGGCACCCGAAACCGGCATGCCGGCAGAGGCGACCAACAATGAAGCAAAAATCGAAGCCGCAACAGGCAGCTGACGAGGCGGGACGCGATCCATGGCAAATGACATTCTGATTGTCGATGACGAGGCCGATATCAGGGACCTGGTGGCGGGCATCCTCGAGGACGAGGGCTTCACCACCCGCACCGCGCGCGACAGCGATTCGGCCCAGGCCGAAATCGCCAATCGCCGGCCGCATCTGGTCTTTCTCGATATCTGGCTGCAGGGCAGCAAGCTCGACGGGCTGCAGCTCTTGGAGCAGATCAAGCGGGATCAAGCCGATCTGCCGGTCGTGATGATCTCCGGGCACGGCAATATTGAAACCGCGGTCGCTGCGATCAAGCGCGGCGCCTACGACTTCATCGAGAAGCCCTTCAAATCCGATCGCCTCATTCTGGTGGCGACGCGGGCGCTGGAGACCTCGCGTCTGAAACGCGAAGTCAAGGAACTCAAGCAATTGGCCCCGGCGGCCAGTGTCCTGACCGGACGCTCGGCCTGCATGAATCAACTGCGCCAGACCATCGAACGGGCGGCCAAGGCCAACAGCCGCATCCTGATCGTGGGGCCCTCGGGCTCGGGCAAGGAATTGGCAGCGCGCACGCTGCACAACGCGTCCGGTCGCTCCGAAGGGCCGTTCGTCGTCATCAACGCCGCGGCGATCACGCCGGAGCGCATGGAAGTCGAAATGTTCGGCATCGAACAGAGCAATGGCGAGCATGCGCGCAAGGCCGGCGCGCTGGAAGAAGCCCACGGTGGAACGCTGTTTATCGACGAAATCGGCGACATGCCCCGCGAAACCCAGAACAAGATCCTGCGGGTGCTGGTCGACCAGACCTTCCAACGGTCCGGTGGTACCACCAAGGTCAATGTCGATGTCCGCATCATATCCTCGACCGCGCGCAATCTGGAGGAGGAAATCGCGGAAGGCCGGTTCCGGGAGGATCTTTATCATCGCCTGTCGGTCGTGCCGATCAGGGTGCCACCGTTGTCGGAGCGGCGGGAGGACATCCCCGAACTGATCGACTATTTCATGGATCAGATCTCGGCCGCGACCGGACTGCCCAAACGCCAGATCGGCCAGGATGCCATGGCTGTGCTGCAGTCGCATGTCTGGCCCGGAAATGTCCGGCAACTGCGCAACAATGTCGAGCGCGTCATGATCCTGGCCGGCGGCGGACCGGAAGTCATCATCACCGCCGATATGCTGCCACAGGATGTCGGCTCGATGGTGCCGGCTATGCCGACCAGCAATAATGGCGAGCACATCATGGGCTTGCCGCTGCGCGAGGCAAGGGAGGTATTCGAGCGCGACTACCTGATCGCCCAGATCAGCCGTTTCTCGGGCAATATCTCCCGGACCGCTGAATTTGTCGGCATGGAGCGATCGGCGCTGCATCGCAAGCTCAAGGCCCTCGGCGTCGGCTGAATGCCGGCCGCTGCATTCATTTGGCTGGGAATTTCGTCCCATCTGTGGGGCTTTTCCCGGGACAGTGCGCGTATTCGGCGCAGCTTAAGCTCGAACTGGCCTTGCCTAAAAACCGCACCTGCCCTCTAATCATGCTGCCGGGACCCCTGAAGGGGACATCAGGGGAAGCCCGGCGACCGCAGAGGCTTTCGAAAGAAAGCTCATCCGGTTCAATAAAAAGACGCAAACAGACTGCGGGACAAGAACAATGGCGGCAGAC
>NZ_JBEKXH010000615.1:0-3428 GCF_049512235.1 Bradyrhizobium sp.
CTTGGCATTGCGCTCGGAAAGGCCGTGGGCGGCGAGAACGCGGTCGGCCGCGAGCTGCAGGTTGGTGCCCTTGAACTGCGACAGAACGGGATCGTGCGCAGCATCTGCAGCGGCGCGTCAAACAGCTGCTCCCCGAGATCGCCCGGCCCGCCATCCGTGACCACCATCGGCACGCCGCGACGCTTCAACAAGGTCCCGGCCCGCAGCTCAAGCCTGCTCAGCGGCAAAGGCACAGAGAAAATAATATGGCCATCCCTGGCCTGAACGCCCTCCTCGCGGACATCCACAAGCGCGATCTCCGTGTCCTCGCCAAGGCGAGCCGCCAATCGATCGGCATCAATGCTCGGGAACCGGGAGGGAATGGCCGACACGAATGGAGCCTTCATCGCGTTACCTCTGACCTGGATGTGCGGGATCACTGACGCAGCGCGGTGACATTGGCCGACGCACCAAAGCTCGTTTCCCCCGGAGCAGGGCGACGCGCGGGGCGCGCGAGCCCGAGATGATCGCGCAGTGTCGCGCCTTCGTAACGCTCGCGGAAGATGCCCTTGCGCCGCAACAGCGGCACAACCGCTTCGGCGAAGGCGTCGAAACCAGAAGCGATCACGTCAGGCATCACGTTGAAACCGTCAACGAAGCCGGTGGCAAACCATTCGGCGATCCCGTCGGCGATCTGCTCAGGCGTTCCGACCACGATCCGATGACCGGTGCCGCCTCCCTGCGCGCGAATGAGCTGCCGCACGGTCAGATTACCGCGCTGCGCCGTTGCGACCGCGCCCTTGAAGAAAGTCTGGATGCCATCGACAACCAGCGGAAGCGAAGGCAGCGGCTTGTCGAGATCGAGGCTCTCAGGGGGAACACCCAGCGTGCCGGCCAGGCGTCGCAGGCCGTATTCGAAGGGCAATAGCTCCCAGAGCTCCTGCTCGCGCCGCTTCGCCTCCGCCTCGGTTCCGCCGATCACGGTCACAAGGCCCGGAAAGATCAGGATGTCGCTCGCCTGCCGGCCATGGGCGACGGCCCGCGCGCGCAGATCCCCGCTGTACTGCTGGGCGTCGGCGAGCGTGAGCGCCACGGAGAACACCGCATCCGCATGACGCGCCGCCAGATCCCGCCCCTCGTCGGATCCACCGGCCTGGACGACGATCGGACGCCCCTGCGGCGAACGTGGCACATTGAGCGGCCCTGCCACCGAAAAATACGTGCCGCGATGATTGATCACATGGACGCGCGCCGGATCGATCAGGCGTCCAGCGGATTTGTCGCCCAACACCGCGCCGTCTTCCCAGCTGTCCCAGAGCGCACCGACGACCTCGGCAAACTCCGCGCCCCTCTCGTAGCGCGCCGCATGGGCTGGTCGCACCTCGGCGCCAAAATTGCGGCCCGATGCCGGATCCGCTGTCGTCACGATGTTGAGTCCCGCGCGCCCCCGGCTGACATGGTCGAGCGAGGCGAAGCGCCGCGCGATGTTGTAGGGTTCGTTGTAGGACGACGATGCCGTGCCGATCAGTCCGAGGTGCCTGGTCGCCGCGGCGATGGCCGTCAGCACAACAGTCGGTTCCAGCGACTGGAACGGCCGGAATTCGGGGTTGTCGGAGAGTGCGGGAAAGTCCGCCAGAAATACCGCGTCGAATGTCGCGCGCTCGGCGAGCTGCGCGGTCCGAATCCAGAAATCGATATCATAGAAGCTTGCGGGATCCGATGCCGGCCAACGCCACGCGCCGCCAAACGTGCCGGCATTGAGAAAGTTCAGGTTCAGATGAAGCTGTCTCGACACGCGAACCTCCGGATCCCCAAAAGCAAGTCCGGCAAACCGACGCCCGACCGCCCTCGCCTGCAAAGTTACGCCAATGCGCCCGATAATCTATGAAAATCATCTACTAAATATGCCAGGCTCTTTAGCCCGGCTTTGCACAGAACAGGCTACGCATGGACGGCTTTCGCTCTCCGCTCGATCCCCGGCGATTAAATGCAGCCGGCATCGATACCAGCGCTCATAGATCCCTCATTTTTGCCAGCTTTTCGTTCCGGTACGTCTGATGCGTCGCCCGCCAGGCGATCGAAGTAAAAACTCCCTTTCAAATCTTTGCGAAATGAAAAACAATATATTTATCGTAAAGAACCGTAGAATAAGGTTGTTATTTTCCCGTGGTGATTGACTGCCCTCCGCCGTCTGATCGAATTGGCTCGCTCGCTATCGCATGCTGCCAGGCTTCGACCGAATGCCGCATCGCACGCAGCTGCGCGCGAGCGATTGGAGAGATCCCGCAGCCACCGATGTCAATCCGTCAACTCAGGAGCCGACATGTCCCCGCAAATTCCCCTCGTCACCTTCCGCCTGACCGGCCAAGGCCGCGGTGTCGCCCAGATCGTCCGCGAGGATGGATCCGCCCATGTCATCCAGACCGACGCGCACCCGGCCTTTGGCGGCGGCGACACCGCCCCGAGCCCGCTGGCCTACGCCCTTGCGGCGTTGACCTCTTGCACCCAAGTCACGTCGCAAATCGTCGCCCGCGACCACGGACTGAAGCTGGGCGCCTTCACGGTCTCGGTCGATGCCAAGCTCGACCCGACGGTGCTGGCGACGGGCGCCGAAGGCGTCAGCAACTTCACCCAGCTGACGCTGGTGGCCAGCATCGAGACCGACGCGGCGCCGGCGCAATTCGCCCATTTCGGGGCCGAGGTGGAGCGGCGCTGCCCGGTGACGCAGTTGTTCCGCCGCAGCGGCGTCGCGGTCACAACCGAATGGCGAGCCGTGGCGCTTGTCCCGGTCCCGGCGGCGGCGGAATAGCCGCGGGCGATGTCGGGACGGCGGTTATAACGGGTTGATTTCTTCGGAGCGTATCGACGGGGAGATTGGCCTCACTACGCCTGGGACGTGCTGCCACCAAGGCCAGCAAGTCTCTCGATCTCACGCACGAACGCGCCCTTGGCATGGGAGTAGCGAACGCGCTCTTCCAGGCGCTGCAAGTCAGCGGATTCGGCCAGTTTGCGTTTGAGGGTTCCGTAGGCATCGCGATCCCTTGGGTGCTTCCTGAGCCAATCGCGAAACTCGCGCCGCCTGCGCGCTTCGAAGCTGCCGTCTTCTCGTATATGCACGTGATGGCTGTGTGGCCACGCTGCAGGTTGATGGAAAAAATGCACGGGAGCGATCGCCTCGGTGTAACCTTGCTCCAGAACAATTAGTCGGCATTGCTGCACTGCCGTCTCGTCTTGTAGAGTGATCTGGATATCGATGATCGGTTTCGCAGGCAGCCCCGGTACCGAAGTGGAACCGATATGTTCAATGCGGGCCGCCAGCATTCCGAGCGCCCGACTGAGGCGCTGCGCCTCGCACTCGAAGTCCCTTGGCCAATTCGGGTCATAATCGACAATTTGTTGCGCCATAATTCAACTCGACCGATAGATTATTAACATTAGCTGCGGCGTCC
>NZ_JBEKXH010000616.1:0-3380 GCF_049512235.1 Bradyrhizobium sp.
AAAAGAGGACCCTGAATCTCGGCCGGCGGAACCTTGGAACTTTCCGGGTTCCCATTTGTTCATTGGTCGATGCAGAGCAACAGTTGCCGTCTGCCGGGCTGGAGGAAACCCTATGTCAATCGGAACCATCATCCTTATCATCCTGGTGATCGCCCTCCTTGGTGGCTTCTCTGGCATCGGCGGCGGTCCGTTCTACGGCACCGGCTATTATGGTGGCGGCGGCCTCGGCCTCATCATCGTTATTTTACTGATCCTGCTATTGCTCGGCAGGCTTTGATCCCTTGGCTGCATCGCACCCGGTCATTTCCGCGTGCCGAGCTTCTTGATCGCGGCCTTGATCGAGCATGCGGCCGCATCGTAATCCTGCCACGCCCTGGTTTTGGCGAGCAGCGCCGGCGCGGTGCGGACGGTATAGCGTGTCGGATCGAGATCGCCGCGGACCTGCGCCCAGGTCAGCGGCATCGAGACCGTGGCGCCGTCGCGGGCGCGCGGCGAGCACACCGCGACCGCGGTCGCCATGCGGTCGTTGCGCAAGTAATCGAGGAAGATCTTCCCCGTGCGCAGCTGCTTTGACATGTTGAGCAGATAGCGCTCGGGATTTTCGTCGGCGAGACGCTGGCAAACGCCCTGCGCGAAGGCTTTTGCCTCTTTCCAGCCTACCCTGTCCCGGACGCCGTACGCCAGCGGCGCCACCACGTGAAGTCCCTTGCCGCCGGTGGTCTTGCAAAAGCTCTCGATGCCGACATCCCTAAGATGCTGCCGCATGGCCTTGGCGGCCTCGACCACATCCGAAAATGCGACGTCCGGCGCCGGATCGAGATCGAACACCAGCCGGCCCGGTATGTCAGGCGCATCCGGCGCGCAATTCCAGGGATGCAGTTCGAGGCCGCCTGCCTGCGCCACCGCCGCCAGACCCTCGACGCGATCGATCTGCAGATATGGCTTGCGATCGCCGGACACCTTTATCAGTTCGAGCAGGCTGGAAGTCCCGGGCATGGCGTGGCGCTGAAAGAATTTTTCGCCGTTGATGCCGTCGGGCGCGCGCACGACGGAGCATGGCCGGCCCTTCAGATGGCCGATCATCCAGCCGCCCACCGCCTCGAAATAGCGGGCGAGATCGAGTTTTGTCACCCCCTTGCCGTCGCCGCCGTCCGGCCACAGCTCCTTGTCGGGTTTCGAGATGACGACGCCCATGACCTCGGAGGACTTGCTCGCGGCCGACAGGATCCGCGCTTTGCCCGGCTTGCTCGCGGTCTTGGTGCTTACGGGTTTTGCAATGTCGGTCATGGCCGGCCTTTCCGCCCTGACCTCGGAGGCGGGCTTGTCCTGACGCAGTCCCTTGAAGGCAGCTTGCCGGATGTTTCCGGCATCGGTAAAGCCTGCGAATTCGATTTCGGCCACCAGTTCGGGTTTCAACCAGTGCACGTCGCGGGTCTTGCGCGGCGCGTCCTTGCCGCCGAACGGATTGTCCTCGGAGGCCGCGGCCTTCAGCGCCGGCATGATCCGCCGCACCGTGTCCTGCCCGAAACCGGTGCCGACCATCCCGACAAAGGCGAGATGATCGCCGCGCTGGACGCCGGCCATCAGCGAGCGGAATTTGCCGTTGGTGGTTTTCCATCCCCCCAGCACGACCTCATGTCCGGGGCGGCATTTTGTCTTGGTCCAGCTCTCCGAACGGCCCGAATGATAGCGGGCGCCAAGCTTCTTCGAGACGATGCCCTCCAGCGACAGCTGGCCGGCCGATTGCAGCACCGCCTCGCCGCCGCCCTCGAAATGCTCGACGTAACGGATCAGTCTGGCCCTCGTCGCTCGCCGCGCCTCCAGCAGTGTTTTCAGCCGCGCCTTGCGCAGGGAAAGCGGCAGGTGGCGCAGATCTTCGCCGGCGGCGAACAAGAGATCGAATGCAAAAAAGATCAGCTCGTCGCTATCGCGGTCGGAAAGCGCAGCCTGCAGTGCGGAAAAATCCGGCACGCCATGGGGATCGAGGGCGACGGCCTCGCCGTCGATCAGGGCATCGGGGAGCCGGGCCGCCTCGTTGGCGATGGCCTGGAATTTGCCGGTCCAGTCGAGACCGCTGCGGGTTTTCAGCGTGGCCTTTCCGTCCTCGACGCGCAGTTGCATCCGGTAGCCGTCGAATTTGATCTCGTGGCACCACCCCTCGCCGCTGGGCGGCCGGTCAACCCCGGTGCAAAGCTGCGGCGCGACGAAATCCGGCATCGCGGCCGCTCTCCGGCCTGCCGGCTCCTTCGCGGGCGCAGCCGACGATATCACGGCATCGCCGCGGTTCGAATGCCAGACGGCATCGGCATTGGCGCGCCTGGATTTTGCCAACATGAACGGTTTGGGCGCCCGGCCTTTGCCGGCGGCGATCTGGTCCATGGTCCGGCCCGAGGCAACGGATTGATCTTCATCCAGGATCTTGTTGGCTTTGCCTTCTCTGGCGAAATCGTCGCGATGCTTTATGAGTAGCCAGTTGGTGCGCTTGCCGCCGTCGCGGTCATGGCGCATCCGCACCAGCACCCAGCTGCCGCCGAGCTTGTCGCCGTACAAGGTGAATTTCAGATCGCCCTTCCTGAAGCCTGCTTCGGGATCGCCGGCCTCCCAATAGCCGCGGTCCCAGAGCTGCACGGTGCCGCCGCCATACTCGCCCTTCGGGATCGTGCCTTCGAAATCGCCGTAATCCAGCGGATGATCCTCCACCTCGACCGCCAGCCGCTTGTCATGCGGATCGAGCGAGGGACCTTTTGCCACCGCCCAGGATTTGAAGACGCCGTCGAACTCGAGCCTGAGGTCGTAATGCAGATGCGTCGCGGCGTGTTTCTGGATCACGAAGCGGCGGCGTTTGGACGGCGCCACCGCGGTGTCGCCGCGCGGCTCCGCGGTTTTTTCGAAATCGCGCTTCTTGCGATAAATGGTGAGGTTTTTCGATGGCACGATCAGACCCTTCGAAATCGAGCGGCGGCGCCAAGCGCATGAGAAACCCCGCTACCGAAACCTGCAATAGCCGTCGAGGTTCCAAAATTAACTGACGCAAAACAAGCCCGGGCTTCAATGGTAGGGTGGGCAAAGCGAAGCGTGCCCAACGCTTTAAAGATGGTGGGCACGGCGCAAGAGCGCCTTTTGCCCACCCTACGCATGGTGCGAATTTCTGATTCACTTTTCAAGCAGCCACGAAAAAATAATCTGAGATCGTCATTGCGTTTAACACCGGGCCTCGCCCGAGCCGCTCGGATGAAAGGCTTGCCGGGGCGCCCAAGGAGGGCGACCACAAGGGTCGCCCCTACAAGAATATCGATTTGGCGTAGGGGCGCCCCTTGTGGGCGCCCTGCTTGTAACGGGCTTTCTTTTGGTGTTAGCGAAGCAAACCAGCTTTCGCGCCG
>NZ_JBEKXH010000617.1:0-3372 GCF_049512235.1 Bradyrhizobium sp.
GCGACGCCGGCCTTCTTGCCGAGCGCGCGGATCGCCTGCAGCGAGCGATGCAGATGCGGGCCAGCCTCGGCATGCACCGTGATGTGATCGCAGCCGGCCTTGGCGAAAGCTTCCAGATAGGGATCGCAGGGCGAGATCATCAAATGCGCGTCGAAGATCTTTCGAGTGTGCGGGCGCATCGCCTTGATGACGTCGGGGCCGTAGGAGATGTTGGGGACGAAATGCCCGTCCATCACGTCGAGATGGATCCAGTCGGCGCCGGCTTCATCCACTGCGCGAACCTCTTCGCCCAGTTTGGCAAAATCCGACGCCAGGATCGAGGGCGCGATGACGAGGGGACGTGACGCCAGTTGTGTGGACATGTGCGCTTTCCCCCGGATATGACAGGCCATTGCGGCGGGTTGTTCGCGTAACACGCGCACCGCCCGGCGGCAATGCCGGCGGCCGGATCGTGGCGCGGCGTCTCGAACCAAAGGCCACGGCTTGGACGATCAAAGCTCGGCCGATGCGGAAAATTCTGCCGTGACGGCATCAATTGCCGGGGCCGCCGGACCCTTCGCGGCGACAGAAACCTTCATTTCATTGGCTTTTTCTGCTGGCACGGGGTTTGCTGATCCCTTGGGCGGATCATCATAGGCCGCACGCGCGGCTGGTTTTGGAGCAATTGCCATGCTGTTTGCCCTTGGCGCCGCGTCATCCGCACTGGATGCCGTACAAGCGCTGACCTCATCGAGCACGTCGTCACCCCAGTCGACCGGCTTCAGCGATGCGCTGAGCAACCCTTCTACCGCGTCGTCAGGAAGTTCGCCTTCGACGGTCGGCTCCGGCGGGTTTTCGCAATTGGCGCCGGGGACGCTGAGCGCGCTGCTCGCGGCGCAAGGCCAGTCATCGACGGCGACCGCCACTTCGGCACCGACCAGCCGGTCCGCCGCGCTGCAGGACCTGTTCTCGCAGCTCGACGCCAATGGCGACGGCCAGATCAGCAAATCGGAATTCGAAAATGCGCTCGGCGCCGGCGGCACCAACCTCGCGCAGGCCGACGCCGTCTTCAACAAGCTCGATAGCAACGGCGACGGTTCGGTCAGCCTCTCTGAATTGTCCTCGGCGCTTAAGGGCGATGGCGGCAAGGGCGGTCACCACCACGCCCACATCGGCGGTTCCAGCGGATCGGGCGATTCCAGCGGCTCCGGCGCATCCGGCGGTGCCAACGGATCGAACGCCGATCCGCTGCTGCAGGCACTCGCGGGTGCCACCAGCACGTCAGTCACCAACAGCGACGGCTCGACCACCACGTCGATCACCAATCCTGACGGCTCGACGGTGACGCTGAACACGCCCGCGGCCAGCTCCGCGACGTCGTCCAGCAGCGCGACGGCCTCCTACAATCTCCTCGAACAGCTGATCCAGCGCCAGGCCCAGGCGATTTCCTCCGGCGCAACCCAGTCGCTTTCGCTCAACATCTGAAACGGGTGTTTGCTGAAGGGTCAGCCGGTAAGGTCGTGAGCTAGCCGTGACGATCCTTCCATGCCGGCAATGCGCCGGGGAAGGGCAGCGCGGTCGCGGCGTAGACGCCGCGCGCGATAGCGCGGGCCACGACATTGGCCGCGATCATACCGAGTTCGGTAAGTTCGACCAGGGGATCAATCGGCTTCGCGCCGGTCGCGGCCGCGAATACCACGTCGCCATCCATCGGTGCATGCACCGGATAGATCGCGCGGGCAAAACCGGTCTGCGCAATCACAGCAAGACGCCGCGCCTGCGGTTTTGAAAGCTCGGCATCGGTGACGACCACCGCGAGCGTGGTGTTCTCCACGGCTGTCGCGGCGGCGGCGCCCTTGATCCGCATTGCCAGCATGTCCGGTGTGAACGCCGGCGGCAGCCCGCGTCCGCCGTATTCGCCGCCGATTTCATACGGCGCCGCCCAGAACCATGGCCCATCGCCGACGGTGACGCTGCCCACTGCGTTGACGACCGCGAGGGCGCCGACCCGGACGCCGCCGTTGGTCGTCGCCGATGCCGAGCCGAGACCGCCCTTGAAATTGGCGGTGGTGGCGCCGAGCCCGGCGCCGACGCTGCCGAGCGCGAAAGTGTCGCTGGCCGCGGCGGCCGCGATGTAGCCGAACTCGCGGTAGGGTGCGAAGCGGCCCCACTTCTTGTCGCCGCCGTTCAACAGATCGAAACAGATCGCGCCGGGCACGATCGGGATCAGCGCGCCGCGCACCTCAAAGCCGCGGCCCTGCCCGGCGAGCCAGGCCTGCACGCCACCGCCGGCCTCGAGCCCGAAGGCCGAGCCGCCGGACAGCGCTATGGCATCGATGCGTTCGACGGTATTGGCGACATCAAGCAGTGCGCCCTCGCGAGTGCCGGGCCCGCCGCCGCGCACGTCCATCGCCGCCACCACGGCGCGATCGAACACGACCGCGGTGACGCCGGACGCCAGCGCCTTGTCATCGGCGTGTCCGACGCGGACGCCCGATATATCGGTGAGCAGGTTTTTCAAGCAGCAGATCCGTCAGGTCCCGATCCCGTGGGGCCGCGGGCGGCCGTCACGGGGATATACCCATCCTGAAAATCGCGTCAGCTGTCGAGGGCCATTCCGATCATTCTTCCGAGATCGGACAGCCGCACGGAAAGCAACGGGCGTTGAGGTTTGCCGGGCCGGAAATTTCGTCCGGCGGCCTTGTTGCAGCGGATAGAAAAACGCCCCGGTGGAACCGGGGCGCTGGACGTCGCGATGGAACTGTTTCGGCCTTACGACCCCTTGGGATTGATCTCCGTGTAGTTGCCCTTGGCGTCCCATTTGTAGACGACATAGTCGAGCTGCTTGATGTCGCCCTTGGCATCGAACTGCAGCGTACCGTTCACCGTATCCCAGGTGCCGGCCTTGATCGTAGCCATGACTTTCTTCGGATCGATGGTGCCGGCCTTCTTCACGGCCTGCGACCAGACCTGGATCGCGGCATAGGTATAGAGCGTGTAGCCTTCGGGATCGATGTTGTTGGCCTTGAACTTCTCGACGACCGCCTTGGCGGTCGGCTTGTTGCGCGGGTCGGGGCCGAAGGTGAACAGCGTGCCTTCGGCGGCCGGTCCCGTGATCGAGGCGAATTCCTTGTCAGCCAGCGCATCGCCGGCCATCAGCACGGTCTGGAGACCCTGATCGCGCATCTGGCGCACGATCAGTCCGGATTCCTGATGGTAGCCGCCGACGAAAACCAGATCGATATTGTCGCGCTTCATGCGCGAGACGATCGCGGTGAAGTCCTTGTCGCCCTTGTTGTAGGACTCGAACATCTTTTCGGTAAAGCCGGCCTTGTTGAGCGCCTTCTTGGTTTCGTCGGCGAGACCTTTGCCATAGGTGGTCTTGTCGTTGAG
>NZ_JBEKXH010000618.1:0-3372 GCF_049512235.1 Bradyrhizobium sp.
AGAGTTGGGGCCACCTGACTGGCGCGCCTGAGCTAGCGCGTAGGGGCGCCCCTTGTGGGCGCCCTCTTTGATTCCGGCGCCGCAGGAGGGCGACCACAAGGGTCGCCCCGACCGGATCGACATGGCGTACCGGCCAGCATTGTGTCGATCCCCTCGCGCAGGAGCGCTGCGGCGAAAGCGGAATCCTTATTGTTCGTGGTCATTCATTGAAGGACAGTCTTGTGGGATCCTGTGTCGGCAATGGATCAACCCACGGATTGAATACGGGCGCGTGGGCCTTTTGATAGTCGCTGACATCACGGCACACGATGGTCAGCCCATGGTGAAGCGCGGTCGCTGCGATGATGAGATCGGGCTGCGAGAAAGTGTGGCCAGCTTTGCGGCCGTCCTCGACCAACAATCGCCACCTGAACATGATGTCCTCGGTGACAGCGAGGACACGTTGCTCGAACATTGGCCGCACCTTATGCGCGAGCCAATCATTAAGCTCAGCGCGGCGATTGGCATCCGTGACGAGTTCAATTCCGAACCGGATTTCGGCGAAGGTCACAGCACTCAGATAGAGAAGGTCAAGTGGCTGACCTGCAACGAAGGCTATGACTTTGCGTTCTGGCTTGGGGCGGCGCAATTCGGAGAGTATGTTGGTGTCGAGTAGCCAGCCGCTCACAAAGAGACCTCGCGCACAGGCATTTCTGCGCGCCCCGGTTCAATTTCGACACCACGATGCGGAGAAGCCTGCATTGCAGCGATCAATGCCTCACCCCTGAGATCGCCCTTGAGGCGGCGAAATTCGTCAGCCGAAATAATAACGACCTCATCGCGCCCGTGGACGGTTACATGCTGCGGCCCATCGCTATGTACACGGCGCACCAGTTCGCTGAAGCGGGCTTTTGCATCCTGCAACGGCCACCGCCCCGACTTTACGAGACGCGTGCGCTTACGGTTCTTCGTCGCCTTCGCTTTCGATGATTTTACGATTCTGGTCATGCTGACTAGAATAACACAAACACGGGGCATGTTTCAAAAGTCGTTCTATTGGAGGCAATGCTGAGCAACTTGGAGTGGCAAGGACCGAAGCGAAAGCGCGCGAAAAGCAAGCCAAATCATGATTTAGGGCGCTTTGGCCGATTTCGGGCTCGAAACGAAGCGTTGGTCTGCAGCAGGACCTCGGGTAGTGAATATCCGAAAATATCTCTAATAGATATTGCCTTGGATATCTCTTTATGAGATTATCTAGTCATGAAAGCGATTATCTACCAGGCGACCGCGGCCCGCGCCCTGGTTCGCCACGCCAACAAGGCGAAGCTGATCCGGTCGAAGATCGAGCAATATGCAGAAGACCCGGCGGCGCAAGCCCGCAACGTCAAAGCGCTGACTGGCGTCGATGCCTTACGATTGCGCGTTCAGGACTTCCGCGTTGTATTCAGCGAAACCGCCGACACGATCACCATTCTCGATATTGGCCCGCGGGGCGGGATTTACGACTAGGAGCGACCGAAATGCCCGTGATGACAAAAACTCCCAAAGGCGACGACATCGTAATTCTCGCCCGCAAGGAATACGACCAACTGATCGCCGCCGCCGGCGAGGATGCGGCCGACGCCGAGGCCGCGCGCCGAGCACTGGACCGGCTCAAAAAGGGCGAGCATTCTTTGACCAGCGCCGAAATGGATGACCTGTTGGCCGCGAAAACGCCGCTCGCGTTCTACCGAAAACGGGCCGGGTTGACTCAAGCCGCGCTCGCCCACCGAGCCGGCATCGCGCAAGGCTTCCTTTCCGAGATCGAGGCCGGCCGCAAGAGTGGCGACGTTCAAACGCTGTGCAGGATTGCCGGCTTGCTGAAAATCTCGCTCGACGACCTCGTCGTGCCCAAGGCTTCGATTGATACGCCGCGAAAGCGAAAGACTCGACGTTGATGTAAAGATCCTGCCGATTTCGGAAATCTACGGCGAGGAGCACGGCGAGGAGCATGAATGGGGTCAGAGTCGAATTGGGTTGGTTGCCCGGCGAGAAGGCCTGCACTAATGGTGGTCTGTCCCCGTTTCTCCCTACTAATGGTGGTGGAATGCACCCCGAAAGTGAGACACAGAAAATAAGGGACAGTTCTCGGCTTGGCCGATCGGCATTTTCGGCCCGTTTCACCAGGCTCATCGGCCAGTCCATGCATCGTTATGTGATCGAGCGCCGGATGGCAGAAGCGGCGTTCCTGCTGGAAACCAGCGACGAGCCGATCGCACGAATTGCGAGCCGGGTGGGTTACGAGACAGCGGTGGCATTTTCAAAACTATTCCATCGGCATCACGGCCTGTCGCCTGGCCGGTACCGAGCAGCTCGACGCTCTGACAGCGGCCAAGGGCAAGGGGACGTTCAGGAAGCAGAAATCGCCGAATGACCTTGCCCAGGCTGAAGTTCGTGCCGTTTTTGTCATTCATGTCTGATCTGAACGGACGCTTCGGAACGCAGCTACTCCGTCGCCCCAATTTTCATCAGTAGGTTCGACATCAAGCCGATCGGCATCTTCCAGTGCCGGGTGCTGACGATGTCAAAGAAGGTAGAGTGACTTGGCGATCTGTCTTGCTCTGCTGGAGCATCGCCGCAAACAGTGGAAACGGGGCAAGTCTCAAGAAGTTGCACATCCGGTGAGCCTCAATTCCGCATTGCATTTGCACCGGTTATGGGGATTTATAGGGGTGTGCTGCCAGCGCTTGCGGCTCGAACTTGCGTTGCGGAGGACGCGGAGACTACGTGCGTACTGAGGTACCAAAAAACACGTCTCCGGCTTTTGAGCATCGCGGTGATGGCACAATGCGGAAATCGCCCGCAGACGCATGAGGCTCAAAAGCACCACGCTGAATGGACGCGCCATATGCCGAGGAGAGGTGCATTAGCTCGGTCTTCATCAGTTACCGGAGGCAGACGGCTGCCGGAGAGGCGCGTGCCCTGTTCAACGAACTTGTGGCGCGGCTGGGCCGGAAAGCCGTCTTCATGGACGTGGATAGCATTTCGCTGGGCCGAGACTTTCGCAGCGAACTGCAGAAAACGCTGGCAGCCTGCGATCTCATGCTGGTCCTGATCGACAAGGACTGGGCGACCGCCAAGGACGAAGCGGGACAGATCCGGCTTGAGAATGCCAGTGATTTCGTCCGCATGGAGATCGAAGCAGGGCTCAAGCGCGATATCGTGGTCACGCCCGTTCTGCTCAAAGGGGCGCAAATGCCCACAGCCGAGCAGTTACCTGCGGCCATCCGCGACTTGGCCTACCGCCATGGGTTCGAACTCAGTCACCTCAGGTGGCAATCGGATGTCCGCGAAATGCTCCGGCGATTGAATCTCGATGTTCAGAATCGAGGCCGAACCGAACGAGACCAACTT
>NZ_JBEKXH010000619.1:0-3367 GCF_049512235.1 Bradyrhizobium sp.
AACCATCCTGCGATTTCCATCCGAAAACCACCTGCGCGTCCTGCAACGGAGCAAGCACTGGACCTGATCGATCCTGCGGCCGGCGCTGATCGTAGGGCTATTCCACCGGCAGCGCCGTGAAAGTGACCCCGCCCTCCGTGCGGCCGAGATGGTCCAGAATGGGCCTCCGCTCCGCGGCTATTGTGACGCGTCAACAGCCAAGTCTTTAGCATCGGGAATCCGAAGACGAATGCCTTCATCATCACCCTGCTCGGGACGAACAAAGGCGTTCGTGCGGGTGAGGACAGATCGGGCGCGCATCAGGTCGTTCCAGGGAATGGAGGCGACATAGCGCTGCGCGAATACGAGCGTCTTTATGATCGGCTCCGGCCAAGCGTTGGTACTCAACGCGCGCAGGGAAGAAATGTAGTTCGACCGATAAACAATCGGGATCAACACGCGCATTTGCCGCGCGACGGCAAGTTCGGCGTTCATCATGACGCGGGCAAGCCGGCCGTTGCCGTCCAGGAAGGGATGCACTTCGGACACGAGAAACATCATGAAGATGGCGCGATGAAGTGGCTCGGAAAGCCGCTGATAGATCCGGAATCCTTCCATGAGCGTTCCATATACGTCTTGTGGCGCAACGAAGATAAAGGTGCCGGCTTGATTTGGACGGTCCTTGAATTCGCCGGGGGTTTTCTCGGGACGCCCCTCCATGATCGTGCGGTGACGGTGGCGCAGAATATCCAGGAAGCTATGGGCGCTCTTTGGCAGACGCTTCATCTCTTCCGGGTCGGAAACCAGGCGAAAGGTACCGAGAACGTCATGCGCATCCGCCGGCCGATTTGTCGGGATTACGCCGTCGAAGATGATCTCGCGGGCTTCGTCGAGCGCGAACTCCGTTCCCTCGATGAAATTCGAGAAGTAGGCTTCAAAGAACGCTTGGTTGATCGCCTCGCGGCCGGTCGGCTGCCACAAGCGCGCAGGCTCGGGCGGAAAGCGCCGCAGGGCGTCGTGAAGCTTCTCGAACACAGCAAGCCGCTTCGGATCGTAGGAAGCCCCGCGTGCCCGTGCCTTTGCGACGGGCGCCCTCAGTTTGGCATTGCGCGTACCGAGCAGGGTTCCGATCATCGCGTCGAGTTCGCGCGCCGCCTCTTCCATCTTCAGCTTCGGCGCGAGTGCCTTGGCCTGGTCGCGCAAGGCATTGAGCCGTTCCTTGCCGCTGTTGCGGAGGAACCGGTCAAGCCATATTTCAATTTCGCTTCGCTTCAGCGTGCGAGCGGCGCCGGAGCGCGCACGTGTCGGACGCATATTCTCGATGAGCGCGCGCGCCGTGGACATGCAGTAGAGGCCGTCGCGCAGGACAAAATCGTCCGGCCGCGGACCGGGGCCACGCCTCGCACGCAGCGTCACGCCGGGCAATGCGATATTTCCGCCGCGCGACGCGACCACGAAGACGGAGCCGTCTGCCGCTGGCTGGTGTTCGAGGGCGGTACGGTCCGCAACGAGGCCGCCGGGAAAAAAGCCGGCCACGATGTCCCAGAGGTTGCGCCGGATGAGCGAAGCGGCCTCCTCGAATTGGTTCGTGGTATAAAGACGCGAGCCGAGGCGGCGCAGCTTGCCGGCGGCGACGGCGCGCGAAACGGCCGCCGACATGGCGGTCGTCGAGACGAAAACCTCGGGCGGGTCCTTGAGGGAAATCCGGGCCACTTAAGCAGTCCTCCCCTGCCAATATAGCAAACTTTATTGACTTAAGGGGATAAAAATGCAAGTTTTCCTTGATTAAGGAATTTGCTACTTTCCTAGCGTGCGATGCCGCCAGGCGCTCCGGACGGCTCGGAGGCTTTAGCCGGCATGAAGACGCCGCCGCCGATGCTTGCGAATTAACGGCGAACACTATTTTCAATCCCGACTGATACCAGCGTTCGTTGGCAATGACCCATCCACCGTCATGGCCGGGCTTCGTCCCGGCCATCCGCGTCATCGCTGCGTCGACAGAAGAAGACGATAAGGGTAGCGAAGGCCGTGCGGGAGAACCGCCAGCACGGCAGCTTGTCGAGAGGCTGAAACATCAGCGTCGCACCGAGCTTGTCGATGGCGCCGAATACATCGACACGGCCGCCGCCGGCTCGTTCGATCTGCTCCTTGATACCCAGGTCGCGATGCAGCGTATGCGCGGCCTTGGCGCCAGTTAAAATCGCGGCACGGTTATCGGCCATCGGAACCCGCTTTGGTGCGCGCGCGCGACTTCAGAAAGTCCGCGAACCGTGCCAATTCTTGCCGATCCTGCTGCGAAAGTGACGCCGCGGCGCGCGCCACATGCGCGACTTCCTCCAGCGTCTTGTCGGTTGCGCGGCTTGGATCTTCGCCCGTGAACCACGCCACCGGCCGCTGGTAGAGCTTCGCCAACTGCGCCAACTCGATGGCGTCGACCTTTCTGCTCCCGGCCTCGATATTCGAAAGCGCACTTCTCGGAATACCGAGTTTTTTCGCGACGTCATCCTGCTTGAGGCCGACATATTCGCGTGCCTCTTTGAGTCGTTCGCTGAGCGCTTGGCGATCTGCATCGGCCGACGGCTGAGAAAAACCCGCGCGTTCATTGGTCATTGAGCTGCTTTTCTTTTGTTAATGAGTTCCAGGTAGCTTGCGTCTCGGACATCAGATCGTTGACGCATGCGTCGACGCTGTCGTAGCCGCCCTTGGGCGAAAACGTCGCGGGCAGGGTAATGCCCAGCAGTTCCTCGACGGCGCAGATCACTTCAACGACGACCAGCGAGTCGATTTCGGGTTCCCAAGAGCGCGGAGCCACGGGAGTGGCGGTGGATGCGTGCCCCGGACGTAGCAAAGCCTGGTCCGCGCCCTGGTCAGCCAGGGCATTCTTGATGCAGGCTTCGACCTCGGCAGAGGGGAATATGGCACCTGGAGAATTCTTCACTAACGTGGCCATGGGGTGTTACGTTGGAATATCGGACACATATGTACGGCATGTCCGAAAATCGTACAAGAGGCTATTTGGCAATTCATGGCGGCCTGGTGGCAAGGACGCCGCTTTGGCCGAGCGCCCCGGACCGCTTGCCGGCTGGCGGGAACGCGAGCCAATCGAGACCAACGACCGGACGCTGCGCACCCTGCTCGACCCGCCGGCCGCGGCACGCCAGGCATCTGCGCCACGTGACGCTGCTGCAGGGCAACAAGGCTTACGGCGTCCATGTCCGCCCGCTTTCGGTACCGGGGCTTAAGAAAACCGCTTCCGAAATGCACGCGCAGCCTCGTTGGTGTAGGATGGGTTGAGCTCTTCGCGAAACCCATCTCGCGAACCCCATCGGCGAACAGAAGAGATGGGTATCGCTTCGCTCCACCCATCCTACGAGTTCCATCCCGCGCC
>NZ_JBEKXH010000620.1:0-3363 GCF_049512235.1 Bradyrhizobium sp.
CTCCCCCGCGCGAAGAGCGCGGGAGAGGGAGCGCAGCTTCGCAAGCTTCGATATGATCAGAACTTCGGAAACGCTGGTGGTCTAGTCTTAGTCTAGTCCGCTTTGGCGGGTAATATCGTGAGCTCCGGCCACAGCCCGCGCCAGCGGCTGGCCTTCGCGGCGTAGCTGGCCGCCGAAAAATTCGGTCCCGGGTTGGGTCGCACGATGAGGCCGGCGATATCGTCGAATCCATGCGGCGCGTAGACGTCATACCCCGTAGCGGTGCGGCGGATGCCAACCTGGGTATTCCTCGTGAGGAAACGATCGATGCCTTGCACGGAGGACTGCAGTGCCGGGTAGGGCAGCCCGTGCTTCTGCGGGTACCAGAGATGGACGCGGGCCTGATTGCGCAGCTCGACCTTGACGCCGAGGTTTTCAAACCTGCCCTGCAACTGGGCGATCACGGCGTCCTCGGCCTGCCATGAGGTATCGGGATCGAAATAGAAGATGTCGTAGTCGTTGATGCCGTAGTCGACCGCTCGCCCGGTCTTGACGTTCCACACGCTCTGCACCAGGCATCCCGAGACGATCCACGCATCCGGCAGTGCCAGCCGGAAACATTCATCGGCCAGAATGGCATTGACCGAATTGCGCAGGGCCGCGGCGAGAAAGATGTCTGCATCCATGGCCGCACGATACCATCAGAGCGCCCCCTCACCATGAGGTCTGCTCTCAAAATGAAGCCGGTAGCGGCGTCGTTCAGGCGGCCTTGCTCTTCGATCTGGCAGGCGCCTTCGGCTTGTCCGCGGACTTTTTCCTGGTCGCGGCCTTTGCCGGGCCGACCGGTCCGGAAACCGCCAGCGAGGTGGCCAACAGCTCGCGCTGGGCATCGAGCCAATAAGCGTCGGCATTGCCTTCAGGGCAGCCGGCCGCGATCCAGAGATGATAGGCCCGCTCACGGATGGTCTGATCGAGATCTTGCATGGTGAATTCTCCTTGTTGAAGGGAGAACTCATGCATGAATCATGGTTAACAATTTCCTAATTTAGGGTCACAAAGTCGGTAGTTTTGCTACCCCGCCGCGTCATCCCTCAACGCACCGACGTGAAAAACCGCGCCGGGCGAAAGCCGGACAGCCAGGTCCAGACCGGCTGGCTGCGGATGCCGAGGTCCCAGGATCCGACGATGGCGTCGGCGCGGCCGACCAGGTCGTCGATCGGCAGCATGCCGACGCCGCCGTCGCGCAGCGGAACGCGGCTGTCGGCGGAGTTGTCGCGGTTGTCGCCCATCACGAACAAATGGCCCGGCGGCACGGTCACTTCCGCCGTGTTGTCGAGCCGGCCATTGTCGCGCAGCTTGAAAATCTCGTGGCTGACGCCATTGGGCAAGGTTTCGATGTAGCGATAGGCAGGCTCGACGCCGCCATCGTCGTTTTCCGCCTTGCCGATCCCGTCGGGCTTCAGCTCCGCCGCGCGGTCATTGATGAAGAGCTGGCCCTGCCGCATCTGGATGCGGTCGCCGGGCAGCCCGACCACGCGCTTGACCCAGGCCTGCGAGCGGTCGCCCGGCCAGCGGAACACCACGACATCGCCGGGTTTTGGGGTTTCGCCCAACAGCCGTCCGCTCTCGGGCAGGTTGATCTGGATCGGCAGCGAGGCCGTAGAATAGCCATACGCGAATTTCGTTGCCAACAGCGCATCGCCGATCTGCAGCGTCGGCTCCATCGAGCCCGACGGCACATAGAACGGCTCGGCCAGCGCGCCCTTGGCCAGGAATACCGCCAGCACGACGCCGGCGAGCTGCAACAATTGGCCGCGCCAAATGGAGGTCTTCGGCGCCACCGTTTCCTTGTTGATGCCCATTAGCCGGTTCCTCCGACGGTGATGCGCTCCATCCGCAGCGTCGGCTGGCCGACACCGACCGGCACGCCCTGGCCGTTCTTGCCGCAGGTGCCGATCCCGGTATCGAGCGCGAGGTCGTTGCCGATCATGGTGATGCGATGCAGGTCGGTCGGCCCGTTGCCGATCAGCATCGCCCCCTTCAGCGGCGCCCCGAGTTTTCCATCCTCGATCTTGTAGGCCTCGGTGCACTGGAACACATATTTGCCCGAGGTGATGTCGACCTGGCCGCCGCCGAAATTGGCGGCATAGATGCCGTGCTTGACCGAGGCAAGGATTTCGCCGGGGTCGCGCTCACCGGCCAGCATGTAGGTGTTGGTCATGCGCGGCATCGGCACATGGCCATAGCCCTGGCGGCGGCCATTGCCGGTCGGCTTCATGTTCATCAGCCGCGCGTTCTGCCGATCCTGCATGTAGCCGACCAGAATTCCGTCCTCGATCAGCACGGTGCGGTTGGTCGGCGTGCCCTCGTCATCGATCGACAGCGAGCCGCGCCGCGCCGCCATGGTGCCGTCATCGACCACGGTGACGCCCTTGGCGGCGACCTGCTGGCCCATCAGGCCGGCAAAGGCCGAGGTCTGCTTGCGGTTGAAATCGCCCTCGAGCCCATGGCCGACCGCCTCGTGCAGCATCACGCCGGGCCAGCCGGCGCCCAGCACCACGTCCATCTCGCCGGCCGGCGCCGGAACCGATTCGAGATTGACCAGGGCCTCGCGCAGCGCGCCATCGGCGGCCTCGCGCCAGGCCTTGCTATCGATGAAGCGGGCATAGCCCTCGCGGCCGCCATAGCCCTTGCTGCCGCTTTCCTGGCGGTCGCCCTGGCCGGCGACGACGGAAACATTGACCCGCACCAGCGGGCGGATGTCGCGATAGCTCTCGCCATCCGGCCGCAGGATTTCCACCACCTGCCAGGTCGCGCCAACACTGACCGAGACCTGCCGCACCCGGGGATCCCGGTCGCGGACATAGGCATCGATTTCGGCGAGCAGCTTGACCTTGGCCTCGAAGCCAGGGGCATCCAGCGGATTTTCATCGCCATAGAGCCGCACATTGCTGTGCGCCGGGGCCGCCGCGAAGGTGCCGGAGTAGCCGCCGCGCACCGCCGCGACCGCGTCGGCGGCGCGAATCAGCGCCGGCAGCGAGACGTCCGAGGAATGCGCATAGCCGACCGCGTCATCCTTGACCGCGCGCAGCCCAAACCCCTGCGAGGTGTCATAGGTGGCCTGCTTGAGCCGGCCATTGTCGAACATCAGCGCCTCGGACTGGCTGTATTCCAGGAACAGCTCGCCGTCATCGGCGCCTGACAGCCCCCGCGCGATTTCGTGACGCACGGCATCGCGGTGGAGACTGGCGCGGTCGAGAAGCGAGGTTGTAGGGGTCATAGGGCCTATTCCGTTGCGGGTGGGGATGGGATCAAGATAGTCTTTTGCCGGCCGGGTTGCGAGGGGGGCCAGGCAGGCCCGATTGCCGCATCGAGGTTAAGGCC
>NZ_JBEKXH010000621.1:0-3362 GCF_049512235.1 Bradyrhizobium sp.
CATCCGATTGTTGCGCTCAGAATGATATCGCGCTGTTCCCAATTTCCACAGCCGCTTGCAGCAACGTTAGAGCCAAAGAGGCCCCGGCCACAATAGGACTCTCGATTGGTCTTTGGGACCTGACGTTCGCGCGGATGATCTGCAGCGGCGGCCGACGCGAACGTCCAGTCCGCCTCAACTAGCTCGCCGCGGGCGCCGCTGCCGGGGATTGCCCATTCCCGGTCCCAGCCCGCGATTTCACGATCGCGGCGGGGTCAGAGCCGACGCGTCCGCTGGTCTTGTCAGCGGCTCCTTCGCGCGACAGCCGCATATCGAAGCGGATGCTGGGCAGCCCCTTGATCGGGCAGCCCGGATCGTTTGCATCGAGGTCGACGGCAAGATCACCCGAAGAGCCGAACACGACGTCGTCGGCAAGATGCGGATCATCGCGCAGGTAGAGCGCTGTCACCAACTCGCGATAACCGGGTGCACCCACCAGGAAGTGAATATGGGCCGGCCTCATGCCGTGTCGCGCCTGCGCCTTGACCATGCCGCCGACGGGGCCATCCATCGGGATCGAGTATCCGACCGGTTTGACCGTACGCAGCATGTAGACGCCATCCGCATCCGTGGCGAACACACCACGATAATCAGTTGACGCGGCACTTTCCTGAATGTCGTAGAGACCGTCGGCGCCGGTCTGCCAAATAGAAACGGACGCGTTGGCGAGCGGCCTGCCGTTGACGTCGGTGACGCGGCCGTAGAGTGCGCACTCGCTGCCGGGCTTCACCGTGCGGGCGATCTGGCTGCCGGCCGCCAGTCTTGGCGAGGTCTCGCGGTAGAACGGGCCAAGCAGGCTGGTATGGGTGCCGTCTTCGACGGCGGTGCTGTCGTGCAGTCCGTTGACCAGAGCCGACAGGCCAAGGGTATCCGATAGCAGAATGAATTCCTGCCGCTCCGGCGTACACATTCCGCCGACCGCGGTCATGAATTCGATGCCCCTGATCCATTCCCCGGGGGTCAGCTTCACCTCGCGGGCGAAGGCATGCAGGTGCCTCACGGCGGCTGCCATCACCTCTCTCATGCGCGCGTCCGGCGTCGTCGCCATCTGGTCGAGCACCGCATCTGTAATCGTCTCCGGGGTCAGCTCTCGCATACGTCCCTCCATTTGACCTGACGGTTGTGACGGCATTCCGAAGCCCGGGCTGCCGACGCTGTCCCGTCATCGATTTGAACCAGTGTGGATGGTGACGGCATTGCTGCAAACCTGCAAGCACGCCGTAACGGACCGCCAATCATTTACTGAATCGTCTGGGCGAATTCGCGCAAATTCGACCAGGTTCGGTCAGGTTCGGGATGGAATCCGGGTGGGCGAAGGGGGACGGAATGAGTTCCGGCTGATAAATCGCTGATTTCGTTTGGTGGGCCCGGCACGACTCGAACCTGCAACCAGACCGCCCGCGCTGAAGCGCGTCATCCCGGCGTTGATGCGATCAAAATCCACCAGGCGATCCAAGGTGTCCCTGAGCAAGTTCGCTCCGCCACAAAGTGGGTTGACATTTCCCGATCGCCAATTTAACTATACCGTATAGTTTTAATACGGCGTGATCAGAAAAGCCAACCAGCCAGAATCGTTCCCGCCAGCCTTTGAGGTGCCTTGTGAGCAGGTAAAACCGGAGAAGAAAAATGAACATGATCTACATTCCCGCCCTTGCGTCGTTCTCGGGATCGGCCTCAGGCACGCTAGCGTCGATTTTCACGAATTGGGTGACGCAGCGACGCAAAGACCGCGTCCGTCGAACATTGCGGGCCGCGTCCCAGCGTGAAGAGCTCTATAAAAACTTCATTGAAGAGGCATCGAGGCTCTACGCCGATGCACTCGTCCACGACAAGTCAGAGGTTTCGAAACTGGTCGACCTGTACGCCTTCATCGCCCGAATGAAAATCCTGTCGAGCGACGCCGTGATTGAGGCGGCGGAGAAGGCGGGTCGGTTGATCCTCGACACCTACCTTTCTCCGAACAGGACATTGGTCGACCTGCCGGAGCTCATCAATGAGATGGATGTTCGCGGAAATCGGGCCTGAGACTGGCGAAGGCTGTTGGCGGTGGCCCTGTTCAGCCGACCAGAATACAGGATCGGACGCTGCGCCGCAGCGCAAGGCCGCCCACCTGCGGTCGCACCCGGGAGTACCGAGGGCGGCAAAGGCCTTCACTACCCCCAATCGGTTTCACAGGCTGCCAGGAAGAAGTTGACGCGTTCACGCACGAAACCGGGGACCTCCTTTCGCAGGTGTTTCGCGTCCTCCCCCATCAGCGCTCGCATAAGCATTGGGAGCAGAACGAGGTCCATGAAAATCTGCGCGGTGGCATGGCTTCGCTTGGTGCCGAAGGGCCCCTTCGGACCCCGCTGAAGCGTGTGGGCCGCAGTGTTCAGGACATGGGAAACCGCAGCTGCAGCCCGATCCCGGCCTGCTTCATGGACATGGCGGCTCAACGCCGGGAATCTGTCGGCTTCGGCAATCGTGGCGCGCGTTACGCCGACCGTGTCCTCAAGGAATCTTTCTACCAGCTCGGTGCCGACACTTGTGAGCTTGTCGGTCGCCGTGCCTCCCCTGGGCGCGTAGCCCTCAAAGTTCGTCAGTCCGGCGATGACGCGGGCGATGACCGCCTCAAACAGCGCCTGCTTGCCGTCGAAGTGAGCATAAATCGTCGGCTTGCTCGCCGGCGCCATCTCCGCGATTTCATCGACGCTGGCGCTTTGGTAACCTCGCTTGAGAAAAATCTGCTGAGCCGCATCGAGGATCCGGCTTTTGACGTCGCCGGCGAGGTCCTTGGGCGGTCTGCCCAAGCGGGCCTGCGGTCGTTTCGAGTGTCTGTTCGTGGTCATGATTGTTCCTGCGATCACGATAGTGCGAGTAGCTCAACTCTCAGCAGGTGCCGGGTTGACATGGCTCGAACGAAAATGCAAGTAAAAAAAAACTATACGGTATAGTATATATAGGAGATCGGCATGACAAATTTGTTCCTCCGACTAACCGGCACGAACATCCAAGAGCACCCCGGTGTCGCAGGCACCGGGGGTATCGCCGAACGGAGCGGTGCCAGTTCGTCCCAAATCGATCACGATCATGCGAGGGGTTCGGGGGGTACGAAAATTCCACTTGCATAAAGATACTAAACCGTATAGTTCTATTATGCGAACCGAACGGGGCGGTCGTCGCCCGCCATTCCAGGAAATGCCATGAAACAACGATTTCAGCCTTGGCTCGGCGCCGGCCAAACGGCCGGCCAGCCCATCATGAAGCGGCGAGGGGCGGCGCTTGTGGCCGCGCTGCTCGCGACGTCATTGAGTGCATGCGACGACCGTTCCACGACCCCAGTC
>NZ_JBEKXH010000622.1:0-3354 GCF_049512235.1 Bradyrhizobium sp.
GCACACGTAGCTGGAGCGGGATATCGCGGCCGCTGCTTAGGCCATGTGGTGAGCAGGCGGAAGCCCGGCCGGAGGTCGATCCGGCGCACAAGACGAGGCAGCGCGGCGATTTCCCGCCACCATCGCCTTGAATAGCGCGGAGTGGCCATGTATATTGATGCTGTTTAGATAAACAGAGGGAGATTTGTCATGGCCCTGCAAATCGCCAATCCCGCTGTTGTGGCAAAGGTCGAACGATTGGCGCGGGCGACCGGACTGACCAAAACAGCTGTCGTCGAACGGGCAATCGATCATCTCTCCAGTCAGACCCTCATTGCCGCCGACTCCGGGCGAATGGCCGCGCTGCTGGCGCAGTTGGATCGCGTGCCCGATCGCGCGGATGCCTTCGACCCCTTGGAATGGGACAGCGTCGGATTGCCGAAATGATCGTGGTCGATACGTCGGCCATCGTCGCGATCGCCCTGGGGGAGCCGGAACGACAGAACTTCGTGAGAACCATCGAACGGTCCGACAGAGCGCTGGTCAGCACCGTCTCGGTCGTGGAGGCGCGCATGGTCGTCCATGGCCGTCGCGGTCAACGCGCTGTCGTTCTTCTGAACGATCTGCTGCGGCTACCAATCTTCGAGATGGTCGCACCAGATGTGTCTGAAGCCGACGCAGCCTACGCCGCATTCGTGACCTACGGCAAAGGCAGCGGCCACCCCGCAGGCCTGAATTTTGGCGATGTCTTCAGCTATGCGCTCGCAAAGGTGCGGGGGTTGCCGCTGTTGTACAAGGGCGCCGATTTTGCCGAGACCGATATAGGGAATGCGATTGCCGCGACACCCGATTAGCTGTGCAGTGATTTAAGTTCGAATCATATCGACATCATTGTTCAGCTCGAGAGACTGCCAAAAATGCCGCCAATGAATTGAGGGGCTTTCAACCCGTCATTGCGAGCCACTGGCTCAGCGCCACCGGGTCGCGCGAAATGCGCACCCGATGGCAGGCTCCGCGCCGTCAGGTGAGCGAAGCAATCCACTTAAGCGTACGCCGCGCGATGGATTGCTTCGTCGCAAGGGCTCCTCGCAATGACGGTGAAGAACCTCAGGATGAGACTTGCGACGCGCTCGAGCGCGCGGCTCCCAGGATGAGATCCAATTTGCTTTCCGGCTTGATCCTCAATCCCGCTTGAAGCGGTAATTGAATCGCTGCCCGTCCGCCGTCACAAAACCCGCAGTCGGCGTCGGGAAATGGATCGGCAGCAACAGCACATCGCTGTCGGCGACCGAGGATAAAAACGTCCGCCGCGACACGGCCGCCTGCTGGCCGTCCCAATCCACCCGCGGCGACCAGTCGGGCTCGCGGCACTGGATGATGTGGTGCATCATGTCTCCGGTCACCACCGCGCGCTGGCCGCGCGAACGAATATTGACGCAGCAATGGCAGGGCGAGTGGCCCGGCGTCGGCGTCAGCGTGATGGTGTCGTCGAGCGCGTAATCGTCATCGACCAATAGCGCCTGCCCGGCTTCCAAAATCGGCAGGCAGTTGTCGCGGAAGACCGTGCCCGGCGGATCGGCGCCGCGTGCGTACTCGGCCTCCCAGACCGCATATTCCTTTCTGTGGAAGACGTATTTCGCATTTGGGAAGGTCGGCACCCAGCGCCCATCGCGCAGCGTGGTGTTCCAGCCGGTATGATCGATATGAAGATGGGTGCAGAAGACGTAGTCGACCTGGTCGAAGCCGATGCCGAGCGCGAACAGCTCGTTGCGCCAGCGTTCCTTGCCGGGAAAATCGAACGGCGGCGGGTGACCCTTGTGCTCGCCGGTGCAGGTATCGATCAGGATGGTGTGATGCGGCGTGCGGACGACAAAAGTCTGGTAGGTGATGACCATATCCCGAGCGTGCGGTCGAACACCTCCGGCTCCATCGCGGGCAAATGACGTTTGAAGGCGGCTTCCTCATAGGCCGGAAAGAAGTCCTGCGGCCGCCGCCACGGGCCTTCGCGCTCGATCACCGCGTCGATCGTGATGCCCCCGATCCTGAGCTGACGCATTTGCTTCCCCGGAATTGCCGGGGGCAGCATAACGGGCAGTCGTTGCCCGTTCAATGCAAGGACGAACCTTAAGATCGATCCGCCGTGCTAAACGCGACGGAAGATTCGATGGCACCTCCGCGGCCTCTTCAATGCAGATGTCGACCAACGCGGCGCCGGCATCGGCGGAGCGACACAAGCGCAATCAGACACCGCCTGGCTGCACATAGCAGAACACATAACCTCCGCGGCTCAAGAAGACGATGCCGTGCCCGGTGGGATTCGATTTGTCCCATTTCAGTTTATTGTTCGGGACCTCAACCTCGGTTCCCGGCGGCACATGCGGCCGGCCGCGCGGTCCGTCGGGCCGGTCATCGGTGATCGTCGCGTAGGTCTTGCCGTCTCTGACATGGACCTCATCCGCCCAGTAGGCATCGGCTTCGCCGCAGCACGATGCCGTGGGGACGTCGGGCTGCATCAGGGCCTGATACCATTGCCGGACATCGGGATCGACCGCTTCCCATTGTCCCAAGTCACGCGCGTTGCCGTTCACGATCAGGCAACTCAAAATACTCAGACCAAGGATGATGCTTCTCATCCGTGCGCTCCCAAGGTTTTCCGGCGGGATCTTCGAAGCAAGCTTCGTGCCGGAATTGCTGCGCTGCGGCATCAGCTGCGAGATATCAACAAGCAACTGTCGCAGGGCCTGGGGCGTTTGAATTAAGGCAAAGGCGGCGTAATCGCCCTAATGGTAACTGCCCAGGTTTGAGTTTCAGATTACGCCAGAGGAACTGGCCAAGCCGCAGCGTTTCGCCCTTGTGGCCAGGCTGACCACCGGAAGGCTTGCCAGGCTTCTAGCGCGGGCTGCTCACACGCTCCGGTTCTTCAATACATCGCTCGACGGCGGCTTGGAGCTGTTCGAACTGTTCAGGGCGAGCCGGCGCTCAAGCTCCGCCAGATGCGCTTTCGGCGCCGCGATCTCTGGCCTGCGCGTTGATCAGCGCTATCAGCTCTTCCCGGCCCGGCTCGGTTCGCTTGGCGTGGCGCGAATCACCCAACCATTGATTCGGAAACCGACTCTGCCGTCCAGAGAAATATAGCAAAGGTAGCCCGAAATCAGGCCACTTGGACAGTTACCCCCAAGGATTAACGCCCCAGTGGCTCAATGGGTGGCATTCGATGCCCGGGAAGCCCTCAAGATATGCCTTGAACATGGGGATAGCCAATATGTGCGATCAGCGGGATGCCGAAAGTGCATCGCGGAATGCTGCCAGCGGCTGATGCTCTGCGCGCAATGGTGTTTAAAAAAGTTCGGAGGTGGCTACCATGCTGTGCGCAAT
>NZ_JBEKXH010000623.1:0-3345 GCF_049512235.1 Bradyrhizobium sp.
TGACTTCAGTCGCAGAACATCGCCTACGGGTGTCGACGGATGGCGAGGCCATCCTCAACGCCTTGCCCAATCCGGTGCTGCTGATTGCGCCCGATGGCCGGATTGTCGACGCCAATATGGCCGCCGAGTCGTTTTTCGAGATTTCGGCCCAATTCCTGCAACGCCAGTCGTTGAAGGAACTCGTGCCTTTCGGCAGCCCGCTGCTGGCGCTGATCGATCAGGTGCGTTCCAGCGGCTCGCCGGTCAACGAATACAAGGTTGATCTGGGGACGCCGCGAATTGGCGGCGACCGGCAGGTAGATCTGCACGTGGCGCCGCTCACCGAGCGGCCCGGTCATATCGTGGTGATGTTGCAGGAGCGTACCATCGCGGACAAGATGGACCGACAGCTGACCCATCGCAGTGCGGCGCGTTCGGTGATCGCGCTGGCGGCGATGCTGGCGCATGAAATCAAGAACCCGCTGTCCGGCATCCGCGGCGCGGCGCAGCTCCTGGAGCAGGCGGCCTCCTCGGAAGACCGCATGCTGACGCGGCTGATCTGCGACGAGGCGGATCGTATCGTCACCCTGGTCGATCGCATGGAAGTGTTCGGCGACGACCGGCCGGTGGCGCGCGGTCCGGTCAACATTCATTCGGTGCTCGATCACGTCAAGCGGCTGGCCCAGTCGGGCTTTGCCCGCAATATCCGGTTCGTGGAGGAATATGATCCTTCGCTGCCGCCGGTGCTTGCCAACCAGGACCAGCTGATCCAGGTGTTTCTCAATCTGGTCAAGAACGCCGCCGAGGCCGTGGTCGACCTCGGCAGTGACGCGGAAATTCAACTGACCACCGCTTTCCGGCCGGGGGTTCGGCTGTCGCTGCCGGGGAAAAAGTCGCGGGTCTCGCTGCCGCTCGAGTTCTGCGTCAAGGACAACGGCCCCGGCGTGCCGGAAGACCTGTTGCCGAACCTGTTCGATCCGTTCGTTACCACCAAGCCGACCGGCAGCGGGCTTGGTCTGGCGCTCGTCGCCAAGATCGTCGGCGATCACGGCGGTATCATCGAATGCGAATCCCAGCCGCGGAAAACCATCTTCCGCGTGCTGCTGCCGATGTTCAATGCCGCCAAAAACTTCGAACAAAGCAACCGCGATGACGTTTCGGGGACGCCGTTGCATGCCTCACAGGACAAAAGATGAGGGATAATGATGCCCGCAGGTAGCATACTCGTCGCCGACGATGACACGGCGATCCGAACAGTTCTTAACCAGGCCCTGTCGCGCGCCGGATACGAGGTGCGATTGACCGGGAACGCGGCGACGCTGTGGCGCTGGGTGAGCCAGGGCGAGGGCGACCTGGTCATCACCGACGTGGTGATGCCCGACGAGAACGCGTTCGATCTGTTGCCCCGGATCAAAAAGATGCGGCCCAATCTCCCGGTCATCGTGATGAGCGCCCAGAACACGTTCATGACCGCGATCCGGGCGTCCGAACGCGGCGCCTATGAGTATCTGCCAAAGCCGTTCGATCTGAAGGAACTGATCGCCATTGTCGGGCGTGCGCTGGCCGAGCCGAAGGAGCGGGTCGCCAACCACGTCGACGAATCCGAGTTCGACTCGATCCCGCTGGTCGGCCGGTCGCCGGCGATGCAGGAAATCTACCGGGTGCTGGCGCGCCTGATGCAGACCGATCTCACGGTGATGATTTCCGGCGAGTCCGGCACCGGCAAGGAACTGGTGGCCCGGGCGCTGCACGATTACGGCAAGCGCCGCAACGGCCCCTTCGTCGCCGTCAACATGGCGGCGATCCCGCGCGATCTCATCGAATCGGAATTGTTCGGCCACGAGCGCGGCGCCTTCACCGGCGCCAACACCCGTGCTTCCGGCCGTTTCGAGCAGGCCGAGGGCGGCACGCTGTTTCTCGACGAGATCGGCGACATGCCGATGGAGGCGCAGACGCGTTTGCTGAGGGTGCTGCAGCAGGGTGAATACACCACCGTCGGCGGCCGCACGCCGATCAAGACCGATGTGCGCATCGTCGCCGCGAGCAACAAGGACCTGCGGATCCTGATTCAGCAGGGCCTGTTCCGCGAGGATCTGTTCTTCCGCCTTAACGTCGTGCCGCTGCGATTGCCGCCGCTGCGCGAACGGATCGAGGACCTGCCGGATTTGATTCGGCATTTTTTCGCTTTGGCCGAGAAGGACGGATTGCCGCCGAAGAAACTCGATGCCCTGGCGCTGGAACGGATGAAGCAGCATCGCTGGCCGGGCAATGTGCGCGAGCTCGAAAACCTCGCGCGCCGGCTGGCGGCGCTGTATCCGCAGGATGTGATCACGGGCTCGGTGATCGACGGCGAGTTGGCGCCGCCGGCCGTGACCTCGGGCGGCAGCGTCCACCCGGGTGTCGACAATCTCGGCGGCGCCGTCGAAGCCTATCTGTCCTCGCATTTTTCGGGTTTCCCCAACGGCGTGCCGCCGCCGGGTCTGTATCACCGTATCCTCAAGGAGATCGAGGTACCGCTGCTTACCGCCGCGCTGGCGGCGACGCGCGGCAATCAAATCCGCGCCGCCGACCTGCTTGGCCTCAACCGCAACACGCTGCGCAAGAAGATTCGCGACCTGGACATCCAGGTTTATCGAAGCGGCAATTAGCGATTTCCGCTTCGGATTGCCTCCATCGTTGGTCCCGCTGAACGAGTGGGCTGTGGAGCGATGCGTGTCCAGAAGGCAAACGCCGTGGAATTGTCGTAATTTGGCAACATTGTGATATGAATGCATCAGTTCGCCGCCCGATTTGAATCGGCGGCCGCAAACGCCTTCAGCTCACCCGTGCCGAATGACCAGCGCAGAGACCACGGCCGCAGCTTTGGATACGTCCTTCGCCGAACCCAGGGGACCGCGCCTGCGCCGCTGGCTGGCGCCGATCGCCGTCGGCGTGGCGGTGCTCTCGACCATCCTGACGTTCCTGGTGCTCACGGGCCTGACCCCGATCCAGCCCACACCCGAGGTCGCCCGTTCTTTCCTGCTGATCAATACGGCCACCGTCCTGTTGCTGGTCGGCATCATCGTCCGCGAAGTCTGGCAGGTGGTGCAGGCGCGCCGCCGCGGGCGGGCAGCGGCGCGGCTTCACATCCAGATCCTCGGCCTGTTTTCCGGGATTGCGGTAGTGCCCGTGCTGATGGTGTCCATCGTCGCCAATTACACCATCGATCGTGGATTTGACCGGCTGTTTGCCGGTCCGACGCGCCAGGTGATTCAGAACTCGGTGTCGATTTCGCGTGCCTATATGGATGAGCGCGCCCATCTCATCTACGGCGACATTCTGGGCATGGCCAATGACATCAACCGTGCGCGTCCGCTGTACGACCAG
>NZ_JBEKXH010000624.1:0-3328 GCF_049512235.1 Bradyrhizobium sp.
AGCTAAAATTGCACTTGCCCGTCGTGCAAATCATCGGCATCTGTTCATCATCCCGTCAGTCGGTTCGCATCACGCGCGCGAGCCGATCATTGACCCACAACGGACGTCAAATGGTAACTATCACTGCACGGGCACCGACCGGCCGGTCCGTCGCTCTCCTAGCCACCAATACGGCCCAGCCGTTATCAGCCCGGCGGGCGGAAACAGCGCCGTGATCAGATCGGCAGCATTTCACAGGATAGCGTTTGGGAGCCGCTGCTCGGAGGTGTGCTCTTGAATTACGGATTGAACTTATCGTGCGTTATCGGCGACGGATGGCGGGTTTGCGGTCGCTACCGATGTAGCGAAGGCCAGCTTTTGACCCAAAGGCGGACATTGATTTGCCTCGACACGCCAAGCGCTGCACTGCTCAACGGTCGATCATCACGAGATCGCGGAAATAAGCTCAGAGTGATGTCATGTTGCCGATCCTGGAATACGATTTGTATAAATTTGATGCCGGCTTCGGCGTTGCTTTTGTTATCTCTGCGCTCACCGCGCCCATACCATTTCTCGGTTTGATTGGTTGGCTTGCAGGACAATTGATTGGATGGACGGCGTCCAATTTTCGACGAAAAACAACTGTGCGGTCATAGTCCGCTTTTGTGCTTTGGCACATCGCGTCAATGATAGCGGTGAAGCAATTTGTCTCATTGTCGGTCTCCTGTCTTAGTCGTCGTCTTCGACTCGCTGCGGGATCCAGGTGGCCACACCGCGCGGCCACGCCGTCGGCTCACTCCGCCTTGACCCCGGCTGCTTGAATCACCGCGGCCCACTTCGCGGTCTCGGCCTCGATAAGGTCAGCAAAATGCTTGGACGTCATCGGTTTGGGCACCACGCCCAATGCCATGAGGCGCGCCGCCATGGCTGGTTCAGCGAGTGCCCCGTTGACCTCCCGGTTCAGCCTCTCCACGATCGTGCCGAGCGTCGCTTTCGGCGTCCCCAGGCCGAACCAGCCGCTCGCCTCGTAGCCGGGAACGAATTGCGCCACGGTCGGAACGTCGGCCAGCGCCGCTAACGGCTCCGTGGTCGTGACTGCCAGTGCCCGCAGCCGACCCGCGCGAACGTGCTCGATCGAGGTGCCCGCGAGCACGAACATGACCTGCACCCGCCCGGCCATGAGGTCGGTCAAGGCCGGCGCCTCACCGCGATAGGGCACGTGCACCATGTTCACGCCGGTCATTATCTTGAACAGCTCGCCCGCGAGATGATGCGGCGTTCCGTTGCCGCCGGAGGCCATGTTGATCTCGCCCGGGTTTGCCTTGGCGTAGGCGATGAGCTCGGGAATGGTGGTTGCGGGAAACGCTGGATTACGGTGGCAGACGTAATACGCCCGACCGCCCAGCCGGCGCCCTCCCGCGGGAGCGGGTTCGTTCATTGACCCAATGCGGAAATGCCGGGATTCGACCCTGACTCACTCTCCACAAGCCGCTTATCTCGCCGCGAAGGGCACCGATTGGCGATATCGATACTGACCTTCGAGGTCTCTCTATGCTATCTTTCCGGGCAATTGGAGGCTCGCCGGAGCCATCATATGCCCAACGACCAAGTAGACCGCAGGCTGGCCGCGATTTTCGCCGGCGACGTTGCCGGCTATTGGCATCAATGTCGGCGACATCATTTTCGATGGTGATGACATTTTCGGAGACGGCGTCAATGTGGCGGCGCGTCTGGAGGCGCTGGCCGATCCCGGCGGCATCATGGTTTCGGGCGTCGCGCATGATCAAGTACGCGATAAGCTCAGCTTTGGTTTTGAGGACTTGGGTAGGGCGGGCTTGCCGGAATGACGAGGGGCTGAACTTGACGTCGACTGTTTGAAGTCTGCTTTTGGCAAATGGAACGCACATGCCCGCTTATTACATTGGTGAACACGAAATCTCTAATGTTGCGTTGTTTGACGACTACCTTGCAAAGGTAGTGCCGATGGTCGAGCGCTTCGGCGGCCGGTATCTCACAAAGGCGGGTTCACACGAAATACTGGAGGGGGATTGGAGACCCAATCGGGTGGTTATCATCGAATTTCCCGATATTGCATCGATCAAAAATTGGTACCGGGCACCGGAATACCAACCGCTCATCGCATTGCGCCGAAGCGCCGCGACCGACGTGATGATTATGCTCGAAGGATTGTGAAGTTTCAACGTAAGGGCCTGACCGTAGTAGTAGCATCGCAGACTTGCCAATTGGAGCGCATCGCGGGCTGCAGCATCATAGGGGAATCGCGAGGGAGTAGTGCCCATCTTCATCGGCCGTGGCGCGCGATTTTACGACAGGGCACGCTACCACGCCCTTCCCGCGGCGGCGCCCGCGTCACGAATGATTCCGGCGTCGTGCGGCTCGCCAGGGCGTGAGCCGCGGAATCCAGCGCGGGACGTTGGCCCGGAAATCCTCGTACTCCGTTCCGAACCTACGAACGAGCACCGGCTCCTCGTACCCCACGACAAACGCGTGGAAGGCGAGCCACACCAACACACCGTACCCAAGAAGGCGCTGGTCGCCGAACAAGGCCGCTTGACCCAGAATGACGGCGACAAGGGCAACGTAAATAGGATTGCGCACGTAGCGATAAAGACCCGTCACCACGAGGTTCTTCGTCGGTGCGATCGGCGCCGGCGTGCCCAATCCTTGCAGCGCAAAGCGCGCAAACGAGTCGACAAGCCCGGGCAGACCGGCGACGATCAACAGGATCCCGACGGCGCGCGTCGCGTCGAGATCGAAGAAGGGCGGCCGAAACTCCCAACGCGTAATCCACCAGGGAACGAGCCCCGCCACTGTGCTGGGCGCAACCGCAAAGAAGAGGGCGGAGCCCAATATCGCGATCGTTTTCGGCACGGTACCTCCTTCCCGTCCTGTCGCAAGGTTAGTGCAGCCATGTCCGGTCAGCGCGTTCAACGGAAGTAGGCGGTGGCTCCATCCAAAATCCGGGGTGATCATCGTAGCAGTATCGGCGGCTCACGAACACCCCGGGGCACCAGTCGTGCAAACTTGAACGTTGCATCATAGCGTCACGGCGAGGCAGTAGTGCCCATCTTCATCGGCCGCGCCGCGCCAACTATGCCAGGATACGCAGCGGTGACTCTAGCAGGGCCGAGGTATCGGCGATCGCGGCCAAATCGGAAGCCGAGTCATGGTTAGCGCAATACGCCAGTGGTATGCAGATCGGACGCAGGAAGCCGACAAGCAGACGGGTCTTGGTCGGACGCGCAATGTCCGGGGTTGAGGAAAGCCGACGAGATAGGTCAGGAGCTAGTCGAGCGTTTCTTTGATGCGAATCATAAAAAGTCGATGT
>NZ_JBEKXH010000625.1:0-3320 GCF_049512235.1 Bradyrhizobium sp.
CATTCGAGATATGCTGGCGTTCTCCAGGCCGACGGCATCAAGTACGGAAATCCATGATCCGCTCGTGCTGCTGCACGACAGCCTGCCGATCGTGCGGCAGGCCGTTCCGCCCGGTGTTGTCGTTTCGCTCCGAATTGAGGGCTCGCTACCCCTGGTCCGGATCAACCGGACCACCTTCGCCCAGATACTCCTGAATCTCGCGATCAATGCCGCCGCGGCAATGAACGGTCAGGGCGAACTGACGATCGCTCTGGAACAGGATGTGCGCGGACCTGAACAAGGAGAGACAGGGCAGCCAACCAGCCTGGTTCGATTGCTGGTGATTGATAACGGCCGCGGCATGGACCAGGCGACGCTGGATCGCGCCTTCGAACCGTTCTTCACCACCAAGCCGGTTGGACAGGGGACGGGGCTCGGGCTGCCCGTCGTCTATGGCCTAGTCCGCGAGATGGGCGCGACGATTGCGCTTGCAAGCGAGCCGGGTTGCGGAACAACCGTGACCATCCTGATACCTGGACATAACGGAGAATCGGACAATGGCATCGATACTGGTAATTGAAGATGTTCCGGCGGTGTTGCTTTCGCTGAGGATCGTCCTGCAAGGCGCCGGTCATGAGGTGACGAGCGCACAGGATGGAGATCGAGGACTCCGGCTGCTCAGGGATTCATCGTTCGATCTGGTGATCACGGATATCTGGATGCCGGGCTCAAAAGGGACCGATGTCATCCGGGATGGAAAGGCGCGGTCGCCCAAAACGCGCTTCCTCGCCATCACCGGTGGCGATCCGAACAGCGGCGGCTCGCGGGACGCTCTGCGCGGGCAGGATTTCGGGGCTGATCGAGTGCTGCTGAAGCCCTTTGAGAAGCCCGACCTGCTCAACGCCGTGTCGCAGCTATTGCATCCATCGTAGGGTGGGTTGAGCTCTTCGCGAAACCCACCAATTGCGCCGCTGCGATGGGTTCGTGACCAGTTCGGACATGCGTCCGATCTGGTCATTCTACCCCATCCCACAAGTGATCAGGGAATGAGGTCAGTATATCTCACGCGTTCAGCGGCGTGTCTTTTGCGATGGGGCCGATGCTGGCGCCATTGGTGCCTGCGGCCTTGCCGGGCTTTTCGATCAGCTCAAGGAACGGCTTGATGATGTCGATGGGCATTGGAAAGACGACGGTCGAATTCTGCTCCGCGCCGATCTCGGCCAGGGTCTGCAGGTAACGCAGCTGCATGGCGGCCGGAATGCTCGAAAGGATCTTGGCGGCGTTGACAAGGGTCTGCGCGGCCTGGAACTCGGCTTCGGCATGGATGATCTTGGCGCGGCGGTCGCGTTCGGCTTCTGCCTGCTTGGCGATGGCGCGTACCATGTTTTCGGTGAGCTCGACGGTTCTGATCTCGACGTTGCTGACCTTGATCCCCCAGTTCTCGGTTTGGCTGTCGATAATGCTCTGAACGTCGGTGCTGAGCTTCTTCCGCTCCGAAAGCATCTCGTCGAGTTCATGCTGGCCCAGCACCGCGCGCAGGGTCGTCTGCGCCAGCATGTTGGTGGCCGGAAGGTAGTGCTGAACCTGAATGATGGCCCGTTCGGGATTGACGACGTTGAAGTAGAGTACCGCGTCGACCTTCATTGAAACATTATCGTGGGAAATGACGTCCTGAGTGGGTATTTCGATGACCTGGATGCGCAAATCCACTTTGACCATCTCCTGGATGAATGGAATCAACAGCACGAGGCCGGGCCCCTTGACCCTCTGGAACCGCCCGAGCGTGAAAACGACCGCCCGCTCGTATTCGCGCAGGATCCTCACGCTCGCGCCGATCAGAATCAAGGCGACTATCAGCAGGGCCGGGGTGAGATACAGAAGGTAAGATTCCGTAAACATGATTTGCGCCTTTCAGAAGGAAAGAATCAAGACAGGATCGCTGTTGTCGACGTCTGCGCTGCAACGGGTTGTCGATCACACTACCACCGGCTGCTCCAGCCCCTTCGCAACCTGGCCCGCCATCCAGTCCCACCCCGAACCAGCCGCATAATCAATAAAAGGATCAAGGCGCCGATGGTGGCGTCGATGATTGCCGAGACAATGCCTGAGCCAAGCTGGATACCGAGTTGCGGCAGCAGCCAGCCGCCGATGAAAGCTCCGATGACGCCGATCATCAAATCGCCAATGAGCCCGAAGCCGGTGCCTTGCACGATTTGGCCGGCCAGCCATCCGGCGACGAGGCCCACCAGAAGTATGATCACCAGGCTCTCACCAGACATGTACATGTTGGCCTTCTCCTTCTCCGTTACGCCAGGGAGAATAGAGCGGGCAGCGCCGCTGTAGTAGATTCGGAATATACCTACTCGGCAATGCTGCGTTTAAGAGATGGCTTGCTGGCGTCCTGCCGGAGGAGCCACAAGTAAACATATCGGCGGCCTTCGATCGGGGATTGACGCCGCTGCTCGCGTCGGTAGGTGCTTTGCGCCTAGGTAGTTTCCGATCCTGACCTGCCCGTCTTTCGTCCGATAGCATGCCGATCGAACCGTTCGAAAAGCGACGAGCGGCGCGTTCCGGAATGGAGGCTATCCTCGTGGCTGTGACGATCCGCGCCGTACCAGGTTCCGCGCTGAGAGCGGAATTCGACGCCTTTCTCTTTGCCTCGATCGGCGAGGACGGCAACGGCATGCAGGTGAGTGTCCTTTCCGGACTGGCGCGGTCCGACCTCGATCCCTGGCAGGAGGCCGCCAAGCTGGCCGAGTTGCCCGGAAAAACCGCGGTCGACAGATTAACCGCGCTGATTGAAACGCTGCCCGGCAATGCCTGGGCGCGGCCGGACGCACGGGCGGTTGCGACGCGCTTGATCGCTTTGCTGCCACGAACGCCTGCCGGCAATCCTGCATCGGGCCCGACGCCGGACAACCTCGGCGCCATGATCAAATCGCGGCCATGGTGGGTCTATGTTCTGTTGATGACCTTCGTGTTGGGTTCCCAAATTCTTGTCGCCAGTCAGCAACCATCGCCAGCAGCGCACCTCCCAGCCGTGAACGCCACTGGCGAGGTGGCACCGCCGCAGCCGCCGGCTTTTTCCGGCCAGTAGCCGTCGTTGGTTCTTTCACGCCGCGCGGAGCCGATCCGGTTTCGCCCGGGTTGAGGTGCTTTTGGCCGTTTCTTTGCCCTCGGCGCGGCTTCACGGCACTCAGGCCATTTCATTGGGAACCGATCTCGCCGTGGTAACTTAGTGACGGGCTACCGGATGCATGGTGCCCCCCAAGCATCCGATGGAATGACGGCCTCAGCCCGCACCCCCGGGCTGAGGCCGTTGCATTTCGGGGGCCGATGGG
>NZ_JBEKXH010000626.1:0-3317 GCF_049512235.1 Bradyrhizobium sp.
CGCGTGAGCGCATTTTTGTAATTGGCGAGGAGTCTCCATATCCGACCTTGCGAGTATAAGGACTGTGTTGGGACTTTATCGCCGGCTCGATCGCCTTTGAGGGTGACCGCTAGCGCATGAGGTCTTCCCGTCCCAATTGGGCGATCCTGAACAAGAGTCGCGCCTCCCTCGTCAAGGCGCATCCACGCGCGGTTGTTTCTCAAAAGAGGCGTGTTTTGCGCTCAATCACCATAGCGTTCCGACTGGGCGAGGCAGGAGCGCAAAGCGCCCTTCCCACAACGTGCCAGTAGGGATTGCCGAGGCCTACTGTAGGAAATCGGGGACAGACCACTATTTCGGCACGTTTTGGGACGGCCTCGATGATGGGTGAGGCTCTCTGCTGATAAGGCGATGGCCGTTTTTGTTTTTTGTACTCGGCCGTGCTTCTTCCCTTTTTTGCCGAATTCTGGCACTTTGGCTTGGCCACCCCGTTCTACCTTTGACGGAGGACATGATGACTACATGTCAAACTCGGAACCTGACCATTTCGCTGTTAGTCGCACTATTGCCAATGAACGTCGCGCTCGCGGGAGGCAGGGGGGGCGGTCCGCAAGGCGCGGTCAGCTCATCATTGAGCGGGGCCAGCGGCTACGGCGCAGCGGTAGGCGGTGGAGCGCCAGCCGGAGCGGTTGGCGGGGGCCCGCCGGCGGGCCTCATCGGAGGCGGGGTTGCCCCGACAAATACGAACCCCACGTCCGGCTCTGGTGCGGCCGCCGGGGGTCCGGCAGCAGGCGGCGTGCCCGGTGCTTACACAGGAGTTCCTGCAGCTCCTAATACACCTGCCGGTGGCCTGCCTCCCAGTCTACTCAGTAACACCAGCAACTCCGGCAGCGCCGAACCAGGGCGGCAGCAGGGTGCTGTGGCTCCGAAATCGGTTGAGGGAGTCGCGGCTACTCAGGACGCCGTCTCTACCCAAATCGTCGCGCCGCGTCCCTGTGGAGTTGCTGCGCATGAGACGGACGGATTCACAACGTGCATTGGAATATTACCAAGCGGCCACGAGCGGTCCGGTCGCGCACGGGGCCACACCGGAGACATGCGGCGCCACCCTCACATATCCCGCAGTTGAATTTGCCTTCGGCCCCTCAGTTGTCGGTCGGCATAGGCCCGACATAAAGCAAGAAGAAATTCGAGGCCGGGATATGAATAAGGTTTCGCCGTTCCTTGCCTCGCGGCAAGCGGCCGCAAGCGGGAAGGGATTCAGGTAGGGCGATATCAACCACGCCCCGCCTGGGGCCTCACGGCGCGGGCCGCCTCCGCGCTGTGAAGCGTCGATCAATGCGCGGGCGAAGCGAGCTTTCCGATCAGTTCAGCCATCACGGCCTCCGCGCGGTCGTTGTCGACCTGACAGGTTCCCGCCGCCGCGTGTCCTCCTCCGCCATAGCTGAGGCAGATCGCGCCGACGTCGATCGGCGAGCTGCGGTCGATGATCGACTTGCCGATCGCGAACACGGTGTTCTGCTGCTTGACGCCCCATAGCACGTGTGTCGAGACGCGGCACTGCGGAAATAGCGCGTAGATCATGAAGCGGTTGCCGGCAAAGATGGTTGGTTCGTTGCGCAGATCGAGCACGACGAGGTCGCGGTGGACTTTCGAGCAGCGCAGCAGTTGCTCGCGAAACTGCGTCTCGTGCTGGCGATAGAGTTCAACGCGCTCCTCGATGTCGGGCAAGGTGAGAATCTGCTCGACCGAATGATCGCGGCAGTACTCGATCAACTTCATCATCAGCTCGTAGTTGGAAATGCGAAATTGACGAAAGCGGCCGAGCCCGGTGCGGGAATCCATCAGGAAGTTCAGCAGCGCCCAGCCCTCCGGGCGCAGAATCTCGTCGGGGGCGAAACTGGCCGAATCCGCCTTGTCGACCGCGGCCATCATGTCCTCACCGACCCTCGGGAAATGGGTCGGTCCGCCGAAATAGCGGTAGACGACCCGGGCGGCCGAAAGGGCGCCGGGGTCGATAATGTGGTTGGCCGGTGGTCGGCCGCCACCTCGCTCCATCTCGCTCGAGTGGTGGTCGAACGCCAAATGGCATCCCGGAACATACGGAAGATTGGTCGTGATGTCGCGGGCCGATATGGCGATCTTGCCGTCCTGCATGTCCTTCGGATGCACGAAGGCGATTTCGTCGATCAGGCCCGCTTCCTTCAGCAGCACGCCGCATACCAAGCCGTCGAAATCGCTGCGGGTCACCAATCGGAATTTCGTGTCGGTCACAGGGCTTTCTCCTCCCCCAACTCGTGGAGAATGTCGTTATGGGCGGAAATCCTGAAGAACAGGTTAGCGTCCGAAGCGGGTGGAAACAGTGGGATAGACCAGGGATAGACCACCGTTTCCGGACTTTTGGACGGCCCCGCTGGCCTCAGCGTCGGCGGCTTTTGCGTCGACGGCTGCCAATGCGCCCGGGCCGGGCTTGCAGACCGTTCGGCCCAACGCTGGCGCGCTCGGGGTGCTTGCGCGGTGGCCGCCCGGCTTGGGCCGACGTCACGCGGCGTCCGAGCTGGGCTGCGGTCTGCTCGTGAAAGCGCGCCGCGCCGAGAACGAATCCGCCATTGGCTACCGCCCGGATCTCGTTGACAACGGCCTCGTCCAACGCGTCGCGGAACAGGGCCCGATAGG
This sequence comes from Bradyrhizobium sp., assembly GCF_049512235.1. GTDB lineage: Bacteria > Pseudomonadota > Alphaproteobacteria > Rhizobiales > Xanthobacteraceae > Bradyrhizobium. Next base: position 2,656 of record NZ_JBEKXH010000626.1, read on the forward strand.
CTTCGCGGCGCGCGTCCGGGCCGCGGCCGAGCCGCACGTATGGGCCGTGCGGTGCGATCAGATGGCTTGCCTTGCCTTCGGCGTTGATCCCGTAGCTCGACCACCTGAATTGCCGGGGATGGGCTCGCCATGCCGGCGCGGTGCGGATTGCGCTCGATGGTGCGATAGCAAGCCAGCCACGTAGCGTTCCGACGGGGCGAGGCAGGAGCGCAAAGCGCCCTTCCGCCAGCCGCTTACGGCAGGTCCGGTTCACGTGCTGGACATGGCGCTGCCCAGATGCTTCATCAATAGCGCGCAGCCGTCCGCCTTAAGCGGTGTCAGCAGCAGGTGGACGCGACTGGTCATGAGGCAATAGGCGTGGACCCCGCAGCCGAAGTTCGAGGCCATGGCCTGAAGGAGCGCCAGGTAGAGTTCATAGTCGCTATCGGCGAAGCAGCAGGCGCCGCGGTTGTTGCCGCGCCGAATAATGTGGACTGGCACCTCGGCGGCGGTGATCCGGTAACGACGGGGCATGGGCGCCTCCAGCGGCGGGGAGAGGAAACCTAGACCCAATGCGGTTCAATTAAGGATCCGTTAGCGATTTGTTAACCATGTGTCCGTTTTCCTGATTCGTGTTTCGAATCAGGGGGCTGGTTAGATGGCACGTACTGTGGCGACACTTC
>NZ_JBEKXH010000627.1:0-3312 GCF_049512235.1 Bradyrhizobium sp.
GCGACGCTGTAGTTGGAATTGGTCAGCGTGCCCGCGACGTTAAGCGTGTAGCTGCCGGCGTTGCTGGTGTTGCTGATGCCGAATGAATTGCTGAGCCCGGTCAGCACGCCGGCGTTCTGCCCGTTCTGCAGACCGGTCGCCGATAGACCCGGATTCGTCGGCGATGAGCCATAGCTCGAAGAGCCGCTTGCCGCTGTGACGGTGACGAAAGCAGGATTCACGGTCCAGCTTCCGCTGGTGGCGCTGCCAACCGTGTAGTTGGAATTGGTCAGCGTGCCTGTGACGTTCGCCGTGTAGCTGCCGGCGTTGCTGGTACCGCTGATACCATTGCTGAGCCCGGTCAGCGCGCTGACGCTATCCCCGTTCTGCAGACCCGTCGCGGACAGACCCGCGTTTGCCGGCAACGATCCGTAGGTCGAGGAGCCGTTAAGCGCGGTAACGTTGACGGAAGCAGCATTGACGGTCCAGCTTCCGTTCGTGAGGCCGACCACGTTGTAGTTGGAATTGGTCAGCGTGCCCGCGACGCTAAGCGTATAGCTGCCGGCGTTGCTGGTGCTGCTGATGCCGAACGAATTGCCGAGCCCGGTCAGTGCGCTGGCGGTATCCCCGTTCTGCAGACCGGTCGCCGACAAACCCGGGTTCGCCGGCGATGAGCCATAGGTCGAGGAGCCGCCGAGCGCGGTGACGGTGACGGAAGCGGGATTGACAATCCAGCTTCCGTTGGTGGTGCTGGCGACGCTGTAGTTGGAATTGGTCAGCGTGCCCGCGACATTAAGCACGTAGCTGCCGGCGTTGCTGATGTTGCTGATACCGAACGAGTTGCCGAGCCCGGTCAGTGCGGCGACGCTATCCCCGTTCTGCAGACCGGTGGCCGACAAACCCGGGTTCGCCGGCGACGATCCGTAGGTCGAGGAGCCGCCGAGCGCGGTGACGCTGACCGGCGCAGGATTGACGGTCCAGCCTCCGCTGGTGGTGCCGGCAACCGTGTAGTTGGAATTGGTCAGCGCGCCCGTGACGTTCGCCGTGTAGCTGCCGGCGTTGGTGGTATTGGTGATGCCATTGCTGAGCCCGGTCAGCACGCTGACGCTTTGCCCGTTCTGCAGACCCGTTGCGGACAGACCCGCGTTTGCCGGAAACGATCCGTAGGTCGAGAAGCCGTTAACCGCGGTGACGCTGACCGGCGCGGCACCGACGGCGAGTTGCCCACTACTCACGTAGCTGAAGGCGTAGCCGGACAGCGCCGACAGCGCCCCCTGGGCGATACTCATGGCATACGGCCCGCCCGCAACGCTGGCGCCTGGGGCAGCTCCCGTCGAAGTCACCGCAGGCGCCCCGCTGAACACATTTGCCGCCGTGTCGGTGAGAAAGGCGCCTGCCACGCCGTTCTGATAGGCCCCGATCGCGTAGTTGCCCGTGATCAAGGACGTCGCGTCCGTGCCATAGGTTTTCGAGGCGTTGGTCGAGGTAAACGTCAGCGTTGGTTGGGTGGCGAATAGATAGCGGTTGCCGGACGCCGCCACGCTGGCCGGCGGGAAACTCGCATAGGTCGCATTCCAGATCGCGGTATTTAAGCTGTTGAGGCCGCCGAAGGTGTCGCCCCCAGGGGCATTCGAATAGATCAGCCAGCGTCCGGCGGTCGCGGTCACCGCGCTGCCGCCTGCGTTGTTGATGAAGGCTGCTGCCGTCGCCAGCACCGCGCTTGCGCCTGTGATCGGCGCGGCGGCCGCAATCGTCAAATTCCCCGCGGTGGTGGTGACCGTTACCGCGCCCGTGGCCGCAATACCGGATTTACCCTGGACGGTTCCGGTGGTGAGCGCCTGATTGTTGTTGAATGAAACAGAGCCGACATTGGCGGCGATGGTGCCGATCCTGTTGGCCTGGGCAAGCGCGAATGAACCCGTTCCCGACAGCAGCAAATTCCCGGCCGTGATGGTCCCGCCCGACTGCGTGACCGCGCCGGTGTCGCTGATCACGACATCGCCTGCCGTAGACGAGATCGTCGCCCCCAGTCTGTCGCCACCGGTCCCGTTCAGCGTCAGCGTACGGGTGCCATTGTTGACGCCGTTGTTGGTGATGCTGTTGCCGCTGGAGGAGGTATCGAAGCCGGCCTTTGCACCGGAGGCGGTCGTCCCGTTGATCGTCAGCGCGCCGCCTGATATCGTCACCGCGTCGCTGCCCTGGGCAACAAAACCATTGCCGCTGGTCGAGCTGCCGGAAATCGCCATCGTACCCGACGTCGTCAGGCCGGTGCCGGTGAACATGGCGATGCCGTTGCCGGAACCGCTGACGCCACTCATCGAGAGCGTGCCCCCCGAATTGGTCAGCGTCGTGGTCGCGGCATTGAACCAGACGCCATTGCTCGACGTCGACGTGCCCACGAGGGACAGAATTCCCGAGCTGTCGGTGACGCTGTTGGCGTTGTTGAAGTTGATACCAAAGCTGCTGTTCGAATTCCCGGTCAGACTGATGTTCCCGGTTGAGGTGAACCCCACATTGTCATTCAGGAAGACCCCCCATAACGTACCGCTGGTGCCGTTGATCGCGAACGTTCCGCCGGAGTTGCTCAGCGTATTGTTGCCCTGGTTGATCGTGAAACCAAAACTGGAGTTTGATGTTGCGTTGATCGTGAGGTTGCCGGCGGCGTCGGCGACGGTGTTGGCGTTGTTCAGGAAGACGCCTTGGCCGCTGTTCGCCACGCCGGTAAGGGTCAGATTGCCGTGCGAAGTAAGGCTCACGCCGGTGTTGAGGCCGATCCCCCAGAAGGTGCTGCTGTTGCCGTTGACTGCAAACGTCCCGCCGCCGGAGTTGGTCAGCGACATTGCGCCGGTGTTAAAGAACACGCCGGTCGCGTTCACGGCCGTTCCATGGATCGTCAGGTTGCCAGCGGAATCGGTCACGCTGTTGGCTGACTGAAAGAAGACGCCATCACTCTGGTAGTTGCCGGTGATGGGTATAGTCCCCGACAACGTCATGTTGCCCGACGTGGTAAGGCTGGCGCCTGTAATGAAACTAAAGGCATTGTTGTTGGCGCCGGTATTGGTGCCGGTCACCGAAAATGACCCGCCGCCGCTGTTGGTGAAGGAATTTGATCCCAACAGCGCCACCCCGTCGCCGGAGGCCGACGTCCCGCTCATGTTCACGTTTCCAGAGCTTATGATCGTCGCATTGGTCAGGGTGATGGCAGCCGCAGCACTGGACGTGCTCGCCGTTGCAGTGAGATTGCCGCCACCGGTAGCGATCGTGGCACTGGTGACATTCACGTCACGGCCGGCGGTCAGCGTCAACGCGCCGCCATTGGTGGTGATGTTGGCA
>NZ_JBEKXH010000628.1:0-3309 GCF_049512235.1 Bradyrhizobium sp.
CCGGGACGCTGGTTCGCGCGCGCCGCCGACAGCGACGTGTTCTACTCATTTCGCAGCTCCCGGCTCACCATGGTCGCGGCTGCCGTGACCGTGCTGTTTTTCCTGGTCGCGATTTTTGCGCCGGTTCTCGCGGTGCAGAATCCATTCGATCCGGCACAGCTGCAACTGATGAATTCGCGCATCGCGCCGCTTTGGACCGCCGACGGCCAAAGCCCGTTCCTGCTCGGCACCGACGAACAGGGCCGCGACATGTTTTCCGCGATTCTCTATGGCTTGCGTATTTCGCTGGTCGTCGGCGTGCTCGGCGTCGCCTTCTCCGGCGCACTCGGCATCATGCTCGGGCTGATCGCGGGCTATGTCGGGGGCGCCATCGACGGCCTGATCATGCGCATCGCCGACGTCCAGCTCAGCTTCCCCGCGATCCTGATCGCGCTTTTGATCAATGGTGTCGCCAAGTCGGTGTTCGGCAATGGCCTCGGCGCCATGGCTACGCTGGCGGTGCTCGTGGTTGCGATCGGACTGAGCTTCTGGGTGCAATATGCGCGCACCGTGCGCGGCTCGGTCATGGTGGAGAAGAGCAAGGATTACGTGGCTGCGGCGCAATTGATCGGAGTTCCCACCCCCGTGATCATGCTGCGTCACGTGTTGCCCAATGCGATGGGGCCGATCCTGGTGATCGCCACCATCAATCTGGCGCTCGCCATCATCACCGAGGCGACGTTGTCGTTTCTCGGAGCCGGTATGCCCGATACCATGCCCTCGCTCGGTAGCCTGATCCGGATCGGCAACAATTATCTGTTCTCCGGCGAGTGGTGGATCGTCGCCTTCCCGGGTTTTGCGCTTGCGGCCCTGATCCTCTCCATTAACCTGCTTGGCGACTGGCTGCGCGACGCGCTCAATCCAAAGCTCCGATGAGACGCGCTGCAACTCCGGGATATAAGTTGCCATGACCGCAGCCGTTCTCTCCGTTCGCAATCTTCAGGTCGAATTCGCCACCCGGCACTCTACGCTGCGCGCCATCGACGGGATCTCCTTCGATATCGCCAAGGGCGAAGTGCTGGGCGTGGTCGGCGAATCCGGCGCCGGCAAATCCGTCACGGGTCTTGCGGTGATTGGCCTGATCGATCCGCCCGGCCGCATCGCCGGCGGCCAGATTCACCTGTCGGGCCAGCGGATCGACGATCTTCCGCCCGAGCAAATGCGCCGGATCAGGGGCAAGCGGATCGGAATGATCTTCCAGGACCCGTTGACCAGCCTGAACCCGCTGTACCGGATCGGCGATCAGCTGGTCGAGACCATCAGGACTCATCTCGATCTTTCGGAAACCGGCGCGCGTAAGCGCGCCATCGATTTGCTGGCCGAGGTTGGCATTGCCGCCCCCGAAAAGCGCATCGATGCCTATCCGCACGAATTCTCGGGCGGCATGCGCCAGCGCGTCGTCATCGCGCTCGCCATTTGTGCCGAGCCGGAACTGATCATCGCCGATGAACCGACCACGGCACTCGACGTCTCGGTGCAGGCCCAGATCATCGCATTGGTAAAACGCCTCGGGCGCGACCACGGCACCGCCGTGATGCTGGTGACCCACGACATGGGCGTGATCGCCGAAACCTCCGACCGCGTCGCGGTGATGTATGCCGGCCGGATCGCCGAAATCGGTCCGGTGCGGGCGGTCGTGCAGAACCCGCTGCATCCCTATGCCAGAGGTTTGATGGGCGCGATCCCGACGCTCGCAAGCGACGCCGTGCGGCTGGTCCAGATCCCCGGTTCGATGCCGCGGCTCGCCGCGATCCCGCCCGGCTGCTCGTTCAACCCACGCTGTGCGTTGGCGTTCGAGCGCTGCCGGATCGACCGCCCGGAGCCGATCAGGCAAGGCGCGCAAGCGGTGGCCTGCCATCTCTTCGACGCCGCAACCAAGGACACCGCGGCGTGACGTCGGCGCCGTTCATCGAGGTCAAAAATCTGCGTCGGATATTCGATGTTTCAAAGCCGTGGCTGAACCGCATGCTCGAGGGCGGCCACCACGAATATCTCCGGGCGGTCGACGGTGTGAGCTTCGACATCGCCAGGGGCGAGACCTTTGCGCTGGTCGGCGAATCCGGCTCCGGCAAGACCACCGTCGCCCGCATGGTGGTCGGGCTGTTGCCGCCGACCTCGGGTGAAGTCGTCATCGACGGCGTCTCGATGAGCGACCGCAGACAATTGCGGGCGCGCCAGCTTCTGCGCCGCCGCATCCAGATGATCTTTCAGGATCCCTATGCCAGCCTCAACCCGCGCTTCCGGGTCGACGCCATCGTTGCCGAGCCGATCCGCGCCTTCGATCTGATCCAGGGCCAGCGCAATATTCGGGCGCGGGTCGGCGAGTTGTTGGCACTGGTCGGCCTGCACGCCGATGACGGCCTCAAATATCCGCACCAGTTTTCCGGCGGGCAGCGGCAACGGATCGCGATCGCCCGCGCCTTGGCATCGGAAGCCGAGTTCATCGTCTGCGACGAACCCACTTCGGCACTCGATGTCTCGGTGCAGGCGCAGATTCTCAATCTGATGCGCGACCTGCAGGACAAATTCGGCCTCACCTATCTCTTCATCAGCCACAATCTGGCGGTGGTCCGGCATATGGCTGGGCGTATCGGCGTGATGTATCTCGGCCGCATCGTCGAGATCGCGGAAGGGCGCGAACTGTTCAGCCATCCACGCATGCCCTATACGAAAATGCTGCTGGGCGCGGTGCCGGATCTGGCGATGTCCGGCCGCCAAAGAATTCCCGTCAAGGGTGAAATCCCCAATCCGATCGACCCGCCGCCCGGCTGCGCCTTCAACCCGCGCTGCCCGCTGGTGTTCGATCTCTGCCGCCGTCAAGCCCCCGCATTGATCGACGGCGTCGCCTGCCACGCCGTCAACAATCCCGCTGATGCCACCGGCACCGCGTGATCACAGGGATGGGAGCGGCGCATGGCACCGGGCCGGTTGGCAGGCGGCCCCGGCTGTGGTCAAGTGCGCCGCCCGCAAGGCCTTAAAAACAACGATGGATTCCCATGAGCAAGATCAATCCCGACCCCTTCACCACCAGGCCTGAAATCGAGGGCACTTTCGGGGTCGTAACATCCACCCACTGGATCGCCACCGCGGTCGGAATGGGCATCCTGGAAAAGGGCGGCAACGCCTTTGACGCCGGCGTCGCCACCGCGTTCACGCTGCAGGTGGTCGAGCCGCATCTGAACGGCCCGGGCGGCGATGTGCCGATCATCGTGCATGACGTCAAGCGCGGCCGCACCGAGGTGATTTGCGGCCAGGGTCCGGCGCCGGCGG
>NZ_JBEKXH010000629.1:0-3301 GCF_049512235.1 Bradyrhizobium sp.
CGTGACCTTGGACTGTTGCCGTGTCAGCCAATCGAAATGTTGATGCCAGTAAGACCAGTTTCGCCACTCTGGCGCGCTCCCGGTAGCTATTACGATCACCGCATTGAAGGTCCACTGAAGAGAGCCAGTGGAACCAGAGCCGCCGCCATTAATATATGGCGCAAACAGAGTGAACCCATTTAACTCAGACAGAGAGGTTATTGATCTATAATACATAGCTCGATCATTGCTAGATACTTCGATGCAGTATGGGCGCCCGTTCGCATAATACTGAGCTTGCGCGGCGATTATACCGATCTCAGCGAACGGCCAGACAATCGCAACGGTGATTACTGCTATAATAATTTTTGTTCGGCGCCCCATCGCTATTGTCCTGAAGCAGTCAATGGCTTGGCAATACTCGTTGCAATAGGTATTTCAGCTTGGCGTAGCTTAGTTTATGCACCTGGACGCTGTATAATGACGCAATACTGATGATCATCCTCATCTCTCCCTCCCTGCTTCCTTCACCGCCTGCATGACAGGCGAGAGCAGATATTCGATCACCCGTCGGTCGCCCGTCTTGATCTCGGCCGACACGCGCATGCCGGCGCGGATTTTTTCCTCGCGGCCGTCGACTTCGATCCAGTCCCGCAGCAGCGTCACCTTGGCAGGGTAGGCGAGCTCCGCCGGTGGCGGGCTCGATGAGCCCTGCTGCGGCGTCTGCGCGATCGCGGCCAATGATCCGGGCGGCGCCGCATTCGGGTTGGTCGCAGCGTCGCGGCCGAGTCTTCGCACCCGGCCCTGCACCAGGCCGTAGCGTGTGAACGGGAACGCCTCCAGCTTGAGCTCGACATCCTGGCCCTCGCTGACAAAACCGATGTCCTTGTTCGGCACCAGGCAGTCGACCTCGATGCCGGCACCATCGGGCACGATGGTCATCAGCGTGTCGGCGGTCGTGACCACCGCGCCGGACGTGTGAATCTTCAACCCCTGCACGGTGCCGTCGACCGGCGCCACCAGGCGGCGATAGCTTTCCTTCTGCCGCGCTTTTGTCATGTCCTGGTTGAGCTGCGAGATCTTCATCAGCGCCTTGGTGCGGCGGTCGGTGGCATCGGCCATATAGCCCGCCCTGGCCTCGGCGGATTTGGCCTGGATCGAGCGGCGCTCGGCCTCCAGCTGGTAGACATTCTGCTGCGCGGCCTTAAGTTCGGCGCGCTTTTCCACCAGCGCCTGCTCGCTGTCGAGCACCGGGGGGCGGGTGCCATACTGCTTTTCGTATAGGCCTTTGGCGGTTTCGTTCTTTTCCTGCAGCAGCGGCAAGGTGAGCTGGGCGCGCTCGATCTGGGCGTCGTTGGATTGCAACTCCGCGTTCTTCTGCGCGATGTCGGCCTCGAAACCGGCGATGGTGGCGAGCTGCTTTTCGATCTCGCGCTGGGCCTGGCTGTGGCTCTGTTCCACCAGTTCGGGATCGGCGCCCTCCGGGCCGCGGAAGTGCTCGTCGGGATTGCGGGTGAGCAGCATGCGCGCCACCTCGGCGTCGAGCGCGGCCTGGGTCAAATTATAGATCAGCGCATCGAGATCGGCGCGGGCCTCGGTCGGATCGAGATCGACCAGCAATTGTCCTGATGTGACATGGTCGCCTTCGTCGACATGGATGGCGCGGATCATCGCGGTCTCCAAGGGCTGCACCACTTTGACCTGGCCGAGCGGCACCACCTTGCCATCGGCGACCGCGACCATGTCGATATGGGACAGCGAGGCCCAGATCACGGCCGCGGCGACCAGCCCGCAGAGCGCGAAGGCGGTGAAGCGCAGGGTAGGGGAGAACGGCGTCTCGATCAGCTCGATCGCGGCGGGGAGGAACTCGCGCTCCTCCGCGGTGAGCCGCGGCACGAGTTTCAGCGGCGGCTTCGGCGCGGCTGCCGCGGCAGGCTTTGTGGCGGCGTCATTGGGACGCAAGGGGATCGGTTGCACCATCGCGATCAACGCCTCGCCAGGTCGTAGGGCGGATTAGCGGTGAGACTGGGCCAGCATGGCCCAATCTCACGGCGTAATCCGCCGTTATGCAGCGCCGCATGATGCGCCGGAGATGGCGGATTACGCCGGTCGGGCCGCGCGATGCGCGGACCCGCTCGGCTAATCCGCCCTACGATTTTCGGTGAGGGTCTTACCATCCTGCTCACCCTGTCGCCTGGCGGACGAGATTGGCGTAGAGGCCGTTGTGGTGCATCAGGGCATCGTGGCTGCCGGCTTCGGCGAGCTGGCCGCGCTCCATGACCAGGATGCGGTCGGCGGTGCGCACGGTCGACAGGCGGTGCGCCACAATCAGCACGGTGCGGCCCTGGCAGATCGCGCGCATGTTGCTCTGGATGATGCGCTCGCTCTCATAGTCGAGCGCCGAGGTCGCCTCGTCGAAGATCAAAATGCGCGGATTGGTCACGAGCGCCCGGGCAATAGCGATGCGCTGGCGCTGGCCGCCGGAGAGATTGGCGCCGCGCTCTTCCAGGATGGTGTCGTAGCCATGCGGCAGTTCCAGGATGAACTCATGCGCGCCGGCGAGCTGGGCGGAGTTGATCACCCGCTCCAGCGGCATCGAGGGATCGACCAGCGCGATGTTCTCGCGGATCGAGCGGTTGAACAGCACGTTCTCCTGCAGCACCACCCCGATCTGGCGGCGCAGCCATGCCGGATCCAAGAGCGCGATGTCGAGGCCGTCGACCATGACGCGGCCGCGCTCGGGCATATAGAGCCGCTGCAGCAGTTTCGTCAGCGTCGATTTGCCCGAGCCGGAGCGGCCGACAATGCCGACCACCTCGCCGGCGCGGATCTCCAGCGAGAGGTTGCGCAGGATCTCCGGGCTGCCGGCGCGGTAGCGGAACACGATGTTTTCGAATCTGAGATGACCCTGGATCGGCGGCAGGTTCTGCTTGGCGCTGATGGCATTGGGCTCGGTCGGAGTGTCGATGATGTCGGCCAGCCGCTCGATCGAGAGCCGGAACTGCTGAAAGTCCTGCCACAGCTGCGCCAGCCGCAGCACGGGCCCTGAGATCTGGCCCGCCAGCATGTTGAAGGCGACGAACTCGCCGATGGTGAGCTGATTGGATATCACTGCCTGCGCCCCGAACCAGAGGATCGCGGCACTCGTGATCTTGTTGACGAGGCCGACCAGTTGCGAGCCGGCGGCACCCAAGGTGACCACCCGCAGCGAGGAGCCGATATAGGCGGCGAGCTGCTCGTCCCAGCGCTGCCGCATCTGCGGCTCGACCGCGCAGGCCTTCAGCGTCTGGATGCCGGCCAGGCTTTCCACCAGCAGCGACTG
>NZ_JBEKXH010000630.1:0-3299 GCF_049512235.1 Bradyrhizobium sp.
TCTTCATAAAACGGTCTCGAAGCCTGCGGATCGGAAGAGTTGATGTTGGGGACAATTCTGCGGACACTCATGGGAACCTCACACCGGCAGCGCGATCGAATATTCTACCTGGCTCGGCGCAAAAGGCGTTAACATCAGGACATATTCACATACGTCCGCGAGGACCGCCATGCCGATTGCGCCCGCACGCCTCGAAATGCTCACCGCGCTCTCCCGCAAGGTGCTGTGGCTGTCATCGTGGACCATCCATCATGCCAATCACATCAGGCCGAATACCGACGGCCTGAAAGTCGGCGGTCATCAGGCCTCCTCGGCCTCGCTCGCCACCATCCTGTCGGCGCTGTATTTCCAGGTGTTGCGGCCGCAGGACCGGGTCGCGGTGAAGCCGCATGCCAGCCCGGTTTTTCATGCCATCCAGTATCTGTTCGGGCGCCAGAGCCGCGACAAGCTGGAAAATTTTCGCGGGTATAAGGGCGCGCAGTCCTACCCGTCGCGGACCAAGGACACCGACGATGTCGATTTCTCCACCGGCTCGGTCGGTCTCGGCGTGGCGCAGACCCTGTTCTCCTCGCTGGTGCAGGACTACGTCAAGGCCCATGGCTGGATGAAGGACCGGCCGGAGGGGAGGATGATCGCGCTGGTCGGCGACGCCGAGATGGACGAGGGCAACATCTTCGAGGCGCTGCTGGAGGGCTGGAAGCACGGCCTGCGCAACACCTGGTGGGTGGTCGACTACAATCGCCAGAGCCTGGACGCCGTGGTGCGCGAGGGGCTGTGGGAGAAATTCGAGACCATGTTCAAGAATTTCGGCTGGGACGTGGTGATCGTGAAATATGGCCGGCTGATGCGCCAGGCCTTCGCCGAGCCCGGCGGCGAGGCGCTGAAGCGCTGGATCGATGACTGTCCGAATCAGATGTATGCCGCGCTCTGCTTCCAGGGCGGCGCGGCCTTCCGCAAGCATTTGCGGGACGAGATCGGCGATCAGGGCGCGGTGTCGCAGCTGATCGAGCGGCGCAGCGACGATGAATTGCGTGACCTGATGTCCAATCTCGGCGGCCACGACATGGCGAGCATGATTGAGGCCTTCGAGTCGATCGACCATGACCGGCCGGTCTGCTTCATCGCCTACACCATCAAGGGCGTCGGCCTGCCGTTCCAGGGCCACAAGGACAACCATGCCGGCCTGATGACGGTCGCGCAGATGGAGAAATGGCGCGCGGCGCAGAACATCCGGCCGGGACACGAATGGGAGAAGTTCGAGGGGCTGGCGCACGATCCCGCAGTCCTCCAGGACTTTCTCGCGGATATCCCCTTTAACCGCGACAGCCGTCGCCGCCTGAGCGCGCCGGTCATCGACGTGCCGCCGCAGCTTGCATTCAAGCTGTCGGCTGAAATGTCGACCCAGCAGGGATTTGGGCTGGTGCTCAACGAACTCGCGCGGGAGAAGACCGAACTCGCCTCGCGCATCGTCACCGCCTCGCCTGACGTCACGGTGTCGACCAATCTCGGCGCCTGGGTCAACCGGCGCGGCCTGTTCGCACGCGCCGAGAAGGCCGACCTGTTCCGCAGCGAGAAGATCCCCTCGACCTTCAACTGGGATTTTTCGCCCAGAGGACAGCACATCGAACTCGGCATTGCCGAGATGAACCTGTTCATCCTGATGTCAGCACTGGGCCTGTCGCATCAGATCAACGGCGAACGGCTTTTGCCGATCGCCACCCTGTACGATCCCTTCATCGAGCGCGGGCTCGATGCCTTGAACTACGCCTGTTACCAGGACGCCCGCTTCATGGTGGTGGCGACGCCCTCGGGCATTACGCTGGCGCCGGAGGGTGGCGCGCACCAGTCGATCGCGACGCCCTTGATCGGCATGGCGCAGGATGGCCTCGCCGCATTCGAGCCGGCCTTTGTCGACGAACTCGCCGTCATCATGGGCTGGGGACTGGCCCACATGCAACGCGAAGCGGGCGAGGGCGGCTCGGTCTATTTGCGGCTTTCGACCCGCACGATCGAGCAGCCGCAGCGGATCATGACATCAGAGTTGCAGCGGGACATCACCGACGGCGCCTATTGGCTGCGCAAGCCCGGCGCCAATTGCGACGTCGTGATCGCCTACACCGGCGCGGTCGCGCCCGAAGCCATCGAGGCGGTCGGGCTGTGCGGCGAAAGCCACCGCGATGTCGGCCTGCTCGCCGTCACCTCGGCCGACCGGCTGCACGCCGGCTGGACCGGGGCACGAAAGCTGCGCCGCGATCGCCGCGGGCCGCCGCATCTCAGCCACATTGAAAAACTGCTGGCGCCATTGCCACGCGACTGCGGCATTGTCACCGCGATCGATGGCCATCCGGCGGCGCTGGGCTGGCTCGGCAGCGTGCGCGGACACCGGGTCGAGGCGCTCGGCGTCGAGCATTTCGGCCAGACCGGCACCATCGGTGATCTCTATCGCCACTACGGCATCGATGCCAACGCCATCATCGATGCCGCCGAAAGTCTCACCACCGGCGCGCCGGTGCGGCACCGCAAGATGGCGGTGTGATTAGGAAATGGGGGAACAGATGAGCAGCCTCGGCAAACGACTAGTCAAGTCCGCGAAGGAAGCACGCACGATTGCTCGTGGCGAAGCGGACGCATCGACCTATAAGGTATTCGTGCCCGCCAAGATCGATGTAAAGGCCATCAGGGCGCGACGCGGGCTTACCCAGGAAGAATTTTGCATGAAGTACGGCCTTGGTATTGCCAGCCTCAGGGATTGGGAGCAGGGGCGGTTCTCGCCTGATCCTACGGCGAGAGCATATCTGACGATCATCGATCGTGCTCCGGAAGCCGTTGAAAAGGCGCTGACAAAGGTGGCCTGAGCGCGAACCGGGGTCCGAGGCAGCGAGTAGCCCGCATGAGCGCAGCGACATGCGGGGCCACTGCAAGCAAGCCCCGGATGTCGCCATCGGGCGGCGCATTCGCGCCGCCCCGTTGGCTCATCCGGGCTACGCTCGCTGATATTTATACTCTCCTTGCCGTACCTTCGGATCGAGCGCGAGAGGCGATCGCGGACCCCAACCGCCGGAAGCGGCGGCCACCTCACGCATAACCCTGATTCGGATACCGGAGCACCCGATTGAAGCCTGCCACCCGTGCCGGCTCCTGGTAACAGATCGCCATCAGGCCGAGTGCATCGGCAGCATGACTGGACCAGTCGTGCTCCGGTCCGAGCCCGACACCGCGCGCGTCGTCCTTCCTCTCGTGGTAGAAGCCGATGGCGTCGCGGCCGGCTGCCGTGGTCGCCTCGTTCCACCACATCTTCG
>NZ_JBEKXH010000631.1:0-3287 GCF_049512235.1 Bradyrhizobium sp.
TGCGCGCAAGGGTGTTTAAAAAAGTTCGGAGGTGGCTACCATGCTGTGCGCAATCCCGGGAGCGGGAGTATGTCACGACATGCGGTCCACCTCCGTAGAAATACGGAGCTTCCGCTCTCGCTTATTTGCGAGCCGCGCAGGCGTACATGTTAATTTCCATGCCAACCGGCACTTCAACGATTCTTGGAGTCTTCCAAGCCATCCCAGATCTCCTTGCCAACGGGCGACACTTTGTCGTCCCCGAAATGAGGATAGGGCGGCACCGAATATAGCGCAAGCGGGCATGTTCACGCGCGACGTGCGAACGGGTTTGCGCACGGCTTCGCTCGCCCGCACACGACACTCGGCCATGACCGCTGCCGGGATCATTGACAGCACCAACCAGATGCCCAGGGGAACCAATATCAAATCGTCCACGACCCCAAGAACCGGAATAAAGTCCGGGATCAGGTCGAGAGGTGAAAGCGCATATCCCGCTACCGCGATGGCGAGGACCTTGGCATACCAGGGCACATGGGGATTGTGGGCAGCCAGACAGATCGCATGAACCTCGCGCCGCAGCCCGCGCGCCCAAAGCTTCATATCACGCAGCATCGCCGCGTGCGCCCCGCGTCATACTCGTCGTGACGGCGTGGATTGCGCAGCTCAACGCCGGGAAAACCGACACATCAGGTGTCTTCACTTCAGGCTGCATTTCGTTTCGGGGCGATCGAGACCGAGCGTATCCAGCGTCGATACCTGATGCAGAAAACCCTCCTGCGGAGAAACGGAAACGGTATTACGGCCGTCGAACAGCAGGATCGGCTGCCGCAGCTGCAAATTCCAATCGCGCAGAGTGAGCTTCTGGCCCTTGAAGGCCGCGACCGAGAAATCCGGGCTTTTGATGTAAGCAAGCATCTTGCCGGCATCGGCAGAGCCGGTTCTGACCGCCGCTTCGCCGATCATGCGAACCGCGGTCCAGACCTGCATGTCCTGCGCCGTCATCGGGCGCTGAAATTGTTTTGTAAAGCGGTTCTGCAACTGCACGGCGCCCCATTGATCGAATGAAGCATTCCAAGTGCCGGGAACCAGTCCGGCCGAACCGGCGACCGGCCGCGGATCCCAGGTCCGATAGGGCAGATAGCCGGCAAAGACCTCGCTCTCGTCGGCCGCCACCAGCACGTCATAGGCCGGAGCGCCTTGCGTCTCGACTGGCATCTGCCGCTGAATTTCCGCCACCCCGCTGTCGGTGCGGCGAGCGCCCCCGTTGTCCTTGAATTCGCGCTCCTCGACAATTCTAGCGCCGAAGCGGGTCGCGGCGTGGCGCAAGGCTTCGGCGAACAGCGTATCCTTCTGATGCGAGCCCACTAGCAGCAGCCATTTGTTCCACTTCTTCCAGATCAGGTATTGCGCGAGCCCGTCGGCGAGCATGGAACGCGTGGGAGCCACATGGATGACGTTGGCGCGACAATCCTGCTCGCGCAGGCGTTCGTCCAACGCGGACGCGTTGATCAGCGTCACGCCGCGCGCCTTACCGGCGTCCGCGACTTTCAGCAGCCGATCCGCCTCGAGGCTCGTGACGATGAACGCGGCACCCTGGTCGGCCAGCGCATTCATGGCCGCGACCGGATCGTCACCCTCGCCGACCAATTTCTCGATCAGCGTGGTGTGCTGATTGAGGAAGCGCCCAGTGGCGTTATCGTCCTCGGTCGCCAATTCGGCGCCGGCCAGACCGTCATTGCCGGCCGGCACATCGATGAGCGAAATCCTTATTCGCGACGGCACTTCGCGAAGATAGCCAATCTTGATCTCCAGCGGGGAATCGGACAGGGCCGCTCCGCTCGATATCAAGAGTGCGCCGGCAGCAACCAGAAATCTCAACAAATCAAGTCTCCCGCGCCAAGTGCAAGATGCGAAATTCCGGAAAACGCGCCGTTCCAACCGCCGGAACGGCTCAAAATGCACCGCAACATTTTGGCGTCGCGGCCAGCCGGCCTCCGCGGTGCTCGCAGCCCGCATCCCCACTTCCCTTAACTACTTCTGCCCGCGCCAGTCAGGGTATTCAATTTACCGTATGGCGCAATGAATGCCTGCCCCGGATGCTTGACTTCGTCCCAAAGCACCGTCTGGTTCAGCGGGGCGGCATCGGATAGACAATTTCAGATGGCCAATCGGCGACCCTGCGGAACATCTTCGTTGTCGCCGGTCCTGACGCCTTGGAGGACGCCACATGTTCGATTTGCGCTGGCCGGTCGGATTGGGTCTTTGCCTTTTGGGGCTCGCTCTGTCGGCTGGTCCTGCTTCGGCCTATCTCGCCTTTGTCTCCAACGAGAAGGGCAACTCCATCTCCGTCATCGACACCGACAAACTGGAGACGGTCGCGACGATCAAGACAGGGCAGCGACCGCGGGGCATCGCCGTCTCCCGCGATGGCCAATCTGTCTATGTGGCGCTCGGCGACGACGACATCATCCAGGTCTATGACACCAAGACCCTGAAAAATTCAGGCGATTTGCCGTCCGGTCCGGACCCCGAACAATTCACGCTCGATCCGGCGGGAAAAATTCTCTACGTCGCCAACGAAAACGACGCCATGGTAACCGTCATCGACCTGGAGAAGCGCGCCTCGGTGGGCGAGGTCTCGGTCGGCATCGAGCCCGAAGGAATGGCGGTCAGTCCGGATGCCAGGACGCTGGTGTGCACCTCGGAAACCACCAGCATGGTGCATTTCATCGACACCAAGAGCCGCGAGATCGTCGGCAATCTGCTGGTTGGCTCGCGTCCCCGTTTCTCGGCATTCAAGGCCGACGGGTCGGAATTATGGGTGAGTTCGGAAATCGGCGGCGGCTTAGCCATCATCGATCCGGTTACGCGGCAGCTCAAGCAATCGGTGAAATTCGAGATTCCAGGCCTGCGGTCCGAGGCCATCCAGCCGGTCGGCATCAACATCACAAAAGATGGCAAGCTCGGCTTCGTCGATCTGGGGCCTGCGAATCGCGTGGCGGTGGTCGATGGCGTCACGCACGAGGTCCTGAAATACCTGCTGGTCGGCCAACGGGTCTGGCACGGCGCCTTTACGCCGGACGAAAAATATCTGCTGGTCGCCAACGGCGTCTCCAACGACGTCTCGGTCATCGACGTGGCGCGCCTGCGGGTCATCAAATCCATTCAGGTCGGAGAATTGCCGTGGGGAGTGGCGTTCGGCCCGAATTGATCAGATTTCGCGTTTCTCCCGGCGGCCGGGATAATCACAGCTCCACTTCCGGGCCATCCATGTGGGATGCTGCCCAATCCACTGAGCGATATAG
>NZ_JBEKXH010000632.1:0-3283 GCF_049512235.1 Bradyrhizobium sp.
AGGCCGCAACATTCCGGCACCGGCCTCCCCAGCCGCGCCTGCGCAAAACGATTCCACCCCGCCGCCGTCGCCGGACAGCCAGCCGATGAACGACGTACTGCGCCAGCTGTTCAACCGCTGACCGGTGGCTTGGCGGACGATCGCTGCTTCTCCTCCCGCGCCGCCATATTGCCCGCTGCCTTGCACGCCGCTCTATCGCTCTCTTCCCTTCTCGCCAAGGCTTCGCCGGGCGAGAGGGGGAGGGGCGTAGAAGGCGCGCGGCTAACCTTACCGGGCGCCCCCCGGCCGGCCCGCGCAAAATCATGCTAGAAAGGTCGCGGCTGGGGCGGCAGGCCGCTGCCGCTTCTAACTGCTTTCCGCCGCAATGGCGGTCGATGCGACATCCGCTGCGGATGCAACATCGGCTGCGAGTGCATCCGCTGCCGAGGCGTGCTCCGGGGGCGGGTGGCGTACAGGGGTCTGGATGATCGGGGTCAAGGACAGGATCGGATCGCTCCGCGAAGGCCTGTTCGCCAAATATGTGCTCGCGCTGGTCGGTCTGGTGGTGTTCGTGCTCACCATCAACGGCGCCACCGAAGCCTGGATCAGCTACCGCGCCACCAAGACCACACTCACCGACGCGATGTCGGAGAAGGCCGAGGCCACGGCGCGGCGGATCGAGCAGGCGGTCAGCGATCTCGAGCGGCAGATGAGCTGGGTGACGCGCGCCGGCGCCGTGGACCACCGCAGCGATTATGCCCAGTTGCTGAACCAGGTGCCCTCCGTCAGCCAGCTCTCGCTGCTCGACGGCAATGGCCGCGAGCAGCTCCGGCAGTCGCGCACCACGATCCTGGCGGGCAGCAAGGCGGATTTTTCCCGCGACAGCAGGTTTACCGAGACCGTCGCCCGCGGCGCCAGCTACGGTCCGGCCTTTTTCCGGGGCGCGCGGCCTATGATGTCGATCGCGATATCGCATACCGGGTTCAATGCCGGCGTCACCGTCGCCGAGATCGACCTCGGCTTCCTCGGCGATTTTTTCGCTGACGCCCAGGTCGGCAAAGCCACGGCGGCCTATGTGGTGGATGCACGCGGCCAGGTACTGGCAAGCTCGGCGCGAGGTCCGGAAGTGGCCCGCGACGTCTCGGCCCTGCCCCAGGTCGCCGCCGTGATCAGACCGGGTGGCGAGGCGCTGGCCTCGGGCCATGACGTCGACGGCCATTCGGTACTGAGCGTGTCGGATACGATGCCAAAGCTCGGCTGGTTCGTCTTGTTCGAGCAGCCGAGCGAGCAGGCGCTGGCGCCGATCCGGGATCAGCTGCTGCGGGTCGGCTTGCTGGTCGCGCTCGGGCTTGTGGTCGCGATCACAGCCGGCACCGTGCTGGCGCGCCGGATGCTGGTTCCGATCACCGCGCTGCGCACCGGCGCGCGGCGGCTCGGCGCCGGCGATTTCAGCCAGCGCATCGAGGTGCGCACCAAAGACGAGCTGCAGGAACTCGCCGAGCAGTTCAACAGCATGGCCGGACAATTGCAGGAAACCTATGCAGGCCTGGAATCCAAGGTCGAGGAGCGTACCCGCGATCTGGCGCGGTCGATCAACGAACTTAAAGTGCTCGAGGAAGTCGGCCGCGCGGTCGCCTCCTCGCTCGATCTCAACGCCGTGCTGCCGACGGTCGCGGCCCGCGCGCTCGAAATCACCCACGCCGACGCGGTCCTGATCTACAGCTATGACGCGGCACAGCATCAGTTCAATCTGACCGAGGCAAGCGGGATCGACCAAGCGGCCGAGGGCCAGCATCTTTCGATCGACGAGAGATCGAGCGTGCTCGGCGAAGCCGCTCGCCTGGGCGAGCCAATCGCGATCCCCGATCTTGACCAGGCCGCCGATCAGCTCCTGCGCGACGTCGCGGTGGCGGCGGGCTTTCATTCGGTGCTGGTGGTGCCGCTGGTCGATCAGAAGGGCATTCTGGGATCCCTGGTGGTGCTGCGCAAAAACGCCGGCGAATTTTCGCCTGATCTGATCGGATTGATGCGGACCTTCGCGCATCAATCCGTGCTCGCCATGCGCAATGCGCGGCTGTTCACTGAAGTGGATCAGAAAGGCCGCGAACTGGCCTCCGCCCACGCCACCGTGCAACAGCAGGCCGCGAAATTGCAGGAGCAGACCGACCAGCTCAAGGACTGGAACCGGTCGCTGGAAGAGCGGGTCGACAAGCAGCTTAAGGAAATCGAACGCATCCGCCGGCTCGAACGTTTCCTGGCGCCGCAGGTGGCGCAACTGATCGCCTCCTCCGACGGCCACGATGCGCTGCTCGACAGCCACCGCCGCGAGGTCACCGTGGTGTTCTGCGACCTGCGGGGTTTTACCGCCTTCACCGAAAGTACCGAGCCGGAAGAAGCCATGAACGTGCTGCGCGAATATCACACAGCCCTCGGCGAATTGATTTTCCGCTATGAGGGCACGCTCGACCGCTATGCCGGCGATGGCGTGATGATCCTGTTCAACGCGCCGATCCAGTTCGACGATCACACACTGCGCGCGGTGAAGATGGCGGTTCAGATGCGCGACAGCATCGGCGCCTTGACCGAGCGCTGGCGCAACCGCGGCCACAGCCTGGGTTTCGGCGTCGGCATCGCACTCGGCTATGCGACCCTGGGCCAGATCGGCTTCGAGCAGCGGCTGGAATATGCCGCGATCGGCAGCGTCACCAACCTCGCCTCGCGGCTGTGCGACGAAGCCAAGGCCGGCCAGATCGTGGTCTCCAGACGGGTCTACGGCATGGTCGAGGATTACGTCGAGGCCGCTGCTATCGACGATCTGCAGCTGAAGGGCTTCAATCATCCGGTGCTGGCGATGGAAATCCTGCGCTGGCGCGGGAAAGCCGGGCTGGCCGAGACGGAGAAAGCGGAAGATGTCGACGCCGCGGCCGCCATGCCGCCGCGGCGCAGGAAGCAGCCGAAATAAGCGAGCCTGCGTCATTTCGCTCCCAAAGAATTTCGAACAGCCCCGAAAAAAAATTAATCTGAGATCGTCATTGCGCGCTTTAGCGAAGCAATCCAGCTTTAGCGCCGCGGAGAGAAAGCTGGATTGCTTCGTCGCAAGGCTCCTCGCAATGACGGGTGTTTCTAACATGCGTTCGCAGCCCCGCGGCGCGACGCGCCCGGGCTTTTGCCTGGAAACTCATCGCCCTCAGAAACAGAGGGCGTGGGGAATGCCGGATGCCCAGTGGCACCCGCAGCCTCGCGTGCAGAAAACGGCCATCACGCACACGAGTATTCACAGCGAGGCACCGGAAAACACCCGGCA
>NZ_JBEKXH010000633.1:0-3282 GCF_049512235.1 Bradyrhizobium sp.
CATGGCGCAGGACGCCGCACGGCGGCTGCTGCGCGAGGCGCGAAATGCGGGTGCCCGCGCGCTGATCCTGCGCGATGTGGCGATCGACGGCGCTGCAATGCGTGCCATCGCCGCGGTGCTGCGCGGTGGCGGCATGCGTCCGCGCGTGCTGCAGTCCTATGTCCGCGCCTCTCTCGATGCGACGCGCGATGCCGACGAACTGCTGCGCGATGCGCTGGGGTCCAAGAAGCTGAAGGAACTGCGCCGCCAGCGCAGCCGGCTTGGCGAATACGGCGCTGTGGCTTTCGACGTGGCGCGGACGCCTGAAGAGGTCGCAGCCGCGATCGAACATTTCCTGAGGCTGGAGGCCAGCGGCTGGAAGGGCCGGCGCGGCACCGCGCTGGCGCAGGACGCGGGCGATGCCGGTTTTATCCGGCGCGCGACGGTTGCGCTTGCGGAAAGCGGCCGGTGCCAGATCGTGACACTGCGAGCCGACACGATGCCGGTCGCAGCCGCGATCGTACTGCGGCACCAGGATCGCGCGTTCTACTTCAAGGTCGGCATCGACGAGCGTTTTGCCAAATTTTCGCCCGGCGTGCAGCTGACGCTGGATCTGACGCGGCTACTGTGCGCCGATCCCACAATCGCGACGGCTGACTCCATGGCGAGCGCGGATCATCCGATGATCAATCCGATTTGGCGAGGACGCTTCGAGATCGGCGACGTGCTGATCCCGCTACGGCCGCGCGATCCCATGGTGTCGCTGATCCAAGCGGCGCTGACCCTGCGCCGTTCGGCCCGCGAACTGGCGCGCCGCGCCGTTCATTTGATCCATGGCCGCGGTGAAAAATAACCGTGGAGGTCGGCGCCAAAATGCCAAAGCCATAATGATAGGCCGAAAGGCGCTAAATATCCTCGTCTGAAAGTTCTGCGAGTTTTGCCAGATGCCGTAGCAGGCCCATCTTCAGAGGCTTGTTTCCATGGATTGGAATTGAAAGCCGCACGACGCTTCCGCTTTTGCCATAAATATGATGGCTGCCGTTGACGCGAAGCAGCGTCCAACCACGACGCTCGACGATGCGAGCGAAGTCGCGGCCAGATAACGATTTCATGCAGGCAAGTCCAGCATCCGTTCGGTGCCGCCGGCCTCGGGCGGCGCAACTTCAATCGAAAGACATCCCTCGATCGCTTCATAAAGATTCTTCATGAGCTCATCCATACTGTCGCCTTGGGTAGCGCAGCCTGGAATAGCAGGTACTTCGGCCCAGTAGCCCCCCTCCTCAGCGTCATGCACGACAATCTTTATCTTCATGATCGATCTCCACAGCAGATTGTCGCGCGAGCAACTGGCAAATTCAAGTCCTTGCGAAGTGGGCTACATTGCCTCTCCTGCGAAGGGCGGGGCGCGGGAGTGGAAAAACCCTACTCCGCGGCCTGCGCGTTGACCTCCGCCGAAACCTGGCGGATAGCGCGGGCTAGCTGTTCGGCCGGCTGCGCGCCCGATACCGCGTACTTCTGCGCAAAGACAAAAGTCGGCACGCCGGAGATGCCCTTGTCGGAGGCATCCTTGGCCTGCGCCGAGATCAAGCCAACATCCTCATCGGTCGCAAGGCGCCGCCGCACAAGGGCGGGATCCAGCCCGCAATCGGCCGCCGCCTGCACCAAAACATCGACGTCCGTGAGGTCGCCGCCATCGCGGAAATACAATTCCATCAGCCGCTGCTTCATCTCGGCCGATTTGCCCCTCGCATCGGCCCAATGGATCAGCCGGTGGCAGTCGATGGTGTTGGGCTGGCGCTTGACGAGGTCGGGCCGATACACAAGCCCCTCTTCGCCGGCGGCGGCGACGACGCGGCCGGCGATGTTCTTGTAGGCCTCGACCGAGCCGAACTTTGCGGTGAGATATTCGTCGCGGCTGATGCCCTCGCGCGGCACCCAGGGATTGAGAAAGAATGGCCGCCAGTGGATCGCAACCGGCACCTCCGGCGCCAGCGCCAGCGCATTTTCGACGCGGCGCTTGCCGATGTAGCACCACGGGCACACGACGTCGGAAACGATGTCGATCTGAAGCGGCTTGAGGGAGCTCATCCAAGGGTCCTCGCTGAAGCGGACGTTCCTGAGATAATAAGCATCCCACGCCCATGCAAGGCACTATTTCAGCTGGGCCGCCATACTTCGCATCCGCTCGGCGGTCAGTTCATCCGCCGCAAAGAACGTCTCCAGCGCCGGCTCCGACAGCGTGATATCGACGGCGTGCCGAAAATCATCGTGGTGGAAATAAAGCTCAGCACGTCGCTGCCGAACCGCAGCTTGAAGGGGATCGCGACATTGGCGTCAGCTGCGAAAATGGCTGCGCCAGCCGGCGCGCCGATCCCCTCCCCCGTCCATCCCACCGAACGGAGAACGGCCTCGGACTGCGCAAAAGCGGCAGTGCGCTCTTGGCCTGAACCAATATCAGGGAAACCTGGCTCCTTGGTCCCTCGCGAGCATCTGAAGCCTTCGCGACGACCCCTTGCGCCATCGCCCTGGGTCCAGAGTTTCCGACTTCGCAGATATCATCTTGCCCGCAGCGTATTTTCCGCCGTGCCCGTTGAGGTGCTTGCCGTTGGCGGGCTTGCCGTTCAGCTCCTGCTTGTGCTTTCGCTTGGCCTTCGCCGCCTCTTTCTCGGCTTCCTTCAAGGCCTTCCTCTCGGCTCGCGCTTTCAGGCGCAGCCGTTCGGCCCTCGCCTCGGCGCGCTTCTTCTTGCGCTTGTTTTCGCAAGCCGCGCATTTGCAGCCGATCGGCTTCAGGTAGGCCTTGAAGTAATCGCTGCCGTAATCGTAGTTGATTTCTTCGCCCGCCGCTATGTTCTTGATGGCGCGGATCACGACCTTGCGCTTGCGCGGCATGACATCGGATTCGGCGTTCGGCCTGCAGGCATGATTGATATAGCGGGCGACGTTCTCGCGCACCGAGCCGTCGATGGTCCAGCGGCCATTGAGCTCGAACAGATATTTGTTCTCGACCGCGTCGTCCTTCTTGTTCCGGGAATCCAACAGCGGGCCAAAATAGCGGACGATCTTGGCGCCCTTCTTGATCGGCTTGGTGGCGAACAGGCCGAGCCCGGTGCGGGAACGGCCGACGCGATACGGCTTTTTCGACGAAATGGCAGGCATGATCCGTTGGAACTGACACGCTCATGAAGGCAGGGGCCGCTGTTCTAAGACGATTCCGGCCCGATGTCAGGCCTTTCGCGCGTCCGGCTCGAACCTTCCCCAGATTGCTCCGGCCTTAAGGATCTGGGGCGTCAAGCAAGGCCAGTT
>NZ_JBEKXH010000634.1:0-3258 GCF_049512235.1 Bradyrhizobium sp.
GGAGGGGAGCTTATGACCTCATCCTGATTTATCCACCGACGCCGACCCATGCACGGACTTGCCTGCAAAATCCGAAGCAGTTGATTTGACGCTATCCTAACGGCAGCCCGTCGCGGCTTCTTCGGCCAATAGCGGTCGCGCGGGTGCCGGTTCACCAGTTTGCCGGTGGGCGTTTGGCCTCGAAGTCAGCTCCTTGATTTCGCTTCCTCCTTACAGCCTCTCCACGATCGTCACATTGGCCATGCCGCCGCCCTCGCACATGGTCTGCAGGCCGTAGCGCTTGTTGCGCTGCTTGAGCGCGTTGACCAGCGTGGTCATCAGTTTTGTGCCGGAGCCGCCGAGGGGATGGCCGAGCGCGATCGCCCCGCCATTGACATTGAGTTTTGCCGGGTCCGCGCCGGTGGTTTTCAGCCACGCGGTCGGCACCGAGGCGAAGGCCTCGTTGACTTCAAACAGGTCGATGTCGTCGATTGCCATGCCGGCCTTCTTCAGCGCGCGTTCGGTGGCATGCAGCGGCGCGTCCAGCATGATTACGGGATCGCCGCCCATCATGGTCATGTGATGAACCCGCGCCATCGGCTTGATCCCGAGCGACTTCAGGCCCCTTTCGTTGACGACCATCACGCCGGAGGCGCCGTCGCAGATCTGGCTGGCGCTGGCGGCGGTGAGCTTGCCGTTCTCCGCGATCAGTTTTACGCCCTTGATACCATCGAGGGTGACGTCAAAGCGGATGCCTTCATCGACGGCATGGGTATCGGTCGAACCATCGGCGCGGGCGATCTGCAGCGGAATGATCTCGTCCTTGAACTTGCCCCCTTGCGTCGCGGCGATGGCGCGCTGGTGGCTGTTATAGGAATACTCGTCGAGTTCGTCTTTGCTGAGCCCATATTTTTCGGCCATCATTTCCGCGCCGGTGAACTGGCTGAACACGATATGCGGGTAGCGCTTCTCGATGTTCGGGCTCTTATAGGTGCCGAACCCGTTCTTGGCCGGCAATTGCGAGGCGAGCCCCATCGGCACCCGCGTCATCGATTCGACGCCGGCGGCGATCACGATATCCATGGCCCCGGACATCACGGCCTGGGCTGCGAAATGCAGCGCCTGCTGCGACGAACCGCACTGCCGGTCGATCGAGGTGCCGGGCACGCTCTCCGGCAGCCTGGAGGCCATGATGGCATTGCGCGCGATGTTGTTGGACTGCTCGCCCGCCTGCATCACGCAGCCCATGATGACGTCTTCGACCTCTGCGGGGTCGGCGCCGCTGCGTTCGACCAACGAGTCCAGCACGGCAGCGGCGAGATCGGCCGGATGCCAACCGGCCAGCCGTCCCCCCTTACGGCCGCCCGCGGTTCGCGCGGCGGCGACGATGTAAGCCTCGGCCATGACGGTTCTCCCTGTTGTGTGCTGGTTCTCTCGATGCCGGGCAGATTTAAGGGATGCGCCCGGATTTAGTCAATCAATCAATTAACTCTTGAGTGCGGCCCGGGCATCGGGTTATCTGGCATCGGGATCGCCCGGCAGGCAGGTCATGGGATCACAATTGAATACCAGCGTACCGACCAGATTCCCGGGTGGGAAGAACACCACCGCCGAGAAGCTATTGGTGGCGGCCAGCGAACTGATGATCGAGCGCTCGTCGATCGAGGTTTCCCTCAGCGACATCGCGCAGAAGTCCGGCGTCAACGCCGCCCTGGTGAAATATCACTTCGGCAACAAGGACGGCCTGCTGCTGGCGCTGCTGGCGCGGGATGCCGCGACCGAGATGACGCAGCTCGAATATCTCTTGGCGCAGCCGATTGCGCCAACCGCGAAACTGAAGCTGCATATCGCTGGCATCATCAAGGCCTATTACCAGTTCCCCTACATGAACCGGCTGATCCACTTTCTCCTGCATGAGAGCAGCGCGGAAGCTGCCGACGAAGTCTCGAAATTCTTTGTTGCACCGCTGCTGGACTTTCACCGGCGCCTGCTGGCCGAAGGCATCAGGGCCGGCGAATTCCGCGATGTCGATCCAGTCCTGTTCTACACCAGCCTGATCGGCGCCTGCGATCACCTGTTTTTCGGGAGGCATGCGATGTCGCGTGCCACCGGCGTCGGGCCGGTCACCGATGAAGTCTGCCGCCAATATATCAGGCACATCGAAGCGCTGATTTGCGGGGGCATGCTGAAGGAGCGAATAGGGAGTGGCGAATAGCGAATAGACGACAGTTGCGTTCTTCTCTTCCTTCCTTTCGCTATTCCCTATTCGCCTGTTTTAGAAGAAACGTCCAAGGAAAGGTTTTGTCATGCAGTTGAAAGATGTTGCCGTTCTCATCACCGGAGGTGGCTCCGGTCTCGGCGCCGCCACCGCCCGCGCCATGGCCGCCAAGGGCGCGAAAATCGCCGTGCTCGATCAGGCCAAGGAGAACGCCGAGAAGGTCGCGGCCGAAGTGAACGGCACAGCGGTCGTAGCCGACGTCACCGACGAGGAGCAGGTCAAGGCCGCGATCGCCAAGGCCGAAACGGCCCATGGGATCGCCCGCGTGCTGGTTAATTGCGCCGGGATAGGTGGATCGCAGCGTGTCGTCGGCAAGGACGGCGTCTATCCGCTGGCAAAATTCGTGCGCATCATCAACGTCAACCTGATCGGTACCTTCAACGTATTGCGGCTGTTCTCCGAGCGGCTGGCGACGGAAGCGCCTGTCGGCGAAGAGCGCGGCGTCATCATCAACACCGCGAGCGTCGCGGCCTATGAAGGCCAGATCGGGCAGATCGCCTATTCGGCGTCGAAGGGCGGCATCGTCGGCCTGACCTTGCCGGCGGCGCGCGACCTCGCCAGCCTCAAGATCCGCGTCAACACCATCGCGCCCGGGCTGTTCCTGACCCCGCTGTTGATGGGACTGAACGAGGAGGCGCGCAAGAGCTTGGGCGCCCAGGTGCCGCATCCGGCGCGGCTCGGCGATGCCTCTGAATACGGCAACCTCGCGGTTCACATCGTCGAGAACCCGATGCTGAACGGCGAAACCATCCGCCTCGACGGCGCCATCCGCATGGCGCCGAGGTAGAAGAACGAGCCTTGCCGTAGAGCCGGGGTCTTGGGAGAAGCGACAT
This sequence comes from Bradyrhizobium sp., assembly GCF_049512235.1. Classification (GTDB taxonomy): domain Bacteria; phylum Pseudomonadota; class Alphaproteobacteria; order Rhizobiales; family Xanthobacteraceae; genus Bradyrhizobium. Next base: position 3,091 of record NZ_JBEKXH010000634.1, read on the forward strand.
GAATGGGAATACCGCCACGGTTCTGACAAAACCGGCCTTTCGCAAGATCCAGTGGCTTGAGCGCGATATCGCGGTCGAGCGGCGGCCCGACGGCGTCATCATTTTGAAGTCGCGGATCCCGCTGAAGCCTTACGAGAAGCATATCCCGGCCTCGCTGGCGAAATGGGC
>NZ_JBEKXH010000635.1:0-3258 GCF_049512235.1 Bradyrhizobium sp.
CGATCCAGCCGCCCAGCGTCGAGCAGCGGTAGGCCTGCATGTAGTGGCGCATCGTGAACGGCGACTCGCGCAGCTGGTCTTCGATGTGCGGCCCGTAAACGCCGCCCTCGATGCGCGCGGCGTGGCTTACCGGATCGACCTCCAGCACCTTGTCCATGTGGCGCAGCGAGATCGTCACGACCTTTTCAAACTCTGGAGCGGGTTCGATGCCCTTCACGACGGACGAGCCGCCGCCATACGGAATGGCCTTGGCGCCGATCTGGTCGCACCATGCGAGGATGCGCACGATGTCCTGTTCGTTGTCGGGAAAGGCCACTGCGTCCGGCGGATTGGGCACCGAGCGGCTGAACATCCGGCACGCATCGAACCAAGCCTTGCCGTAAGCGTGCTCCAACCGAGTGAGATGATCGGTGCGAACGATAGGTTGCAGCGCGGAAGGCACCGCGACTCGCGACCGACGCAGCGTAATCTCTTCCGCCTTGGGCGGCGGCGTGACGTCGAACCCAGAGAGGCTGTATCGATCCGCGATATCGGTTTCCCAAAGCCTGATTTCGTCTGACGTCAGATCTTCGTCAGCATAGCCCCATGCATAGAATTTTTTCTGCCGTCTCATCGTTTCCTCCGAGCGAACATAGTATCCTCAGTCGGCGTCGCGACGCCAACAAGCACGGTAAATCCGAGTCTTCGTCCTGGGACCTCAAACCGCATCTTGGCAGCAAAACACGCATTATGACAGGGCATAACCGACATCGGAAAGCACAGCCGTTGGGCGCCGCCGGTGTCGCGGAGGGGTCATTCGGTCCTGTCCGCCGATTCGCAGTCTGCCGATTCGCAGTCTTATGGGGCAAAGTGCCCCCCAAATGTCGTTGGGTCGATCCGAAGGAAGAACTCCTCGAAAGGCGAGGAACGACGGCGCAGAAGCCGAACTCCCCAACCCCGAACCCACCGCTGAGGTATGCGGCTCCAGCGCCGGCCAGAAATATTGCGCCAAAGCCTGGTCGGGCAACGTCATCACGCCGTTGTTCAAGCCATGGCCAAGCAACGCGCGCTCGAACCCGGGTGAACTGAGCCACATCGCTCACACTCCGCAAGTCGGGTTGACGCTTGTCGGGAACAATACTTTGAGGAGGCCGTTGGGATGGTTAGGTACGCGGCAAACACTGCCGTCGCCGTCAACGGAGAAATCCCATGGAATTAATCCTGATTATCGTCGTGGTCGTGCTCTTGTTCGGTGGCGGCGGGTACTGGGGTCGCAGTCGAGGTCACTGGTGACAAACGGACTCTCCGCGTTCTTTGAATGGCCGTTCTAGCCGTGGGCTATCCACGGGATACACCGCGGAGGGCACGCCCACTGAACGTACTCCACCTCGACGGACATCCGCGTGCCGCATTATTCAGCGGTACCAACGCCAGAAAATCAGCAGCTACCTTCGCCTTGGGGAACTAGCCGGCGAGAGGGAGTCCCGCAGGGGGATACAGGACTCCCTCATAAGCCAGACCATGGGCTGGCGGCGATTTGGCTCGTCTGGTTGGCACAGTTGATCGTCTCCGTGCCGTCGCAGATGGCGCATCGCAGGCCCGTCTCTTCCTCGTTGCGCCTACCGACCGCCAAACGCACCCGCATCTTCGGCTGCCAACTCAAAAGAGTCTGTGCGATTTTGACCATCCAAGGCAAAATCTCCGAGCGCGATTCGCCGTCGCCGCGTTTTCGTCATGGCGTTGGTTATCCGATTTATTTCAGAACCTGATCAATATTGACCGGCGACGCCGAACCCCTCGGAGCATGTTGGTTCGGTCACCGCCCCCCAACGGTATCTGCCGGCGACTGAGAGTTTCGCGCTCCCGCCTGACTTAGGGTGAGACCATGACCGATCATCTAGCCGCAATCCCGCTGCTCGCAATTCAGCGGCTCCGCTGCCCGAAATGCCAAACGCGCATGATTCTTTCGCGCATCTCTCCGGGGCCTACGGGATTCGAACTCCGCACGTTCGACTGCTCCAATTGCAACCACGTCGAAAAAATCGCTATAGCGTCCGATCCAATGAGGTCTGGGGATGTTGGCTGGCTGGTCGGCGAGTTACAGCCGCCAAGGTAGGACCATGCCTCCATCCGACCTTCTGAAAGCACAGATATACCGTAGGCATCGCCGTGCGTTAAGTTGATACCGTTTTTCGATAAAGCGCGTCGTAGCAGGCTGCGGAAACGTCCCAGCTGAATGACTGCGACATGGCGCTGCGGCGCATCGAGTTGAGGCGATCCTTCGCTCCGAACGTCGCGAACGCGCGACGGATACCGCCGAGAAATGACTCGATTGAGGGATGCGCGAATAGGAAGCCGGTTTCGCCATCCGCGATGGTTTCCGCGAGGCCGCCGGTCTGGTGCCCGATCGGCAGCGAGCCAAACCGCTGCGCATACATCTGGCTCAGTCCGCACGGCTCGAACCGGGACGGCATCAAGGTAAAATCGCTGCCGGCAAAAATGCGCCGGGCCTCGCCGTCGTCGAATCCGATATCAACCCCGATCGCATCGGGCCGGCGGCGGTGCACATCGACCAGCGCCTCCTCGAAACGCGTCTCCCCGCGACCGGTCACGACGATCTGGCCGCCACCGGCAACGATGGCGTCGGCGGCCGACAGCACGAGATCGACGCCCTTCTGATGAACGAGGCGGGCGACGAGGCTAAACAGTGGTCCGCGCGACAACGCCAGGCCAAACTTCTGCCGCACGCAGTCGGCGTTCGCGCGCTTCGCCTCCCAGTCGCCCGCGCCGAACGGTCGGGTCAGTTGCGTGCAGACTTTCGGATCCCAGCTCTCGTCTATGCCGTTCAGGATTCCGGTGAGCTGCGCGGCGTCGGAGCGGCGGCGCAGCAGGCCCTCAAGGCCGCAGCCGAGTCCCGATGTCGTGATCTCCCGGGCATAGGTCTCGCTGACGGTCGTCAGGTGCGAGGCGTAGACGATGCCGCCCTTGAGGAACGACAGCTTGTCGTAGAATTCGAGGCCGTCGATATGGAATGACTCATCGGGGGCGCCGATCCGCCGCAGCGATTCCTTCGGAAACAGGCCCTGGAAAGCCAGGTTATGGATGGTCAGGATGGTCGGGATATCGATTGCATTCCACGCGAGATAGGCCGGGACCAGCGCGGACTGCCAATCGTTGGCATGGACCAGATCCGCAGCCCAGCTCTTGTCCAGAAGGCCAGCGGCCAGTTGGGCAGCCGCCGATGCCAGACGCCCGAAGCGAACGTCATTATCGGGCCAG
>NZ_JBEKXH010000636.1:0-3256 GCF_049512235.1 Bradyrhizobium sp.
CCACACCCGCACGGTCTTGTCAGTCGATGCGGTGACGATGCGCGCCCCGTCGGGGCTGAACGCCACGCTCCAGACCGGGCCGCCGTGGCCCTTGAGCTCGCGCAACAGCGGACTCAAATCGGCCGCGCCGGCGAGTTTTGCCTCGAGCCCACTGATCTCAGCGGTCGACCAGCCAAGCGCCAGCGGCGAATGGCCCGGGCTCGGCAGATCCTGCAGAGCGATCCGCATGGCGGATTCATAATTCTGGTCGGCAATAGCCCGATTGGCCAAGCTGGTCAGCACGATCGCCTCGCGCCTGGCTGTCTCACGCGCCTGGTAAAGGGCCCCAAAAAGGGCAGCCAGGCCGACCAACAGGATACCAAGGGTTGCCCACCGTGCGCGGCGCTGAGCCCGCTCTCTGGCCGCCAGCTGTTCCTCGCGATCCTGCCGTGCTGCCTTCGCCGCCGCGTCGCTGGCGACGACAAACTCGCACTCCGTGCCCGATAGCCAATCCGCACGTCTCGCCGCCAAGGCCGCGAACTCCTCCCGCTCGGCCCCCGTCGCAAGGTGTTCGGCGTTACCTACCTCCGTCGAATTCCATCGATGGGCCCTGTCCATCAGACGATCGAGGACACGCATGTCGGCCGCCGCCTCGATGAGCACGCTCTGCAACCAGGGCCATTGCGTGATCAGCGCCTCGTGCGCGATGTCGACCGACTTCTCCCCGGTCAAAACCAGGCGCCCATACTCTTCCGTCGCCAGCTTCGAGACCAATGTCCGGCGCTCGCCGTCGAAATCACTGAGATCCGCAGCGCGTCGGGTCGCGCCGCCGGTTTCGCCCAGCCGCACCAGCCGGATGAAGATCGTGTCCAGCAAAGCGCGCTCTGTGCCGTCGAGGCGGTCGATGCGGACGTGCTCCGCCTCGTGCGCGAGCGCGCCGGCAACGCCCTCGACCTGTGCGTAGGCGACCAGCAGATCCACGCCGGCCGCGCGATGCCGTTGCCACGTGGCGTAGAGCGCCATCTGCACCAAAGCGAGATCGCCGGCGCGGTCGGTGATATCGCGTCGGATCCAACCGATCAGCGCGTCCTGTTCGGCGACGTCGGTATGACCCGCCAGGCGCAGCGGGTTGCGCACGGCTTCAGCAATGCCGGCGTCGGTGATCCGCCGCAACCGCAGCACGGCCTCTTGGTGATCCCGCGTCAGCTGATCGAACAGGGCTGTGAGCGGGCGGCAGAGATTGAAGTGATCGGCGCGCAGCGTCAGCACGATGCGAAAGCCGCCAAGCGCCGTGAGCGCCATCAGAAGATCGACGAAGCGAAGGCGCTCCACCTCCGCGGTTTCGGTCAAGAGCTCCTCGAACTGGTCGACGATCAAAAGGGTTTCCGTTTTGCCGGCCGGCAGGTCGCAGCGGATCGCGTAGGCGCTCTCGCTCGGGTTCGCGGGGTCGATGCGTTGGCGCAGGGACGCGCATTGCTCGGCGGATCGTCCGAGCGCGGTGGCGGCTTCCGTCACACCGCGCTTCAGCCCCTCGATCGGGTCCCGGCGCGGCCGCATGACAACGACGTGCCACAGCCGATCATCCGGCTCCCGCCCGGCCGTGTCTGCCAACGCTCCACCACGGAAAGCCGGAATCAGACCGGCCTGCGCCAGCGACGATTTACCGGCGCCGCTGTCGGCGGCGATGGCGATCAGCCGGTGCCGTCTGAGTTTGGCGATGAGCTCAGCGAGCTCTTCGCCGCGACCGAAGAATCGGTCGGCATCGCTTTCGGTCATCGCCTTGAGGCCGACGAAGGGATTTTCAAGCACGACGATCTTGTCGAGCGGCGACCGGCCCAGCACGGCCCGGAGGAGTTTGGTGAACTCATCTAGGCTGTTCAAGGGGTCGCGGACCCCTTGGTACTGCCGCGCGAAAGGGGGCAGCGCGGCCGCGCCAAGGCAATCCGTGGCAAGAACGGGGATGAAGGGATAATGCGAGCTACCGGTCGCACGCGAAAGGGCGAGCCGCACCTCGCTCTCGACCCAGTTCACGACGCCATTGGCGCCGACATGAACCGCAAACGCCGTCGTCTCCTCGCTGATCGCCTTCTCGAGCTGCGGCTGCCAGCCGGCGCCGGCGGCGAGATCGTCCTTGTCCAGCCACACCCGCAACCCCGCAGCCCGCGCTTCCGCGCTGTCGAGCAGCCGCCGCTTCAACTCCCGCGCGGCGCCGGTGTCCACGCCCGAATGGCTCAGGAAGAGCCAGGGAGGTGGGGCGGGTGCCGACATCGATCATCCTCGATTTTGCTGCCGCTCTCTCCCTGCGGTTGGGGCGAGACTAATCGACAACTGTGCGACCTGGAACAGCTAAAGCATGGAGCGGCGGATGGTGTAGTGGCGCAAGGGCGTTTCTGCTTCGGGTTACGCGCGTCGATTTCGGCGTGCCGCAACGTTTCCGGCAAGGCGGTAGGCTCGGCAATGGCGGTTGTCGGGTTTTGCCGGTTGCAGGCACGGATTTGGAAATGACGGATTGCTCATCGCACCTGCGCAGCAAGAATAGTAGCATGCGAGCTCCAGAGTAAGGCCCACGGTCGCGGCCCAGGGAGTGAATGCCACAGAGTACCTCATCCAAAGCCGAGACTCTGGTAGTTGACAGCCAAAGTTCACCCATGAATCGACAGCCGCTTCTTACACCAGGACAGATTGAGGAAATCAAAATACGGTTGAGACGTTACGATTCGTCAGCGCGGAGTTGCACTGCGAAAGGGAATGCCGTAAGATAGAACCAGCTGACGACTCCCGATTGACGCGAACTGTCGCATCAGACAGCCTCGCCAAAGTCCTGAGAGTCCTGGGATGTTGAACCGCAAGAGGCCCTTTTTTAGCAACAGATTAATCCAAGATTGTTCGACCGCATGATCCGTCGATGAGGTCAGTGAGACTGGGAACGTTACAATGTCCGGGACGTTGCGGCTTCAGTGGTGTGAAGACAGCGGTCGATCGAGCGAATTAGCGTTATTCTTCGCTGAAAATGTCACTCCAGCCTATATCTCTCACAGCGAGATGTGGGGATCCCGCGCTCTGGGACCCGATCACTGGCGAGTTGGATTACCTGAAATTCTTCGAATGGAGATCGAACCACGACTATCCGAGACGCATACACAAAGCCGCAGCTTGGATAGCCAACCCATTTTGGTAGCGGAAGATGATGATGGCCTATTGGGAATTTCATTTGTGACATTCAAGGTTTCGGCACCGGTTCCCTTTTCCATCGTAGAGGACTTGATTGTGCTGCCAT
>NZ_JBEKXH010000637.1:0-3254 GCF_049512235.1 Bradyrhizobium sp.
CGCAATGATCACGGTGAGACGAAAATCGATCTCAGCCATTGTTTTGGCGGCCGAATCCGGCCAATGCGACAAAGTCTCCAACCCCCGTTGATATATCGCGATCGCGTCCTGATTGGCCCCTCGCCGCACGGCGCGTCGACAGCTTCGTAGCTGGTAAGGGACAGCCTTTTCCCAAAGCTCCGCCATGAACGCATGATCAGCGAGCCGATCTATGTGTTCATCGAGTCGGTCCGCGAAGCGGGATTCGATGGTTGCGACCGCCTTGGCGTGAAGCGCTCGACGCGCCCCCAACAGCATGGTTCCGTAGGCGACCTCCCGGATGAGCTCGTGCTTGAAAGAGTAATCCGATCCGACACGCTCCACTTTCCGGAGGAAATCTGCTCGCTCCAGCGTCTTGAGGTCACCAGCGATCTTGCCGGGAGCCACTTCGAGCATCCCCGAGAGCAATGCCACCGAAACGTCGGCGCCGATCACGGCGGAAGTCTGCAGCAAGGTCTTCGGCATTCCATCCAATCGATCGATGCGCGCGGCCAAAACAGTGTGGATGGTCTGAGGGATCTCAATGCCCCCGGCAGGCTTGCTGAGGCGATAATCCCCGGGCTCTCCCTCAAGGCTGCTCGTATCCGCGAGAGCCTGAACCAGTTCTTCCAGAAACAAGGGATTTCCCTGTGCCTTTGCGACAATGCGCTTTCTGATCGACTGGAGGGTGACATCCCGGCCCATGAACCGATCCAGCAGCTCCTGCGAGGCCATGTCATCGAGCGCCGACAAGTCGAGGCGAAGAAGGCCGGGGTCTGCCAGGCCCCCCTCCGGGCGCTGCGTCATGATTACGAAGATCCGTACGCCATGCCGGCGATGCAGGATGTTGTGAAGGATGAGCTTTGTCTCGGCGTCTATCCAGTGGACGTCCTCGACGATGATCAGCAGGGGTCTGCGCCGCGCCTGGAACAGGATCAGGGCGTTGGTCGCTTCAATGATCTCGCGACGTTTTTCCGACGGCTCCAGCTTTTTCCACTCCCGATCCTGAATCTGGATGTCCAACACAGAAGAAATAGCCGGAAGGTACTCGGACAACGCCGGATCCAGAGCAACGATCTGCTCTTTGACTCGCCTGGCTACGGTTTCGGGCGTATCATCGATGCCGATTCCGAATATGTTGCGGATCAGATCGCTGATTGGATGATAGCTGGATTGGGTGTGCTGAGGAACGCATGCAGCTTCCAGCACCATCCACTCGTCGGAAAGCTCCCCGACAAAATCGTGAATTAGTCGCGATTTTCCCAGTCCGGCCGCTCCAACGACAGTCAACGCCTGTCCATTTCCACCCGCGGCTCTCTCAAGCGCAATCTTGAGAATGCCAAGCTCCGCCTGGCGGCCCACAAGGACGCTGAGGCCTCGCGACGATCGCGCTTGCCAACGCGTCGTCGAACGCATCTCGCCAAGCTCGAACGTCTCGACCGACTCCTCCACGCCTCTCACGGCAACGACGCCTCGCGGCACGGCTGCGATGAACCCTCTTGCGAGCTTGTGCGTTGCAGCCGTCAACATGATCGCGTGCGGCGGAGCCAGCTCTTCCATGCGCGCAGCCAAATGAACGGTTTTTCCCACAGCGTCGTAATTCATGACGAGGTTGCTGCCGATCGAATGGATGACGACGTCGCCGGAGTTCATTCCGATACGCAAGGCGATGTCGCCATTCCTCTTGCGATTCAGTTCGTCGATATCGGCACGCATGTTGATCGCGGCGCGGCACGCCTGCACGGCATGGTCTTCAGTGGCGATCGGGGCGCCGAACAAAGCCATGATACCATCACCGCGGGCCTGGTTCACGAAGCCATCATGCTGATGAACCGCGTCCATCAGAACCTGAAGCACCGGCCCAAGTATTTCGAGCGCCTCTTCCGGATCAAGTTTGTCGATCAGTGCCGTCGACCCGCGAATATCGGCAAACAAGACCGTAACATGCTTGCGTTCGCCCGACATGGCCCCGCCGGAATGCAATATCCGCTCGACCAGTTGGGGCGGTACCTTTGATTGCAGAAACGTCAGCGCATCCTGATCGGTCGCGCTGGAGAGAGCCCGCGATCGGCCACAGCCACCGCAAAAGTTCGCTGTTGGCCGGATTGCGAAGCCGCAATGGCTACACCGACGTCCAAATTCACCGGGCAAACTGCGTCGTTTCGCGATCACGGCAGCCACCTTTCGGAACTGCCTGACTGTTAGCGCATTCCGCCCCGATAGCAAGATCGGAACGGTCGTGAAGCCGCATCAGTCCTTCAGAGCAGCATGACGTTGCCTGCCGCTGACCCTCTGTATTCCTACGGAACTGAATATTAACGTCCGCTTTGACCGGCCATCCCCATAATCGGATTTTGACGCGCGCTTTTGCGAGTGCAAACACCTGGGAAGGGGCAAATGTTTACAGTCATTAATTGCCTGGCGGCCGAACATGACTGGCGCCTGGTAGCGCTTGCTGCCGCCATTTGCCTGTTGGCGAGCTGGGTCACGATCGGCCTGTTCTACCGCGCGCAGGCAGCCCATGGCCGTGCGCGGCTGGTTTGGCTCGCTCTGGATGCGGCGGCCGGCGGCTGCGGCGTCTGGGCCACGCATTTCATCTCGATGCTGGCGTACAACCCGGGCGCGGAGGCAGGCTACAGTCTGTTTCTGACCACGCTGTCGCTGATCTTCACCGTGGTGATCTTCGGCATCGGTCTGGGTGTTGCACTGTCGGCTTTCACGAGCCGTGCCGCGGCGATCGGGGGCGCAATCGTCGGTGGCGGCATTGCCGTGATGCACTTCACCGGCATGATGGCGCTCGAGCTCCCCGGCAACATCAGTCTGTCGTTCGATCTGATGTCGGTATCGGTCGCGTTCGGCTGCGCGTTCGCAGCAGCCGCGCTCGCCGTTGCCGCAAGACACGACGACGTCCGACACGGCCTGGCCGGCGCAGCCCTGCTGGCCGCAGGGATTGTCGCCCATCACTTTACGGCGATGGGCGCGATCATTTTCACCCCCGATCCCACCCGGGTGACGACTGTTTTGCTGATTTCGCCCGCGACCCTGGCCTGGATCGTCGCCGCGGCGGCCACCACCATTCTCGGCATGGGCCTGGTCGCCGCGCTCAGCGACCGCCGGTCGGAGGACAAGCTTCGCGATCAGAAAATGCTGCTCGATGCCGCGCTTCAGAACCTTGCGCAAGGTGTCTGCATGTTCGACGCCGAAGGCCGCGTCGTGTTGTTCAATGACCGTTTTGC
>NZ_JBEKXH010000638.1:0-3253 GCF_049512235.1 Bradyrhizobium sp.
GTTTGGGCGGCTGTCTCATTGCCAAATAAGGCGGATACGTGACGGGTCCTGCCTTCTTGGTCAATCGCCCGCCTTCATACAGCGGCGGACGAAAAGATCAATGCCGACAAGTGTATTTGCCAGGGTGACGAGGTCAGGTTAACGCGGTTTTTGGCTTGACGTGGACGGACGACCTCTTTCGCCAGTTCGGCGGAAATGATTCCCTCGGACCTTTCGATTCGGAGGGGCCTATGGAAACCGTATTAGCCAAACCGCGGCTGCGCCTGCTGCTCGACCATCTGGGGGCGATCAAGGATACGCGGCAGTCGTGGAAAGTCGCATATCCACTGCGCGAGGTTCTGTTTCTGGTGGTATGCGGCACGATCGCGAGCGGTGACGACTATGATGACATCGTTGATTGGGGGAAGGCTCATCTGTCGCTGCTGCAGCGGTTCTCGGAGTTTCACTTCGGCATCCCCTGCGCCGACTGGCTGCGCACGGTCATGAATCGGATCGATACGGAGCTGTTTGCGGCCTGCTTTTCGTCATGGGCGGCCGAATGCTGGCCGGACAAGCCCGGCCTGGTGGCCATCGACGGCAAGACCTCGCGGCGCAGCCACGATCGCAAGCGCGAGCAGAAGGCCCTGCATCTGGTCTCCGCCTTCGCCACCACTCACCGGCTGGTGCTGGGCCAGGAGGCGACCGAGGAAAAATCCAACGAGATCACCGCCATCCCGGCGCTGGTGGAGCGCATCAACCTCGAAGGCGCCCTTGTCTCCATCGATGCCATGGGATGCAACCCGAATATCGCTCAGAGCATCCTCGATGCCAAAGCCGACTATCTCCTGGCCGTAAAGGACAACCAGCCAACGCTTCACGCCGAGATCAAAAGCTATTTCGATACCGCCCCTTCCGACAAGGTCGAGCGCTCGCAGACCACCGAGAAGGGCCACGGCCGGCTCGAAATCCGAAGCCACACGGTCTCCCACGAAGTCGAATGGACCGCCCCTGAGCGCTCCTATCCCGGGGCATTCCGGTTTCCCAAGCTCACCACCATCGCGATGGTCGAGAGCCGGATCGAGCGCGGCGACAAGATCGAGACCGAACGGCGCTCCTACATCTCGTCCCGCATACTGTCGGCTGTGGCCTTCGCCGATGCGGTGCGCAGCCACTGGGCCATCGAGAACAATCTCCACTGGACCCTCGACATGACATTCAATGAGGATCAATCTCGCCTGCGGGTTGGCAATGGCGCCAAAAACATGGCCATTGTCCGTCACTTCGCGCTCAACCTGGTGCGGCAGGCCGGCGATAAGCGATCCATCAAGCGACGCCGCAAATGCGCCTCATGGGACCCGGACTACATGTTCCAAATCCTCGGCGTACGGCGATGTTAACCTCGACTCGTTGCCCTGGACGTCCAATGCTGATTCTCACAACGTCGGCTAACGAGCGGGTTTGGCGGAATGCAACGCATCGAAAACAGGATATTCGACGAGATCAGGCCGGGAGACACCGCGAGCCTGGTCCGAACGCTCACCTACAAGGACATCGAGCTGTTCGCGATCATGTCGGGGGACATTAATCCGACGCATCTGGACGACGCGCGGTTTTCCACCCGGTCGATGCGCCGTCGCTGCTCGGCGCCGTGGAAGCCGCCCGCGTCAATCTCATCACGCCGGTGCTGGTTGGACCGGAAGCAAGGATTCGCGCCGCCGCGGCGCTGGCGCAGCTCGATTTGGCGCCTTACGAGATTGTGCCGACAGGGCACAGCGAGGCAGCGGCGGCGGAGGAAAAACAGTGAGTGAGGCCATCCTTGTGCTGAACGCCGGTTCGTCGAGCATCAAGTTCTCGGTTTTCCCGGGGCATGAAAGACCGACCCGGCAGGGTATCATTTGCGAAGGGGCGTGCGAGGGCATCGGCCACCGCGTTCATTTCACGGCCAAAGACCGCAGCGGAACGTCGCTGGTCGATGAGGTTCTGACCGAAGGCACCACCCACGAAGAAGCGCTGGCAGCACTTCTGCGCTGGCTGGAAGGCCACTTTCACGACGATCAGCTGGTGGCGGCCGGACATCGGGTAGTGCATGGCGGATCGCTTTACACCGCGCCGGTCCTTATCGACGCAGCGGTGACCGCCGAGCTGCGCCGCCTCATTCCGTTGGCGCCGCTGCATCAACCCCATAACCTCTCCGCCATCGCCGCCCTCGCAAAGCTTCACCCTGCATTGCCGCAGATTGCGTGCTTCGACACGGCTTTTCATCATACCCAGACTTGGGTTGCCACCGCGTTCGCGCTGCCGCGCCGGCTTGCCGCCGAGGGCATAAGGCGGTACGGCTTTCACGGTCTTTCCTATGAATACATCGCAAGCGTTCTGCCCGGCATTCTTGGCCCGGCAGCCGCCGAGGGTCGCGTTGTCGTCGCCCATCTCGGCAGCGGCGCCAGCCTGTGCGCGATCCACGCCCGCGTGAGCATGGCCACGACCATGGGCTTTACGGCGCTCGATGGCCTGCCCATGAGCCGCCGCTGCGGCAACCTCGATCCCGGTGTCATTCTCTATCTGATGCAGGAGAAGGGCATGACCGCGGCCGAGGTGAGCAGTCTTCTCTACAACGAGTCCGGAGTGCTCGGCGTTTCCGGCATCAGCGACGACATGCGAACCTTGTTGGCCAGCGAGGATCCCCGCGCCAAGCAAGCCGTCGCCCTGTTCGTGTACCGTATCGGACGCGAACTGGGCTCCATGGCCGCCGCCCTCGGCGGCATCGATGCCCTGGTCTTCACCGCCGGAATAGGCGAGCATGCGGCGGAAATCCGGCGCCGCGTTTGCGAGGACGCCGCGTGGCTCGGCCTCGATCTCGACCCGGGCGCGAACGCAGCCGGCGCGGCAATGATCACGCGTCCAGGCAGCCGCACCTCCGCCTGGGTGATTCCGACGGATGAAGATCTGATGATCGCCCTGCATGCCTGGACATTGTTGAACCCGGAAGCCGCGGCGCTCGATTTGCATGGAGATGACGGAAGCCGGAAAGCATGACCCAGTCCGGGAGCATCGCCGGAGCGGCGCGCTCGCGCGCGTCGCGAAGCCGGTATCCTGCGGCACGCGACCAGCTTCGGCCATGAACGGCTTGAAGCCGCTTGCGGTCGCGCCCTCGATATCGGCGCGCGCTCCTACACGTCGGTGACGTCCATCTTGAAGAACAATCTGGATCGCCAAAGGCCCGCCACCGCCACGGACGGGCCTGCGATAGTTCATCCCAACATCCGTGGCCCCCGCT
>NZ_JBEKXH010000639.1:0-3244 GCF_049512235.1 Bradyrhizobium sp.
CTGGCTGAGCTGCCGCGACAGTGACGACAGCGAATAGTCGAGCACTGAAAAAAACGGCTTCGGGCCGGGTGCCGGCATGTCGCCGACGGGAAGGAAATCGACCACCAGACCGAGCCGCTGCTGCGCGATGCGGCGCAACTGGGTGCGGTCCTTGTCCTGCGGATAGCTCTTGTAGACATCGATCAGGCTGGCGACGTCCTGCACCAGCGCCCTGGAAAGATCCTGGGTCACGGTGCTCCAGTGCCGGTCGAAGAACACGAATGCCACCACCCACTGCAGCACCACCATCGGCACGATCGTGATCAGCAGCACGCGGGCATAAAGCCCCGTGGGCATCCAGCCCTTGAAGGCATTGCCCATCCAGCTGTTGACCGCCGAAACCCTGCGCTTTGCGGTTCGCAACAGGGTGATGCCGGTGTCGAGGGTGCTCATCGGGCGAGCTTCATCGGGCGAGCCTCCCCGCGCAAGACAAGCATTCCTGCGCAAGCCGAGGCAAGCAAGAGCAGGACCGGTCGGCAAGGGCTCAAGGCGATGCCACCAGGCGATAGCCGATGCCGCGAACGGCCTGCAGGAACAGCGGGTTGGCGGGATCGCGTTCGATCTTGCGGCGCAGGCGGTTGATCTGCACGTCGACCGCGCGCTCGTTGACGGTGCCGTTGCCGGTCAGCGCGCTGCGCGGCACGGTCTCGCCGCGGGCGATGGCGAGAATGCGCAACATCTCGCGTTCGCGATCGGTGAGATGAATGGCCTCGGCGCCGCTGCGCAACTCGCCGCGCTCCAGATGATAGACATAGGGTCCGAACGCGGCCTGCTCCAGCGTCTGCGCCGGCGGCGGTGCGCTCCGCTTCAGGATGTTGCCGATCCTCAACACCAGTTCGCGCGGCTCGAACGGTTTTGCCACGTAGTCGTCGGCGCCGATTTGCAGGCCCTCGATGCGGCTTGCCGCTTCATCGCGCGCCGTCAGCATGATGATCGGTACCGAGGAAGAGGTGCGGATGAAGCGGGCGAGATCGAACCCGGTTTCGCCGGGCATCATGACGTCAAGGATCAGGAGATCGAAATGCAGGCCGAGCAGCTTGGCGCGGGCGTCCTTGGCGCTCATCGCGGTGGTGACGCGGTAGCCTTCGCCGCAGAGAAAGCGCGACAACAGATCGCGGATGCGGCGGTCGTCATCGACCAGCAAAAGATGCGGGGCGTCATCGGCCGGTTGCGGCGGCGGCGTCGTGGCGGTTGCGGCGAAGGGCACGATCATTCCTTTGCGGTTGCGTTGCTGGCCGCGAAGATCGCCGCCAGCACCTTGTCGGGATCGTCCTGATCGATCATCGCGCGCAGGAACTGGCGCACCGTCTCGGTGCCGGACGGACCGAGGTCGCGCAGCGCGCGGTCGATGCGGTCCGTCTGCAGCCCTGCGAGCTTCGCCACCAGCGCCTCGCCCTTTGCAGTGGCAAAAAGAAGGCGCTGCCGCCGGTCACTGCTGCCGGTCTTCTGCACGATATACCCATCGTCGAGCAGTTGCTTGAGAACCCGTCCCAGCGACTGCTTGGTAATGCGCAGCACGTCCAGGAGATCGGCCACCTTCAAACCGGCATAGCGGTGGACGAAATGCAGCACCCGGTGGTGGGCCCGCCCGAACCCGAAAGCCTCGAGCTCATGATCGGCATCGCCGACGAAATCGCGATAGGCAAAGAACAACAACTCGATGATATCCCAACGTAAATCGGCCGTTTGAAGCACGGATTCGCGCGGCTGGTTCGGCCGCGAATCGGACCCGGTGGGGCGGTTCGCGAAATTTATGTCAGCCATATTGACATATCTTCGATCCAATGTTACAAAAATGGCAGCTGCAGTGAAACATTAGAACGTTTCGTCCGCTTTGGCACGTCGAGCTGTTAGAACAAGGCCTGAGGTAGCGGCCGGTGCCGCGAAGCGATAGACCGTCGAATTGGGAAGCGCCATTTCGACAAACATACTGGACTTCCGCCGTCCGCAAAAGCATGTCCCTTCGTGGGACCCCGGCCCCAGGGCCGGTCGCGGGACGCAGGGGGCCAAGCGTAGTAACTTATAGGACGTAAGCGAAACCACACCAGCCACGGACCTGCCTGATGAACGCGCAACCGAAGATCGCCTTTTCCTGCAGCCCGACCAGCAAACCCGTCGGCGCCGAGGCGCGGGCAGACCTTTTGAAGGATCCGGGTTTCGGCCGTGTCTTTACCGATCATATGGTGACCATCCGCTGGGCCCAGGATCGCGGCTGGCACGACGCGCGGGTGTGCGCTCGCGAGCCGATCGCGCTCGATCCGGCGGCCGCCGTCCTGCACTACGGGCAGGAAATCTTCGAGGGCCTCAAGGCCTATACCCGCAGCGACGGCAGCATTGCCCTGTTCAGGCCCGAGCAGAATGCGCGGCGCTTCCAGGCCTCCGCCGCGCGCCTTGCCATGCCGGCGCTCCCGGAAGCCCTGTTCCTGCAGGCCGTCGACGAACTGGTGAAGATCGATGCGGCCTGGATTCCCGGCGACGAAGGCAGCCTCTATTTGCGCCCCTTCATGTTCGCGACCGAGGCCTTTCTCGGCGTTCGCCCGTCCCACGAATATCTCTTCGTCCTGATCGCGAGCTCGGTCGGCTCCTATTTCAAGGGCGGCGCCAAGGCCGTCACCGTCTGGCTGAGCGACCGCTACACGCGCGCGGCCGAGGGCGGCACCGGCGCGGTCAAGTGCGGCGGCAATTACGCCGCGAGCCTGCTCGCCCAGGCCGAGGCGATCGAGCACGGCTGCGATCAGGTCGTATTCCTCGACGCCGCCCAGCATCGCTGGGTCGAGGAACTCGGCGGCATGAACATCTTCTTCGTGTTCGACGACGGCTCGATGACGACGCCGCCGCTGAGCGGCACGATCCTGCCCGGCATCACCCGGGATTCGATCATCACGCTCGCCCGCGGCGAGGGCCGCGCGGTCCGCGAGGAGCGCTACAGCATCGAGCAATGGCGCACTGATGCCTTAAGCGGCAGGCTGCGGGAGGCTTTCGCCTGCGGTACGGCCGCGGTGGTCTCGGCGATCGGCCAGATCAAGAGCGCGAGCGGCGATATCGTCATCGGCGACGGCGCCGGCGGCCCGATCACGTCAGCGCTGAAGCAAAGGCTCGTCGGCATCCAGCGCGGCGATGTCGAAGACAGCGAAGGCTGGGTGCGCAGGATCGCGTAGGCCGCACCACGGCGGCCAACTCTATCTTTCACTCTTGAGACCGCGCG
>NZ_JBEKXH010000640.1:0-3242 GCF_049512235.1 Bradyrhizobium sp.
GGCGGTTCAAACAGGGCGCCCACAAGGGGCGCCCCTACGTGATGTCGATTTTTGTAGGGGCGACCCTTGTGGTCGCCCTCCTTCGGGCGAAGGCAACCTGCCCCACGAGCTGGAGATGCTTGCCAATTGTGCAGAATCCGCAGCGATCTTCTATAGACCAACGATCGAGGGAATCGCGAATCGGCCCGGGGGAAGAGTGGGTTCGGAAGGCACGACAACGCAGACCCAGGCGAGAAGCCTGGTCTTGGGCGCAGCCGGTGTGGTCGGCGGCTATATCGTTGACCGCCTCGCGCGCGCCGGAGAGCATCCGATCGCCTTGTCGCGATCCCCGCGATTCACGCCTGGCGTCGATTGGGTCGTGGGCGATCTTGAAAAACCTGACGCCTTGAGGTTTCCGAGCTTTGCGACCCTGTATTGCACCGTCGACGCGATCCTGTTGCCGCCGGCGTTGCCCCATCTGTTCAATCCATCATTAAAGCGGGCGGTCGTTTTCAGTTCGACCAGCGTCATGACCAAATTGCAAAGCGAAATTGCCGAAGAGCGCGAAATGTTGAACAATCTCGCGGCTGCCGAGCAGAAAATCATCGCAGCCTGCGCACAGAACAATGTCGCCTGGACCATCCTGCGCCCGACATTGATCTACGCCGAGGGTCGCGACCTCAACATCACGCCGTTGTCAGAGCTTATCCGCCGCTTCGGATTCATGCCGCTGGTCGGCGGCGCGCCCGGGTTGCGACAGCCTGTGCATGCGGAGGACCTGGCGATCGGGGCCATTGCCGCGGCATCCAGCCCAACTGCCGCGAACAAGATCTATTCGCTGCCGGGCGGGGAGACGCTGACCTATCACGAGATGATCGGCCGGATTTTCGACGGATTAAGGCTGCCACGGCGTACCGTCTCGGTGCCCGCCTGGTTGTGGCGAACTACGTTCGTGGCGGCGAAACCGCTTTTTCCGGATGCGAATGTGGCGATGGGCATTCGCATGATGAAAGACATGGCGTTCGATCCCAATCCAGCCATTCAGGACTTCGGCTGGAACCCGCGGAGTTTCCACCCCGTGTTCGCACCGCGCTCGAATCCGCAGAGCGCTAATCCATGAACACCACGGTCTTGCGGCCGTTGAGGATCACGCGGTCCTCCAGATGATGGCGCATGGCGCGCGCCAGCACCCGGCGTTCGATATCGCGTCCCTTGCGAACCAGGTCGTCGGGGGTGTCGCGATGGCTGATGCGCTCGACATCCTGGTCGATGATCGGGCCTTCGTCGAGCGCGCTGGTGACATAATGCGCGGTGGCGCCGATCAGCTTGACGCCGCGCTCATGCGCCTGGTGATAGGGCCGCGCACCCTTGAAACCGGGCAGGAACGAGTGATGAATGTTGATGCAGCGGCCGGAAAGCCTGGCCGACATCTCGTCCGACAGGATCTGCATATAGCGCGCCAGCACCACCAGATCGGTCCTGGTTTCCACGGCCAGGTTCCAGATCGCCGCCTCCTGCTCGGCTTTTGTCTCCGGGGTGACCGGCCAGGAGTGAAAGGCAATGTCGCCGAAATCGAGATTGCTGTAGGTTTCGCGCGGATGATTGGAGACGATGGCGGTCGGGATCATTTCGAGTTCGCCGGTCCGCCAGCGATAGAGGATATCGGCAAGGCAGTGATCGGATTTCGACACCAGGAGCATCACGCGGCGGCGCGTGCTGCGATCGCGCATCTGCCATCGCATGCCGAAGCGCTCGGCGATCGCCGCGAAGCCGGTTTGCTGCGCCGCCAGATTGACCGCGAGATCGGCGGCAGTGAACACCACCCGCATGAAAAAATGATCGGTCTCGACGTCGTTGAACTGCTGGGCGTCCAGAATGTTCTGGCCATTATGGGCCAGGAAGGTCGAAACCGCCGATACGATGCCGGGACGATCCGGACAGGACAGGGTCAAGACATATTGAAGGTCGGGCATGGCCGGGCTTTTGACTGGATTAAAGCAGATGGAGCCTTCGATTGGGTGCCCTGCTCTATCACCGCCGACGCCCTTGCGCCAATCCCGCGGCAAGCGTCATGATGAACAAACGACGGGCGACTGAGACTGGACAAGACCATGGCTGACAGGCTCAACGGCTACCGCATTCTGATCCTGGAAACCCGCGAGGAAGCGCAGTTTTCCCGGCTGCTCGCCGAGCAGGGCGCGGACGTGCTGCAATGTCCGATGTTTGCGATCCATGATGCCCCCGACAGCGCGCCGGTCGAGGCCTGGATCCGGCGCTTCGTCGCTACCCCCTGCGACGATCTGGTGCTGATGACCGGTGAAGGCCTGCGCCGCCTGATGAAGGTGGCGCGGCGCATCGAGGTCGAGCGGGATTTTATCGCCGCGCTCGCCAGCGCGCGGAAATTTGCCCGCGGCCCCAAACCCGGCCGGGCGCTGCGCGAGATCGCCCTGGAACCGCAGGTGACGACGGAGAAGCCGACCTCCGAGGGCATCGCCGAGATGCTGTCGCGGTTCGAACTCGGCGGGCATCGCCTGGGCCTGCAGCTTTATCCGGACAAGGATCACAGCGCGCTGATCGGCGCGATCTCGGCGCGGGGCGCCGAGGTCGACAGCGTGCTGCCTTATGTCTATGATGCAAAGGCCGCCGACGCCAGCATCGTCACCGCGATCGACGAGATGGCGCACGGCCGCGTCGATGCCATTGCACTGACCAGTTCGGGTCAGGTTCGCCGCCTCGTCGAAGTCGCGCAGGCCCACGCCTGCGAAGCGCAATTGCGCGACGGCCTGACGCGCACGCCGATCGCGTCGGTCGGGCCGGTGGTCTCCGATGAGCTCAAATCCCAGGGGTTGCGCACCGACATCTATCCCGCCAACGACGCCTATTTCATGAAGCCGCTGATCTCGGCGATGGCCGCGGCACTCGGCAAGTCCCCGCCGCGCGGCGCAGCGAAGCCTTCATGACTTGACGCGTTTGGCCGACGTGAACAGCGCGAACCCAAGTCCATGACAACTCCTCGAAAAGCTTGCCCGATCGTTCTCCGCCGAAACCTACGGATCGACATGGCGTATGGGCGCCCCTGGGGCGCCCCCAGCTCGTAGGATGGGTG
This sequence comes from Bradyrhizobium sp., assembly GCF_049512235.1. Taxonomy (GTDB): domain Bacteria; phylum Pseudomonadota; class Alphaproteobacteria; order Rhizobiales; family Xanthobacteraceae; genus Bradyrhizobium. The sequence goes on from NZ_JBEKXH010000640.1 coordinate 3,086, forward strand.
GAGCGCAAGCGATACCCATCCTCATTGTTCCAGCAAAGATGTTGGGTTTCGCTGAGAGCTCAACCCAACCTACGAGCTCTTCTCGTGCCCTCGCCGCTGTGAGGGACGCGCAACCCTCTCGCTCCCCTCCCCCCGCGCGTAGCGCAGCGAAGCGTGG
>NZ_JBEKXH010000641.1:0-3234 GCF_049512235.1 Bradyrhizobium sp.
CCGGGCGGTGGCGGGCAAGAGCGATATCGGCCGGATCGAAATCGCCGCCACCCATGCCGGGGCGCAGGTTCTGGTGACCGTGCGTGACAACGGAGCAGGCCTCAACACCGTTCGCATTCGCGCCAAGGCCGAAGAACACGGCCTGATCGCGCCGGGCGCGGTAATGTCCGATCAGGACGTCCATCAATTCCTGTTTCATCCGGGCTTCTCCACCGCCCAGGTGGTTTCCGCACTGTCCGGGCGCGGTGTCGGCATGGACGTGGTCAAGCGCACCATCGAAGCGATGCGTGGATCGATCGACATCTCGACCGCGCCGGGCAAGGGCACGACGGTGACGCTGCGCCTGCCGCTGACGCTCGCCATCATCGAGGGCTTGCTGATCCGGGTCGGTGAGGGCCGTTACATTATTCCTCTATCGGCCGTGGAGGAGTGCGCCGAGCTGTCCGCCGCCGACGAGCGCGAACGCGGACGCGACTTCCTCAACATGCGCGGCGACCTTGTGCCGTTTCTGCGGCTGAGGAATTTGTTCGACGCCGCCGGCGAGCCCGATCGTCATCAAAAAATCATCATCGCCTCGGCCGGCGAGACCCGCGTCGGCCTGATCGTCGATCAGATCATCGGCAGCCACCAGTCCGTCATCAAATCGCTGTCGAAGCTCCATTCGGACGTGACGATGTTCTCCGGCGCCACCATTCTCGGCGACGGCAGTGCCGCGTTGATTCTCGACGTCGCGCAACTGATCACGGCCGGCCAGGGACTCGCCGACAAACCGCTCAAAGAGGCTGCGTGATGAATGTAATTGAGCGCAAACCGGAAACGCTTGAAGCCGCCGCGCTGATGCAGGTCGTGATGCTCGGAATCGGCGACGAGGTGTTTGCCCTCGACACCGAACTGGTCCGGGAAATCATCGATCCGGTTCCGGCCACCCGGGTTGCCGGCGCGCGGCCGTTTCTGCCGTCGGTCGTCAATGTAAGGGGCAACGTCATTCCTCTTGCCGATCTGCGCGTGCGTTTCGGCATGCCCAAGACCGAGAGTACAGCCGACACCCGCATCGTGGTGCTCGAGATCAAGATCGACGGCGATCCGGTACTGGTCGGCGTCGTCGCGGACAAGGTCTACGAAGTCACGGAAATTTCGCCGGCCGACGTGCAGCAGACGCCGCGAGTCGGCATGCACTGGAATCCCGAATTCATCCACTTCATCACGAAGTGGCGGAAAGAGTTCGTCATCGTTCCGAACATGGAACGCATCCTCAGCTGAAATCCAATCCCGCGACGGGACCAAGGGGCTATCAAATGCGATTGACTATCAAAGCAAAGCTGGCTGGCGCCTTCGGCGTCGTGATTCTGCTGTCCATGATCGCGGGCGGGATGGCCTACCTGAAGCTCAGCGAAATGATCGCCACGGCCGAAAACCTGGTAATGAGTGCCGGCCGCATGGAAAAGGCCGCCGAGCTCGAGAAAGGTATGCTGCTTCAGATTCGGGCGGAGAAGAATATGATCCTTTCGAGCTCCGATACCGATGCTGACCGGTTCTCTGCCGAGATCGGCACGCTTCGGACTTCCGTAGCAAGGACGAAGGACGAGATTTACGCGGGCGCCACCGAAGGCGGCAGGAAACTGCTTGAACGGTTCGCCGCGACCTATGGCAGCATGAACGCGGCCCAGGACCAGACGATCAAACTTGCCAAGCTCGAAAAGGCAAAGGCGGCCGAGCATTCGATGACCGAGAGCCGCAAGGCCACGGGCGAGGCCATGGAAGCTGCGAACGATTATGTGGTGTTCGTGAAGAAGCTGATGGCCGACCGGGCCGAACTGGCGAAGGAAGACGGCGGTCGGGCGCAATCCCTGCTGCTTGCTCTCGTCATTGCGTCCCTCGTCATTGCCATTGCGGCGGCGACCTGGATCGCGCTCAACATCAGCCGCGGCCTCAGCCGTGCGGTCGTTCTCGCCGACGCCGTCGCCGCCGGCGACCTCACAAAGACGCTGAAGGCTTCAAGCAACGATGAAGTTGGCGATCTGATCGCCTCCCTCAACAATACCGTGGAACGTCTTCGCTCGGTTGTCGGCGATACCTTGACGGCATCGCAGAACATGTCCGCCGGCAGCCAGGAATTGTCGGCCAGCGCCGAGCAGCTGTCGCAGGGCGCGACCGAGCAGGCCTCGGCTTCGGAGGAAGCCTCCGCCTCGATGGAGGAGATGGCGGCCAATGTGAAGCAGAATGCCGAGAACGCCGGTCAGACCGAGAAGATCGCCCACCAGTCGTCGCAGGATGCCGAGGCCAGCGGCATCGCCGTCAACCGCGCGGTGGAGGCGATGCAGACCATCGCCGGCAAGATCACCATCGTGCAGGAAATCGCCCGGCAGACCGATCTCCTGGCGCTGAACGCGGCGGTGGAAGCGGCCAGGGCGGGCGAGCACGGCAAGGGTTTTGCGGTGGTGGCCTCCGAAGTCCGCAAGCTCGCCGAGCGCAGCCAGACCGCGGCCGCCGAAATCAGCGCGCTGTCGGGTGAGACCGTCAAGGCCGCGCAGGAGGCGGGCACCATGCTGTCCCGCCTGGTGCCGGACATCAAGAAGACCGCGCAGCTGGTGCAGGAGATCTCGGCCGCCTGCCGCGAGCAGGATGTCGGCTCCTCGCAGATCAACCAGGCGATCCAGCAGCTCGACAAGGTCGGCCAGCAGAATTCCGCCGCCTCCGAGCAGGTGTCGTCGACGGCGGAGGAGCTGGCGTCCCAGGCCGAGCAGCTGCAATCCACCATCTCCTACTTCAGGATCGATCAGGCCAAGAGCGATACGCCGCAGCCGTCGGTGGCCATCGACAAGGCCGTCGCGCAACTGCGCTCCAAGGCAGCCCATATGTCGGGAGCCGCTCGCGGAGCCAAGAAGCCGGTGCACGCCAGGCCGGTCCGGGCTCTCAAGGCGGCTGGCGGGTCGGGCGGCTTTGCGCTTGAGATGCATGACGCGGTGGACGAACACGACGCCGATTTCCATCGCTGAACACAAACGGCCGCGCCCCGGGGCGCGGCCTCTCCATCGTCCCGTAACCCAACCGCACGGAGTCAGGTCATGGCCGAAATAGCGCAATATCTGACGCTCGGTCTCGATGGCGAGACCTTTGGCATCGGTATCCGGAACGTACGCGAGATTCTCGACATGCGGCCGATATCGAAATTGCCGCATGCTCCGGATTGCCTGCTCGGGATGATCGATGTGCGCGGTACCAGTTTTCCGATTG
>NZ_JBEKXH010000642.1:0-3233 GCF_049512235.1 Bradyrhizobium sp.
CGCATCTTCGAGAAGTTCGTCCAGGTCGACGCCGCCGACGATCGAAAGAAGGGCGGCACAGGACTGGGCTTGAGCATCGTCAAGCAGATCATGCTCCGCCTCGGCGGGGAGGTCGGTCTGAAATCCCTGCCCATGCGGGGCAGCGTTTTTTATGTTCAACTGCCGTGCTGGTCCTCATCCCCGGGGAGCAAGCCTTCGCCCGCAGGGCGAGGGCTTGCGTCTCGAAGGATGGCAGCTCGCACGGCCATCGCCAGCGGCCATCCTTCGAGACGCATCGCTTGGCGCGATGCGCCTCGGGGATGAGGACCGGGGGCACGCCGACGGGATCAGAACTTCGGAAACTCAATACCAGGACTTCCGCTGGTAACACCTTGCGACATGCCGGCGGACCAGGAGAACCAAATGCAACAGCCCGACTTGCCTTTGCTCGGCCTTGCAGATCGCGGAGTTTATAATCGGGCCGTGCGAAGCACGGATCCTGGGGCTCATGCGGGCTGTTCGCTGCTTGCCAAAAAAAATTCTGGTGCTGGTCTGAAAAAAGATTTGACACGTCGGGCAAATCACCAGTACATTGTCATCATCGCAAAAATGCCATGCCCGCACCGGGAAATCGGTTGCGGGTTTTTTAGTTTTGGCTGCGCGTTGCCGTCCGCCACGTCCGCCGGGGCCCTAAGATAAGGAAGATTTGCGCCAGATGATTGCACGATGGGCGGTCGTGCCGCGGATTTTATACATGCAGACGAAAGAACCTGGCGCGCGACGACTAATCCGGTGGCCATGACGCCGTTCGCGCCATGGCATCGCGGAAGGCCTTCATAGCGGCGCTGGTTCGTCCATGGCCCGACCTCAAACTCCGAAAACCAAGTGCAAAATGCCAAAAGCCGCCAGCGAAATCTGCTCGATCGCGCGAAGCTGAACCATCGTGAAATATGGCTGCCGCCAAGCGGTGTGAACAGCACCAACTCGAAACCATGCTCGCCGCTTTTGATGCATGTCGAGACTGCCATTCCTGCCCTCAAGCCGCTTCGCTCAACATAGCTCAGACTTCTCGTCGTCGTGAGGAGGGCGAGCGACCAAGCAATTCATGGCCGCAACGAACTGCAGGTCCGCGGCGGCGCTGAGCGGGCCCCGCTTATGCGCAGCCGAGCGGAGCCTGAGGCGCGACGTCAAGGCGGGATTCCCACGCCGAAATGTCCACGCTCGATGCCAAGCCCATGCCGACGGCGGAGCGCTCATCGACGGGGTCGATGGATGTCGCCGACACCATCGAAGCGTTGATTCCGAACTTGATGGTCCACAACGGTCCCGACCAGCACGAGGCGGCGAGGTGAGGAGTTAAGGCTTTGCCCGTATCAGCATGGTACAATCCCTGGGCGCCGCCGATCTTCGCGGCTCCGCCGCCGCCGCCGCTGCCGTTGCCGCCGCTGCCACCAGTCTTCCCCTGGGGAGTCCGGCCGCTGATCTTTGCGGCCACTGATGCGAGCCAGCCAGCGCCACCGCGACAGCCCGGCCCGCCGCAACCGCTTCCTGCGCCGGGGTTGTTGAATTCACTCCTCACGGCACGGCTGCTTTCCGGGCAGCGACCGCCGCCGCTCGCGCCAGCGATCGCGAACGGGCGAGAGCAGAATGATAGATCTCAGGCCCGGGTCACACCGCAAGCCACGACTGTCCCGCCAACTGCCATCGGAGGGGCCGCGAGATTTCCCGCTGGCATGAGCCGGGATGTCGGCGGACCTGCCACGCCGGATCAGACGAGAGAGGCTGCCCGCTATCGACCTGCAACACGACCCCAAGGCTCGGCGGCGGCGGATTATGGCCGGCGTGGCGATGAGTCCGATGTCGATCCCTATCTCTTCAATCAGGTCGATTGGTCTCGCTTTAATCGGAAGTATCCCGATTTGCCGCCGCGTCCCGACGATCATTCGTTTGGCGAGCTAAAACCCGCTACTTACTCGCCGTCGCAGCGGATCGGCAACGCCGTGGCTGACCTGCTGACGGCCGCCGGGATGCAGCCGTATACGGCGAATGATTTGACGAGCCGCGTCGGCAACGTGCTGAACATGTTTCCGCCGATTGGTGTCGCCAGCGCGGCGATGGATGCACTCCATGCACAAGCGAACCACGACACGATCGGCGTGCTTAAGGCGATGCCTAGTCTCATTCCTGGCGGGAAGCTGGAAGCGCAGGCGATTGAACAGGGAATAAGCGCCGCGGCGGCCGCACCGCTCTTCAAGAATCTTGCTCCGTTTGACGCGCTTGATGCCCCGAAGGTCTTTCCAGCTGGTGAAATTCGGCGGGTGGGATATAATGGCACCCTCAACTATGTTGTCACGGGCAAAGGACAATTGGTGCTGGGGAGATCAGGGCATATAGATCTGTCTCGGGGCGCCGATGTGCTCGCCGCGGGTGAGGCTTACTTCGTCAACGGCAGGGTTCGCGCCATCGACAACGCCTCCGGTCATTACAGACCGAGCGGATCGAGCGCGCAAAGCGCCGCGGAGGCTGCGTTCAGCGGCGCTGGTTTTGATGCGGCGGGGAAATATATCGAAAGGAATTAATGATGGACCTGGAGTACTCCAAGAAGTTAATGGATATACTCATCGATAATGCCTCTCGAATCCTCAACGCGAATTTTGGAGTAGATCGAGCTGAATCGACTTTCATCGATATCATCGACTTGCTTCGCGAAGACCAATCCTTGGCAGACCAGCCCTTGAAGGCGTATTTTTTGGCTAAGGTTCGCAAGACCCTTGAAGGCCCCGATCCCTACGGGCTGGACGAAGGCAGTGTGCCGATGGAGCTTATTCAACTGGCCGTCCACGAGTTGCGCTGGCCGGAATTCAGAGCCCTTTCGCAAAAACGTCGCATCTTGGAGGCGTACGACGATCACTGGATGAATCGGGAGTTCTATCGGCGCTATCGTGCATGAATGCTTCCGCTCGTTGAATGGCTGGCGTACGGCGCGCAGGGCGGGTTAGAGCCCGACGGGTCCGCGCAGGGCGCGGCCCGATGCGTGTAACCCGCCATTCCAGGCAGAATAGCCATGAGGGACGCGGACGGCTTTTCTCACGAAATCCTGCACGCTGTTGATCTTGTCAGCACCATCGTTCGACCGCTTTAAAATCATTTGACACGTCAGGCAAATCACTGGCACGTTGTCATCATCGCAAGAATAAAAAGCCCGCGCCGGGAGACTGGCCGCGGGTTTTTTCTTTGCCGTACAGACGAAACCG
>NZ_JBEKXH010000643.1:0-3233 GCF_049512235.1 Bradyrhizobium sp.
CAACAGCGCTCCATGCAAAGTCGTCAAACGCATCCTGAAGAGACCGATGCACAGCTTTGGGATCGTCGGATGTTAAAATCCCATCGCGCCAGGTCTTGAGCGTCAGCGCCGGCGCGCGGCTGCAGCGGGCCGCAATCTGAAGCGCCCAGCCCAGATGTTTGCGCGCATGACGAAGGCCGATGCGCAGTCCATAGTGCGCACAGATTTCCTCATAGAGCGTGCGGATATATTTGAGCTGCTCGGCCAGCGAAGGCGCCGACTCGACGACCCCGGTTTCGATGCGCCGTCCGATCTGACCGGGCAACCAGGGCTGGCCCTGGGCACCGCGGCCGATCATGACGCCGTCGGCGCCCGACATTTCGAGCGCTGATATCGCGGTCTCGAACGAGGTGATGTCGCCATTGACGACCAGCGGAATCCCAATCGCATCCCTGACGGCGCGCACCGCGCCCCAATCGGCACCGCCCTTGTAGAACTGGCAGCGGGTGCGGCCATGCACCGAGATCATCTGCACGCCCGCAGCTTCGGCGCGGCGCGCCAGTTCTGCTGCGTTGCGCGAGCGATCGTCCCAACCGAGCCGCATCTTCAGCGTCACCGGCACTTGCACGGCTGATATCGTCGCCTCGATCAGCTTCACGGCGTGGTCGAGATCGCGCATCAACGCCGACCCGGACTGGCCGCCGGTCACGTGGCGCGCCGGACAACCCATGTTGATGTCGATGATGTCGGCGCCGGCGGCTTCGGCAATCCGCGCACCTTCCGCCATCCAGCCGGGCTCGCAACCCGCGAGTTGAACGACGTGCGGACCAATTCCCGTCGCTTCGCATCGCAACCGCGACATGGGTCTGGCATTGACGAGGTCCTCGCTGGCCGTCATCTCGGAGACCACGAGTCCCGCCCCAAGGGCCGCGCTCAAACGCCGAAAGGGCGCATCGGTGACGCCAGACATCGGCGCCAGAAGGGCCCGGTTGGCGACCTCAATATCACCTATTTTCAACGGCTTAGAGCGTGGTGTTGCCGAGCCGGTCACGGGTTTCTCATTTCTGGCAGACGCCTTATCGCGGCTGTCGGGACCCATTTTGAGCACAAATCTTGGGCAGTCAAGCCTCATGCCTACAGTTTAGACAGTTCTTGCGATCTTGCAAGTGCACTGCAACAAAATATGGTTTACCCACAGCAATCGGGAATCACGCTGGTTTCATCGCCACGGCATGATAAGGGCAGTGCATCGGGCCACCCATGCACCCCCATTGCCCCGCAGCACAACATTAACCGAGTCGCATGTCGAAACTTGAGCGGACTGCAGCCATCCTTGTCGCAGCCGGACGCGGGCTCCGCGCCGGCTCGGGAGGACCGAAGCAGTATCGTTCGATCGGCGGCCAGACCGTGATTTACCGGGCCATGGCGCCGTTTTGCCGACATCCCCAGATCTTTGCCGTGCAGCCGGTTTTGCATCCGGACGACAAGGCTGTTTTCGGTGACGCCGTCTGCGCCTTGCGCCACGAGCCTCCAGCCGATGGCGGGGCGACCCGGCAGGCCTCGGTGCATGCCGGACTCGAAGCGCTCGCCGGTCACAAGCCTGATGTGGTTCTCATCCACGACGCGGCGCGGCCCTTCGTATCGGCGGCGCTGATTTCGCGCGCGATCGACGCCGCCAGCCGCACCGGCGCGGCCGTTCCCGCGATTGCCGTTACGGACACGATCAAGCTGATCGATGATGACGGAAATGTCTTGGCCACGCCGGACCGGGCGCGCTTGCGCATCGCGCAAACGCCGCAGGCCTTCCGCTTCGAAGCGATACTCGACGCCCACCGCCGCGCGGCGCGCGAGCGCCGCAGCGATTTCACCGATGACGCGGCGCTCGCCGAATGGGCGGGATTGACGGTAGCGACCTTTGAGGGCGATCCTGCCAACATGAAACTCACGACACCGGAAGATTTCGTTCGCGAAGAGGCCCGCCTCGGCGCCCTGCTCGGCGATGTCAGGACTGGAAGTGGCTACGACGTTCACGCCTTTGGCGACGGCGATCACCTGATGATCTGCGGTGTCCGCGTGCCGCACGCCCGCGGCTTTCTCGCGCATTCCGACGGCGACGTCGGCCTCCATGCGCTGGTCGACGCCATTCTCGGCGCGCTGGCGGACGGCGATATCGGTTCGCATTTTCCGCCCAGCGATCCCAGATGGAAGGGGGCGGCGTCGGATCGCTTCCTGAAATACGCGCTCGAGCGGGTCACCGCGCGCGGCGGCCGCGTCGCTCATCTCGACGTCACCCTGATCTGCGAGCGGCCCAAAATCGGCCCCTTCCGCGATGCCATGCGCGCGCGCATCGCCGAGATCGCCTCGCTCTCGCTGTCGCGGGTGGCCGTCAAAGCGACCACCAGCGAACGGCTGGGCTTTACCGGTCGCGAGGAAGGCATTGCCGCCATGGCCAGCGCCACCATCCGCCTGCCTTGGGACGATAAAGGTTGGGACGACAGGGGTTGCGAAGATAAAGGGCGGAGCGACTGACATGAGCGGCAGCGACGCCCGCGCCCTCTCCCGCTCGCTGCTCGACCTTTGCCGGATGCGCAAGCTCACCATCGCGACCGCGGAATCCTGCACCGGCGGCCTGGTCGCCGGCGCGCTGACCGATATTCCCGGCTCCTCCGACGTCATCGACCGCGGTTTTGTCACCTACTCCAATGAGGCGAAACGCGCGATGCTCGGCGTCAGGGCAACGACACTTGCGACCTTCGGCGCGGTCAGCAAGGAGACCGCGACCGCGATGGCCGTCGGCGCGCTGGAGAAGGCCGGCGTCGATCTCGCCGTTTCCATTACCGGCATTGCCGGACCGGGCGGTGCTGTGCCGGGCAAGCCGGTCGGTCTGGTGCATTTCGCCGTCGCCGCCCGCGATGGCCGAATTCTGCATCGCGAGTGCCGCTTCGGCGCCATCGGCCGCAGCGCGGTGCGCCAGCGCTCGGTGATCGAGGCGCTGCGAATGCTGACGGAACTGGCGCGCGGACCACAGGCGGTCAAGCGGAGCCGCGAAGCCGCGAGCCGGCTGCATCCGCGCGTGGCGCGCTCGCCGCGGCGCAAGGCCGTCAAACGGCGCCGGCTGCCGCCGCGGAGCTAGCCGACCGACTCGTAGGATGGGTAGAGTGACCAGATCGGACGCATGTCCGAATTGGTCACGAAACCCATCGCGGCGGCGGAATTGGTGGGTTTCGCGAAGAGCTCTACCCACCCTACGACAT
>NZ_JBEKXH010000644.1:0-3220 GCF_049512235.1 Bradyrhizobium sp.
AAAAACCAATCTCTGGCGGTAAAGGCGCGACGCACCATGGATGTCACGGCGCTTCTACTCTCGCGGCTGCAATTCGCGTTCACTGTATCGTTTCACATCATCTTCCCGTCTTTCACGATCGGACTGGCAGCCTGGCTCACCGTGCTGGAATCCCTTCAGCTCGCTACAGGGCGCCCGACCTACCGGCTCTTGTTCGAGTTCTGGCTTTGACGCCTCCGCACTATCGGGAGGACTGAAGATGGTGGACACCGTCGACAAGGGCGCGCTGGACCGGAAGGCGGTTAGCCGATGGGAGGCGGTTTTGGCGAACGCTGCGCGGACCGCCGGACCGCCGATGCTGTTCGGTCTGCGACTGTGGGCCTCCGTCTGTCTTGCTCTCTACGTCTCGTTCTGGCTGGAGCTCGACAACGCTTCTTGGGCCGGCACGTCCGCCGCGCTGGTGTGCCAACCGCTTCTCGGCGCGTCGCTTCGCAAGGGATGGTTTCGCATGATCGGCACCTTGGTAGGCGCGGTCGCGATCGTAGTGTTGACGGCGTGTTTCCCGCAAAACCGCGCCGGTCTTCTCATAGGCTTGGCGCTCTGGGGTGCGGTCTGCGCGTTTGTTGCCACGCTGTTGGGCAATTTCGCGAGCTACGCGGCAGCGCTGGCCGGCTACACCGCCGCGATCATTGCCGGCAATGAGCTGGGCGCCACCGGCGGCGTCAATGGCGAAGCCTTCACGCTCGCTGTCACCCGGGTCAGCGAGATCTGGATCGGCATTGTGTGCGCAGGCATCGTCCTCGCCGGTAGTGATTTCGGTGCTGCTCCACGGCGGCTCGCCGCGCTGCTCGCGGGCTTGTCAGCCCAAATCACGAGCAAGTTCGGCTCCGCATTGACGCTGGCCGGTTCGGCGTTGTCGGACATGCAGCCGGTTCGACGCGAACTCGTACGACAGGTCATCGCGCTCGACCCTGTGATGGACCAGGCGATCGGAGAATCCTCGAAGCTTCGCTATCATTCGTGGGTGCTGCAGGCGACAAAGGATGGCCTGTTTGAGGCGCTGGCCGGTTGGTCGGCCGTGGTGTGGCGGCTCGCGCGTTTGCCGGATGACACGGCTCGGCAGGAAGCCGATGCCGTGCTGAACAGCGTGCCGATGGCGCTGCGGTCCGCGTCGCCGCAGGGCGATGCGACATCCTGGATGACCGACCCGGTCGGAATGGGCCACCTGTGTGAAGCGGCGGTGCGACGGCTGATCGCCATGCCGGCGGGCACGCCGTCGCTACGGCTAATTGCCGACCAAACCGCCCGATTGCTTGCTGGCTTGTCCGATGTCCTTGACGGACTGGCGTTGCTGGTCGCCGACCCTGTTCGTCACCAAGGTCACCACCGCCGCGCAAGATTCTACGTGCCCGATTGGCTGCCGGCGCTCGTCAATGCTGGGCGCGCACTCGTGACCATTGGGGCGGTTGAGGTCTTCTGGATAATCACCGCATGGCCAAACGGCGCGTTGGCCATCACCTTCACAGCGATTTCGGTCATCATCTTCGCGCCGAAAGCCGATGTGGCCTACGCCGTAGCGATGAACTTCATGGTTGGTGTCGGCCTTGCCGCGGTTTGCGCTGCAATCGTTGCATTTGCGGGCTTCCCGAATGTAGAGACCTTCGCCGGCTTCAGCATCGTGATGGGACTCTTTCTGATACCGTTGGGTGCCCTGATGGCTCAATCATGGCAGGCAACGATGTTTGGTGCCCTGGCCGGCAATTTCGTGCCGCTGCTCGCGCCGGCCAACCAGACGAGCTACGACACCGCGCAATTCTATAACGCCGCGCTGGCGATCGTTCTGGGCTGCGGCGCTGCGGCCCTGTCGTTTCGCCTGCTGCCGCCGCTGTCGCCGGCAAAGCGAAGCGAGCGGCTGCTGGCGCTGACCTTGCGCGACCTGCACAGCCTCGCGACGGCTACCGTTCAGCGGCCACCAGACGATTGGGAAAACCGTATCTACAGCCGCCTCACGGCTTTGCCGGACCAAGCCGAGCCGGTGCAGCGGGCGCGGCTCTTGACGGCGCTGTCGGTCGGGACGGGGATTATCCATCTTCGCCGTATCGCACCTCAACTGGGGCTGGTCTCGGAGTTCGACTTGGCGCTCGAAGCCCTTGCGCAAGGGAATAGCGTCGCTGCAACCGCAGGGCTGACCGCGCTCGATCAACGGCTTGCGTCACTCGGGCAGGGCAACCCGCAGACTTCGTTTGTGCAGAAAGAGCGTGGCCGAGTTCTGGCGATCCGCGATGCTTTGGTCCGACATCGCTCTTATTTTGACGCAGGAGCATCAATTTGAAGTTCGTCGAGGTCAATCTGCTCGGCGTCTACGTTGCGCCGATCTCCGTGATGATGCTGGCGGCATGGTGCGTTACCATGGTCTTGCGCAGGGCCGGGGGCCGCTTTGGCTTGCTGGCCTACGTCTGGCATCCGGCGCTGTTCGTTTTCACGGTGTACATCATCGTGCTGTCGACAATTGTCCTCGCCGTTTCACGCTGAGGTCGCCATGTCCGATCCTGAAACTAACATGTCCGATGCTGAAGCCCAACCGGAGATTAAGAATGGTGATCTTCACGCCTTCTGTGCCGTCCGGCCAACGGCGCCCAACATGCACAGGGCGCCGATCCGAATTGTTCCACTCCTGATAACGCTCGCGACGACCGGGTGTGCCATGGTACTCGGGTGGGCGATGTGGAACGCATATATGGGGGGTCCGTGGACACGTGACAGCACGGTGCGAACCCATGTCGTCACCATGGCGCCGGAGGTCGCAGGACGTATCGTCGAGTTACGGGTGGCAGACAATCAATTCGTCCACAAGGGCGATTTACTGCTTGTGATCGACCCTACCAACTTCAAGATCGCCCTACAGTTGGCGGATGCAGCGGTCGATCAAGCTCAGGCCACGGCCCAGAATGCACAGCGCGAGGCAGAACGCCGCCGCAAACTCGATGACCTGTCAGTCTCGGTGGAACAGAAACAGGACTTCAACGCGAACGCGGTCGTGGCCCAGGCGCAATATCAGCAGGCAGTCGCAAACCGCGATCAGGCCAAGGTGAACCTGGAGCGCACGCAGATCCGTTCCCCGGTGAACGGCTGGGTGACCAATCTCCTGGCGCAGCTGGGTGACTACGCCACCGTCGGAAAGAACGAGATCTCGATCGTCAACGCCGATTCCTTCTGGGTCGATGCATATTTTGAGGAAACG
>NZ_JBEKXH010000645.1:0-3220 GCF_049512235.1 Bradyrhizobium sp.
CTATGATGCAATGAGCGTGCGCAGCATTTCATGGAGGCGGCGGGCACGGCGCAAACAGCGCCTTTGCCCACCCTTGCTACAGCGCCCCGATGGCTGGTTGAGCCTCACCGGCACGCGCGATAGATCGCGGTGAGTTCGCGCCCGCGCAGCAGCAATAGCCGCGAGGTCAATCCGCCGTGGCGGCGAATCCAGCCCTGCACCGCCACAGGATAAGCCTCCATCACCAGTTCGGAAGCTTCCGGCTCGACGTGCATGCGGCCGCGCCGGTCGACCGAGCGCGCGGCATGAAACCCGAGGATGGCGCGTCGCGTCACGCAGATGCGTTCGCCCGGCACCAGGCTAAGTACCAGCGTGCAGGCCGACAGGCACGGGCCATCGATCACCACGCGTTGGCCGGAATCGCGCACGCGCTCGAATAAATCCAGGAACGGTCCGACCTCACCGCCGGGGCTGGCCAGGATGCGAACCTCGGCCTGCGCCGGCGGCAGCATGAGCCCGCACAGCAGGCTGGCGAGCAAGATTATTTTCAAGACCGCCGCTCGGATCATGCGCGGCTCCCTCCGGCCCGACGAAGAGATCAAATAATCAATGGAAGCTGCTGCACAAGGTTCTTCACGCAGCGGCGCTGAAGAGCGGCGCTTCGAAGCAAGTGGCCATGTCGGCATGGCAGGCGAGTGCCGCGCCTATAGCTGTCGGCATGGTGCGGCAGTCGATCTGGTTCATGATTGCTCCACCTTTTAACAGTCAGAGGTGAACCCGATTTGAAACCATTGGTCGGCTGTAGGCGCGGTGGCATACTATCTCCTCCGGGAGCAGGCCTTTCGAATGCGGCCGACTTGCCTGATGTTCTTTTTTCGTTCACGTAGGGTCAAGCCGTTCAGGAGGCCATCGGGTCCAGCATCATCCAACGAGGGACTAGCATGAAACCGCGCGTCATCTGTCTTATGGCCAGCAGTGTGGACGGTCGGACGCTCCACAGTCGTTGGCGTCCCAAGGGATCAACCGCAGAACTGTTCGAACGTGTGCATGACGAACTGGCGGGCGATGCATGGCTGGTCGGCCGCGTCACCGGCCAGGAGTTTGCCAAGGGCAAGCCGTATCCCGCATCGACGAACGAGTCCTTGCCGCGCGAGCCTTGGTTCGCGCGACGCCAAGCGGCGGCCTATGGCGTTGTGCTCGACGCTCACGGCAAGATCGGCTGGGGCCGTTCGGATATCGGTGGCGATCCCATCGTTGCCGTCTTGTCCGAGGCAGTTTCGGATGCGCATTTGGTGGGGCTACGCAATGAGGGGCTGTCCTACATCTTCGCCGGAAAGTCGGAGCTCGATCTCGCCCTCGCGCTCGACATCCTCAATCGCGAACTCGGCGTGAAGCGGCTGCTGCTGGAGGGGGGAGGCGGTACCAACGGTGCCTTTCTGCGCGCGGGATTGGTCGACGAGCTCAATTTGATTCTGTGTCCAGCCGTGGATGGCGCGAAGGGTGCCCCGAGCGTCTTCGACTCCACCGATGCGGACGGCGATCGCCGAGCCCCCATCACGGCGATGACGCTGGAGAGCAGCCGGGCTTTGGAAGGCGGCGCCATGCTGCTGCGGTACGCGATCCAGAATGGGAATATTCAGGCGGAGACCGGCCGGTGATCCACCCAGAGCACATCGTCGTCATCGGCGCAGGCGCTGCAGGCCTGATGGCCGCCCGCGAACTCTCACTTGCGGGCAGGAAGGTGACGGTCCTGGAAGCGCGAGACAGGTGCGGCGGACGCATCCATCCGCTTCCCTTTGCCGAGTTCGGTTACCCGGCAGAAGCCGGTGCCGAATTCGTCCATGGCGAGGCGCCCGTCACGCGAAGCCTGTTGCGCGAATCCGGGCTTTCCCTGCTTCCGATCCAGGGCCGGCAATGGAGGTTTGAGGACGGGAAGTTCTCGCAGGAGAAATCTCAAGATACTTATGCGGCAGATCTCCACCAGGCGCTGCAGGAACTGAAGGACGATCTGACGGTCGCCGAATTCCTGCGGCGGCATTTCGCCGGCCCGAAGTACGATCGGTTACGGCATTCCATCGAGCGGATGGTCGAGGGCTACGATGCGGCCGATCCGGAGCGGGCCAGCACATTGGCGCTTCGCGACGAATGGATGGATGGCGGCCGGAGCACGCAAGCGCGCATTGCCGGTGGCTATGGCGCCCTCGTCGAATTCTTGACCGCGGAGTGTCGCAACAATGGGGTTGCGATCCATCTGGGCTCGGCTGCCTCCGCCGTCGAAGCGGATAATGGCAGGGGCGTGGTCCGTTGTGCCAACGGCGACGCTCATGCGTGCGATGCCGTAGTCCTCACGGTGCCTCTTGCTCTCCTGCAGGGGATCGCGCTTCCTGCGACGGAACGCGAGAGGGCCAAAGCTGCTGCACACATCGGCTTCGGCAACGTCATCAAGATCCTGCTGCGCTTTGAGACCCGTTGGTGGGTCGAAAGGCGCATGGATCTCGCCGACCTGACCTTCCTGATTTCGGGTGCAAGGATCCCGGTGTGGTGGACGCAGCATCCCGCCGATCACCCTGTGCTCACGGGCTGGTTCGGGGGTCCAAAGACGGAAGCTATGGCCGGCCTCGGCGAGCCTGAATTGATAGAGGCAGGGATCTCATCGCTCGCCGAAATCTTCGGCTTCGAGCCAAGGCAATTGATACGGAAATTGGTCGCGGCGCGGGCGATCAATTGGGCGCACGATCCTCTCGCGCGCGGAGCCTACTCTTACGCGACGCCACTGACGCGCGCCGCGCAGGCGGTGCTTTCAAGAAATGATGGCAGCGCGATTTTCTTTTCCGGCGAAGCACTCTACCGCGGGCGGGACATGGGCACGGTCGAAGCGGCGCTGGCGAGCGGCCTTCAGACGGCGCGGAACCTTATCGGATAGCGGCTCACGTCTCCGGCGGGCACTCCGGGCAGGCGTCGCCAATCGAGCCAAGCACGTCCTCCACGGCGGCCGCGGCCGGGTGCGCCGGCAACAATGATTGAGGCCGGCAAAAAGCGAGTCCTGGTCGAGGCGCTGGATGATCGTGGGAGCCGCGCGCTCGCGCGCCTCGCGAAGCCTGATCCTTTAGAATCTTCCACCGTCATTGCGAGGAGCCCTTGCGACGAAGCAATCGTGTGCCGTGGAAAGGCACAATTCTTGAGAGGGTGCAAGTCCCTCCCGGCAAGGGTCGCTCCGGCCGGTAGCAATCGGAGCAGGCGG
>NZ_JBEKXH010000646.1:0-3213 GCF_049512235.1 Bradyrhizobium sp.
CCATCAGCGCCAGCGTCCTGGCGCAGGCGAGGTGGCGGCGGAATCCGGCTTTCCGGATGGCATGGTCGATGGAGGGAAAATAACGGTATAGGTCACAGCGCAGCACATGCGCGTGGCGGTCGCGGTAGCCCTCATAGGTACCAATCGCGCGGTGCGTTCCCTTCCCGAGGCGATTGGCAAAGCTGTTGGCGATGAAGCCGCGCTCGAACAGCGGGGCGATGACGGCGCACAGCGCGTGGTGAACCACGCGGTCGCGAAACGGCGCGGCGGAGACGAGGCGCTCCTTGGGATCGCGCACCCTGATCTCCACATAGGTGCCGGGACGATAGCTGCCGTCCCGCAGTTCGCTTTCAAGGCGCAGCAATTCGGATTCAAGACGGGCGTAGAAGGCGCCGGCGCCGGGCTTGCGACGCTTGCCCCGCACCGCCTTGCGGGCGGCGGCTCGCAGCGCGGCAAAGCTGGCGATCCGGCCGAACAGATCATCGTGTCGCTTCGGCATGGGGCCGATCGGATTGAGGAGGCGCGCTGGACGGGGAGGCGCGCCGTGACTCAGGCGGAGGCGCCGCGATTTCGCGTGCCGCATCGCCATCGCGCGCGGCATGCGCCTTTTGCCAACCCCCGACCAGTCGCCCGATTTCGTCGAGCGAGCGGGCCGCATATTCGTATCGGCGCGGATCGAGATGGCGCAGTTCGGTGGCAAGGCGGAACAGCACGCGCAGCTTTTCCAGCCCGAGATTAGCGCGCGCCAGATGGCCGCGCCGGTCGCGGGTATAGGTGGCCTCGATCAGCGCCTCCAGAACGTCGAGCGCGGTTGACTGGATGCGGTCGCCAAGCAGGAATTTCTGCGCCCGCGGAAAGCGTTCGACCACCGGCACCAGCCACAGCATGAATTGCTGGTGCGCTTCGAGCGCGGGGCCGGTGCGGCGGGCATGGTCAGACATGCGGCAACCATAGGCTGATTCTCGCTTAGCGCGCCGACCGGGGAAAAGATACACACCGGAAAAAATATCGGCCAGCCTACGGCGGGAAATTTCTGGAGCTGTGGCCGGAACGCAGATCCGTGTTCGAGACGTAAGGAGAATAAGAAGTAGGAGGTTAAAGCGTTCTGGCAACTCGAAAGCCGATAGTGCCGCCGCGGATGTCGGGCCGGTACCTGATGCCGCTGGCGGAGCGGAGAAAGACTGGATAGTCGTACCAGGAACCGCCGCGCAGGACGCGAGAAGACGGGTCACCGCCCGCCCAGGCCGAGCCGTCCGATGGCGGATTGCTATTGTAGTCCTCGCGCCAATTGTCTTCGCACCATTCCCAGATATTACCGTGCATGTCATACAGACCCCACGGGTTAGGCGGAAACTTGAGGACAGAAGTGGTGCCCTTGGAGGCCTCCCCAAAATTCGCTTGCTCAGGCATAATGCTGTCGCCGGTGCTGTAAGCCGAGCTCGTGCCCGCCCGGCAGCAATATTCCCATTCAGCTTCGGACAACAGCCGATAGGGTCTGCCGCCGGAGGTTTCCGTCAGCCATGCCACATAGGCTTGCGCGTCATGCCAGTTCGCCCAGACGACCGGATGATCGTCCTTCTGCGGGAAGCCCGGATCGCGCCAGGAGCTCTTCTTGGCCACCTTATGGCCGGAGGCCTTGACGAAGGCCGCGAATTCGCCGCGTATGACCGGGTAGATGCCGACCGCGAAGGGATTGGCGATCGTGACCGGGTGCTGTGGATGTTCGTCCGGAGTGCCTTCCCCTTCGGGTGAGCCCATCAGGAACTCGCCAGCGGGGACGATAATCATCTCCGGGGCCGCATCGAAATCTCTAAAGCGAGCGCCTACCAGCCCAATCACGCCAGTCAGATCAGCACCGCTAAAGGACATCCCGGCAATATTCGCGCGCCGAAAATCCGCGCCGGTCAGATCGGACTGCGAAAAATCGAAGCCCTGCAAATCCTCGTTGCGAAAGTCGAGATCGCGAAGCGATGCGCCGACGAAATCCCGCACCGGATCGAGCCCCGCGGCACTCACGAGTTCGCGGAACGACGGCGGCGTCGCGCCGCTCGCCATGTCGATGAGCCTTTCCAGGACGGTACCGAACGGGTTCGGCGAGGCCGGCAACAACGGTTCCGTCATAATGATTTTTCACGCACCGGGACGTCGCGCCTCATGTCGGGGCTTCCGGCCGTGTCGCTCCTGGCTACCTTTACGCTCATGATCGCGGCAATCTTCCGGGCAAAGTCGGGCGACGGCCGCTTCGGGTTCTCGCCAGCGATGAACAACCCTTCCGGACAAAGCGACACCGTCAACTCCGCGCGGATGGATGAGAGATCGATATCCGGAGCGGCAATCGCCGGCATCGACAGATAGTTCTCGTGCTCGGCGGGGGGCAATGGCAGGTCCGAGATGCCCGTGCGCCCCGGCTGAGGATTGATGCAGATCGTGACCGCCTTTGGCGTAGCCGGCCGACTGACGTAGTATACCGGATCCCTGGTCGAGAATTTTTCCCAGGCTGGATTGCGGCCGAGCTTTCCTGCTCCGCCATCATCGAACGACAGATCGGCGCGACGGATGCTGAACTCGACGCTTCCGCTACCGTCCTCGGTTTTCACATAGAGTCGTTCCAGAAAACCGAGATGCACGAACACGCCGCGCATTGCCTGACCCTTCGGAGGCTCGACCAGAATTTCACCTGCCGTGAGAAAATCATACTTGGGATAGAGATGGGGATTTGCGCGAAATTCCGGGGCGCGCTTTACCGGTCGCGTCATCGGCGTGCGATCGACGCCAACCGCTGGCGGCGACCGTAACCGCTGGATCATGCCTTCGATGTCATCGGCGATGTTGTCGACAAGAACTTCCCGTTGGTCCGGCGTGAGGGCGAGGAAGTCCACCGCGATGACTTTCCTGTGTTGTCGCTCCCTGAGTTCGTCGTAGGCGGCGCGCTGCTCCGGATCAAAATGCCGCAGCTGATTCTCAATCTCGTGCGTCAGGATCGGCACGACGTATTCACCAACCCCGCCGTCCTCCAGCTCCTTGAAGATCTGATATTCCTTCCGGCAAAAGGTGCTTTCGAACCATTTTGGCGTCATCAGGATGATAAAAACCCGCGATTGCCGAACGGCCTCTCCGATCCGGTCATCCCATCGCTGGCCGGTGCGGAGGTTCTTGATGTCCTGCCAGATCGCGAACTCGGCGTTGATGATCTTGCGGGTGACCCGCTGTGCG
>NZ_JBEKXH010000647.1:0-3211 GCF_049512235.1 Bradyrhizobium sp.
GAGGAATCCCCCAGTGCCACATCGGAACGCTGGGCCGCCACTCTTCTTGGCGCGGCCAAGGCCCGCGCATCCAGGTCTTTCTTCCTTTCTTCGTTCTTGGATGCGAGCAAATACGTGGATGGCCGCCGCTGCTGCAAAGGTTGGTGCCCTGGCCGGAATCGAACCAGCACTCCTTGCGGAACGCGATTTTGAGTCAGGCTAGGACTGCGTATACCCGTCCGCGGGCCCGGCGCCGCCGACCGCGCGCCGCGGCTCGCTCCGGCGCAGCAGATGGTGGCCTTCGATCCAATGCCAGACGCATAGACCGGGCAGACCCAGCGCCAGCTCGCGGACACGTTTGGTCAGGGAGATGGCCAGTGCCGTTTCGGCAGGCAACCCAAGTAACGCGCCGACCATGACCAAACCGCCCTCGAGTGCCCCCAATCCCGCAGGAAGCATGAACGCCGCGGCGCGGACGCCGGAGCTGAGGCTCTCGAGGATCAGCGCATTGATCATGTCGAGCGGCTGGCCCAGAACTCGCATCACCAGCCAGATTTCACCGGCTTCGACAGTCCAGGCGATGAGACGCAGGGCGCCGGCACCCAATATGACTGGCCCTGCGCGATAGCATGCCACGACCGCGTCATCGATGGCCGATGCGCCGGACTCCAGGACCGACAGCCATTGCTGCGGCAGCAGGCGCCGGGTCAACTTCGCGGAGACGCCGAATAGACCGCGATGCTGGAACACGGTGAACGCCGCAATGGTGACCAGGAATACAGCGGTGCCGACCAGCACGCCCGACGCAACGGCCGTCGTGGTGCGGTCGCTCGATCGGATCAGCAGCAATAGCGCCCCCGAGATGACGAATATCAGCTGGGTGGCCGCCCCAATAGTGATGTCCACGACCATGCTGGCGACCGCCTGCACGCCAGGCACTCCGCGCAGGTGGGCCAGGTGCATACCGGCGAAATCACCGCCGATGCTCGCAACCGGCAAAAGCGAGTTGATGGATTCGCGAATCCAGCGAATCCTGACGACGGTGATGACGTCGGGACGAGTCGTTGGCGGCAGCAACTCGCGCCAGGAGAGCGCGCTCAACAGCAACGGAATGATATGGAACAAGGTGATGGGGAAGAGCCACCACCCAATGATGTGCAGAGAGTGAACCAGATCGGCCGCGCCGTTGGCGACGATCAGGTACACGACAAGAAGAAAACCGAGGGCGGTGCCGACGACCAATGAACCACGGATCGGTCGGAATCGTCTTTCGGTCATGCCCTGGTTCGTTATCGCCTTGCGGCGAAGGATATCGCCCTGTCAGAGAAGGATATGCCGGCGAGCCATCGGCTGCAATCGCCATGTCATGCGCCCGGCGGCTTTCGCATCAAACGCCGGCGCATCAGTACCAGGCCGAAGCCGGGAGATTCCACCGAACCGGAAATTCGCCGACTTAGGGCGATAATCCCAAATGTTGCCGGCCGGATATTCAACTGCCGTACCGGTCATGCGCCCTCGGTTTAGCGGAAAGCGCTGCTGCATTGATTGACTCAAGGTGCGTCGTGGGGGATACCTTGTCCTTGGGGAGGAGTCGAGGTGGGGATTGCCGCGGTAACCTCGCTCGCGCCGGAGGCACGCATCGGTGCAGGCGCCGGGGGATTTGTTATGATCGCAACCGGGGTCGTCACCGGGCAGCGATTTTTTCCGACCGACCCAGGCTTCCCGAGCTTCGGAGGAGGACGCCGCGCAGCGGCAGACAAGGAGCGGAGCTCCCCTGTCCCTGGATTGATTTCGGGCCTCCCGATCGAAAGGCGCGGAATGACGGGTCTTCGCAGGGCCCGCGAATCGGAGCTGACGTGACCGCAAATTTCTGGCTCGGAGCCGCTTCGTCGGCACGATACAAGGAGAAGGTCGCCCGTTTACCTGCAACGCCCGCTTTGTTGTCGGCTTCACTCGACACAAGTGAGCCCAGAATTGAATCCAGCGGCGGGAATTCGCAGCCCACCATTTGGTTCGAGGCGGAGGATTTCCTTCGGTTTTTTGACCATTTTCGTAATCCGACCGGCACACAGCGGCTGTCGTACGAGATCTACGGTGTGGCGAACTTGCTGTACGGTGATTCCGAACGCGTGAAGTTTTGTCGGCTCAGTGTCTTCACCAAACGTCTCCACGCGATCCGCTTTGAGGACCTGCGTTCCGCGTTTCTGAACCCGCTTGGCGCCACCGCTCCCTGGAAGACGTTTTGGGAGCCGGCAATATTTTGGGAAAGGTTCCCGAGATCGATTCCTGTGATCCTGCAAAATCCGCGATTTTTTCTCTCGATCTTCAAGTCTGCGGTCCGCGACCTCTTGGATATGTTGACCGGGCGGAATTCGTTCCATCGGCAGCTGCGCCGCGGCGATACGATCGTCTCGCTCGGCGCCGGTTGGGGAATTCCGGGCTATATGAAGCAAATGGCGGAGACTAAGCGGCGCTACGGAATCAAGTTCTCGATCTTCGTTCATGATGTCCTTCCGATGGAGTTTCCATCGTTCTTCGAACCGCGTCACGCTGCCCATTTTGGACATTGGCTCCGAGAGGCCATATCCGTTGCAGATATTGTGCTCACCAATTCCAGGTATTCACGGGCTCGTCTGATCGAATTGACTGCCAGGTCAGGCTGGCGACTGCCGCCCATCGAGGTGTTGGAGCCGGGCTCGGGCTTTATCGATCGGCTGCCGGCTCAAGGCCAGGCGATGGCGAGCCTTCCGGCACGTTACGTCTTGTTCGTTTCAACGATTGAAATTCGAAAAAATCACCGGCTGCTCGTCAGAGTTTGGCAGCTCCTGGTAGAGCGGCACGGCGCTGACCGCGTGCCGGCATTGGTTTTCGTTGGAATGCTCGGCTGGTCGTTTGAAGAGCTGTTGGCCGACCTTGCAGCGACCGACTATCTGAATGGCAAGATCGTCATGCTGAGAGGTTTGTCCGATGCAGAATTGCACGAGGCTTACCGGCGCTGCCTATTCACGGTCTTTCCGAGTTTCGGCGAGGGCTGGGGCTTGCCGGTCGCCGAAAGCCTGGCGCACGGCAAGTTCTCTATAGTCTCAAATCGCACGTCGCTTCCCGAAGTGGGCGGCAACCTTGCCGACTATTTCGATCCGGCGGACGAAGAGGATGCGCTGGCCAAGATCGAACGACCGCTCTTTGAGCCCGCTTATCTGGCAACGCGTGAGGCGCAAATCCGGGCCGAATA
>NZ_JBEKXH010000648.1:0-3205 GCF_049512235.1 Bradyrhizobium sp.
ACGCCCTCGGCCGCCCAGCCCGCCAGCATCTCATCGCTGATGGGATCGTCACCGAGCGCGGTAATGTAGTCGACATCGGCGCCAAGACGGGCGAGATAGATCGCCGTGTTCAGGGTATCGCCGCCATAGCCCCGCGCATACAGGCCGCGCTCCGCCTGCTTCAGTTCGATCATGCATTCGCCGATGCAGGCCACTTTGGTCATGACCGCATCCCCCCGACACTTCAGGCTGCGAACGTGCCGCCAAGTTCGTCCTCGATGTGAATCCGGATGATGTCGTCAAAGGTCTTCTCGGCGGTGGTGAAACCGAGCGCAAGCGCCCGCTTCGGCTCGAAGTTGCGCGGCCAGCCCGCGACAATGCCCATGATGAAGGGATCGGGTTCGCGCTTGATCCGCGCCGCCACCTTTTCGCCCGCCACCCGCTTCAGCGCCGCGATCTGTTCGCCGACGGTCGCGGAAAGGCCGGGCATGGTGAGGTTGCGGCGCGGACCGATGGCCGCGGCATCCATGGTGCCGGCGTGCAACAGGAAGCCGACCGCCGAGCGCGGCGTGGCATGCCAGTGGCGGACGTCCTCGGACACCGGCAGCACCGCTTCCTTGCCGGCCAGCGGTTCGCGCAGGATGTTGGAGAAGAAGCCGGAGGCGGCCTTGTTGGGAAGGCCCGGACGGATGCAGATGGTCGGCAGGCGGATGCCGATGCCATCCAGGAAGCCGCGGCGCGAATAATCCGCAAGCAGGAGTTCGTCGATCGCCTTCTGGGTGCCGTAACTCAGGAGCGGGGTATGAAAGAACTCGTCGCCGATCGCCTCGGGGAACGGCGCGCCGAACACCGCGATCGAGGAGGTGAACACGACGCGAGGCCTGTAGCCGCCGCCGGCGAGCCGGATGGCGTCCAGCAGCATCCGCGTGCCGTCGAGATTGATGCGATAGCCCTTGTCGAAATCGAGCTCGGCCTCGCCCGAGACGATCGCCGCCAGGTGGAAAATCACATCGGGCCGATCCGCCACCAGCTTTTCGGCGGCGCCGGCCACGGCGAAATCGCAGGTCACGACACCGACCGGAAATCCGGCATCGGCGGGCGCCACGGGAGCAACGACGTCCTGCAAAGTCATCGCCGTGATGTCACTGTTGCCGAGGCGCCTGTCGCGCAACAGCCGCTCGGTCAATTTGCGGCCGACCATGCCGGCCGCGCCCAGAACCAGAATGTGCAAGAGCCAACTCCTATCTTTTGAACCCAGCTCAACCTAGTTGAGCGTTGCCGAAGCTCCAGCGCCTACTCCTTTACCGCTCCGGTCATCGCCGATACATAATGCTCGACAAAGAAGGAATAGAGAATGACCACTGGCACCGATCCGGTCAGCGCCGCAGCCATCAGCGCGCCCCAGTGATAGACGTCGCCATTGACCAGTTCGGTGATGGCCCCGACCGGGATGGTCTTGTTCTCGGACGATGAAATGAACGTCAATGCGTAGATAAATTCGTTCCACGACAGCGTGAACGCGAAGATGCCGGCGGATATCAGGCCGGGGAACGAGAGCGGCAGTGTGATCTTGGTGAGAATCTGCAGCCGTGTCGCGCCGTCGATCAGAGCGCATTCCTCGAGCTCATAGGGAATGGTGCGGAAATAGCCCATCAATAGCCAGGTGCAGAACGGGATCAGGAAGGTCGGATAGGTCAGGATCAGCGCCAGGTTGCCGTCGAACAGGCCGAGCTTGAACACAATCGTCGCCAGCGGAATAAACAGGATCGACGGCGGCACCAGATAGGCCAGAAAAATCCCAAGTGCGACATAACGCGATCCCCGGTAACGCAACCGCTCGATCGCATAGGCCGCGCAGACGCTGGCGAACAGCGAGATGAAGGTCGATGATATCGAGATGACCAGCGTATTGTACATCCACTGGGGATAGTCCGTCTCGAGGAACAGCTTCCGGACATGATCGAGCGTCGGGTGAACGATCCAGAATGGATTATACTTCTCGTAATCGTACATTTCCGCGTCCGGTTTGAACGACGTGGTCGCCATCCAGTAGAACGGGAACAAAAGGAAAACCAGGATCAGGCTGAGCGGAAAATAGACCCGCAGGGCGCGGCGCGGCCAGCTTTCCAGATAGGACATGCCATCGCTTTGATCTTCGACGCTCGCCATCAATCCCTCCCGCCCTGTTGCCACTTGCTGCGCTGAAGGCCGAAGAAACTCAGCAATATCGCGGCGGCAAGGAAGGGAATCATCGCATTGGAAATCGCCGCCCCCTCGCCGAGATGGCCGCCGGTGATGGCGCGCTGGAACGACAGGGTCGCCATCAGGTGCGTGGCATTAATCGGCCCGCCGCGGGTGATGGTGTAGATCAGCTGGAAATCGGTGAACGTCATCAGCACCGAAAACGTCATGACCACGGCGATGATCGGCGAAAGCATCGGCAACGTGATGAACCGGAAGCGCTGCCAGTTGGTGGCACCGTCAAGATTGGCGGCCTCGTAGAGCGACGGCGAAATGGTCTGCAGTCCTGCCAGAAGCGTGATCGCCACGAATGGAACGCCGCGCCAGATGTTGGCCAGCACCACACTCCAGCGCGCGTTCCAGGGATCGCCGAGGAAGTCGATATAGCTGTGGATGAGGCCCATCTTGATCAGGACCCATGAGATGATCGAGAACTGGGAGTCGTAGATCCACCAGAACGCGATCGCGGAGAGCACCGTCGGCACCACGAATGGCAGCAATACGATGGCCCGCATCACCGACTTGAACGGCAACCGCTCGTTGAGCAGCAGCGCAAGATAGAGTCCGACCGCGAATTTTATCGCGCTGGCGGTAACGGTGTAGAATATCGTGTTGAAGACGGAAAGCCAGAACACGTTGTCCTTTGACAGCGAGACGAAATTTTCCAGACCGATAAAGCGGCCCTCGCCGCCGATTTTGGTATCGGTGAGGCCGAGCCACAGGCCAAGCCCCAGCGGATAGGCAAGGAACAGGATAAGAATAGCCAACGCCGGCAGCATGAACATCGCGCCCAGAACGTTGCGGTTCTCGAGCGCCAGCGAGAAAAGGCTGCGACGCGCGGCCTGCGCGAGGGGTTCGGCAATGACGGCCATGATGCACTCCCTGGAGAAGCGGCGGCGTCCGGATTTCCGGACGCCGCGGTTTCTGCTTGATCAGACGTTGTAATAACGCTTGGCGCGATCGGCAGCTCGCTTGGCGGCGTCCG
>NZ_JBEKXH010000649.1:0-3204 GCF_049512235.1 Bradyrhizobium sp.
AACTGCGCGACAAGATCGCCAGCGCCGGCTCTGCCGAAATCCGCGACCCGCTCCTCGACGAGCTGCAGAAATACGTCCTCGATCAGGGCTACTTCATCCCGCGCACGCAGATCGTGCAGCGGATCTACGTGCAGTCCCCGAAGCTCAAGGGAGAAGTCTACAACGGCATCGCCTACGCCAGCTACTACACCGCCACGAAAAGCCAGTAACCCGCCGCGCAACCGAGCCACGCGAGGAGCTGACCGGCATGAGCAACGCCTACCTCCCCTACGCCGCAAAGCGCCTCGTCCAGGCCGTGGTCGTCATCCTGCTGGCCTACGTGTTCACGTTCGTTGTCGTCAGCATCCTGCCGGGAGACCCCATCACCAGCGTCCTGCGCAACCCCGAAAACGGATTCACCGAAGACGATATCAAGCAGATCATCGCCGCCCAGAGCCTGGACCGGCCGGTCCTGGTCCAGCTATCGATATCCTTGTATCACTTCGTGACCGGCGATCTCGGCCTGTCGATGCGGTCCAGCCGGCCCGTCTCAACCCTGATCGCCGAGGTTCTTCCCTCGACGCTGGTGCTCGCGTCCTCGGCTCTCATTGTCGCAGCGTTTCTGGCAGTGGTGATCGGCTATGGCACCCAGTTCCTTCCCAAACGGTTCGGCCAGGGCTTGCTGCGGGGCTTGCCCTCGTTGTTCTTGTCGGTGCCCAACTTCGTGATCGGCCTGGTGCTGATCCACGTCTTCGGCTTCCAGTTCGGACTGTTCCGCGTGATCGCGCCTGACAGCCTGTGGGCGACCGTCTTCGCCGCGATTGCGCTCGGCATCCCCGTCTCCGCACAGATCGCCGAGGTGCTGATCGCAAACCTCGACCACGAGTCCGCGCAGGAGTACGCCGCCGTCGCGCGCGGCCGTGGTCTCGGGCCGGTGCGCCTCTTCGCCAGGCACCTGCTCAAGCCGTCCTCGCTTCCGGTCGTTACCGTCATCGCGGTGGCCATCGGCCAGCTGCTCGGCGGCTCGGTGATCACCGAAACAGTGTTCGGACGCACCGGCATCGGCAGTCTGGTGCAGCGATCGGTGAGCACGCATGACCTGCCGGTCCTGCAGGCGATCGTCTCGCTGGCGGCGCTGGTCTTCGTGCTTGTGAACCTGATCGCCGACCTCGCCTATCCCCTGCTCGATCCGCGCATTAAGCTCATCGGCGGTCAAAACTACCACTCGACCGTCGCCGACGAGGACTCCGTCGGCGCTTCGCCGGCGGTGACGTCATGACCCTGGCCTCCGCCTCCTCCGCCTCGCGCGTCTCAACGATCCGCCGGCTGACAGCCGTCCGGGTGCCACCGACCGTCGCGCTCTCGTTCGCGATCATTGCGCTTGTGATCGCCTGGTCGCTCGCACCTCACCTGTTCACGAGCCAGAACCCGGTCAACGGCGTTCCCGCTGACAAGCTGCTCGGGCCCAGCACCGCACACTGGTTCGGCACCGACCACCTGGGTCGCGACCTCTACACCCGTGTCGTCTACGGTGCGGCCTCTTCGGTGACGAGCGCGCTCATCGCCGTCGTGATCGCTGGTGTCGTCGGCGGCCTCATCGGCCTCCTTGCCGGCTTTCTCGGCGGCTGGGTAGACATCGTGCTCGCCCGCCTGGTCGACGTCCTGCTGGCGATCCCGAACTTCCTGCTGGCCGTCATCGTGGTCACCGCGATCGGTTTCGACACCACCAACGCCGCCATCGCCACCGGCGTCTCGGCGGTCGCCGTCTTCGCCCGGGTAATGCGCGCGGAGGTCATCACGACGCGGCAGGCGATTTTCGTTGAAGCGTCGTTCCTGCTGGGCGGCTCGCGCTGGCACATCCTGTTGCGGCACGTGCTGCCGAACGCGTCGCGCTCGGTGCTGCCGCTCGCAGTGCTGCAGTTCGGCCTGTCGATCCTGGTGATTGCCAGCCTGGCCTTCCTGGGATACGGCGACCCGCCGCCCGCCTCCGACTGGGGCCTCTTGATCTCAATCGGCAAGGACTATCTCAGATGGCCGTGGCTGGTCTACGCACCCGCTTTCGTCACCATCGCCACCGTCCTCTCTTTGAACAGGATCAGCCGATGGCTCCGCAGGACGGATTGACCGCCACGCTCACCCGCGCCGGGACCACCGCGCCGACGCCGCGGCAGTCGCCGCCCCTGCTCCGGGTCGACGGCCTGTCGGTCTGCTACGGCCCGAACCAGGTCGTCACCGATGTCGGGTTCGAACTGGGCCGCGGCGAGAGCCTCGCCCTGATCGGGGAATCCGGTTCGGGCAAGTCGACCATCGCCCGCGCGGTGCTGCGGCTACTGCCCAGCGGTGGGCGCGCCACAGGCCGGGTTGAGTTCGACGGCCAGGAAGTGCTGGGGCTCTCCGAGCGTCGCTTCCGGCCGCTGCGGGGACGGGCCATCGGGTTCGTGCCTCAGGACCCCGGCAACGCGCTCAATCCAGTGCGGACGATCGGCGCCCAGGCGAAGGAGGCGGCCGCGCTCCTCGATGCTTCCGACCAGGCGGTCCGCAAGCAGCTCATCCTGGAGACGTTCGCCCAGGTCGGACTCGACAGCCCCCAGCGTATCTACGATTCCTACCCGCACCAGCTGTCCGGCGGCATGCTGCAGCGGGTGCTGATCGGCCTGGCGGTCCTGCCACGGCCGCTGCTGCTGGTGGCGGACGAGCCGACCTCCGCGCTCGACGTGACGATCCAGAAACGGATCCTCGACCTGCTGTCGCGGTTGCAGCACGAGCTCGATATCAGCCTCCTGCTCATCACCCACGACCTGGCGATTGCCGCCGAGCGGGCGAACGCGCTGGTGGTGCTCAAGGACGGCGTCATCCAGGAGGCCGGCAGGACCGCTTCTGTCTTCTCCTCGCCGGCGTCGGCCTATGCGAAGAAGCTGCGCGCTGACGTTCCCGCCCTCAACCCCGACCGCTACGCCGCGCTGCGCGACCCCGGCTTCTCTCGCCTCAAGACCTATGCCGGCGGGCGACCTAAGATCGAGGTCAGCGCCGTCACCAAGACCTTCACCGTCGACGGCAAGGTGCAGACGGCGGTCGACGACGTGTCATTCACTGTCCCGGCTGGCACCACGCACGCGCTGGTCGGCGAGTCCGGCTCGGGCAAGACCACGACGATCCGGCTGCTGCTCGGGCTCGAGCAACCCGACAGCGGGAACATCCGGGTCGGCGGCGAGCAGCTCGCCGGTC
>NZ_JBEKXH010000650.1:0-3198 GCF_049512235.1 Bradyrhizobium sp.
GGATTCGCTTTCCCGTCGCCGCGAAGTAGGCGTTGAGCACGGCCGGTGCGGCGACGCAGATGGTCGGCTCGCCGACCCCGCCCCAGAACCCGCCGCTCGGCATGATGATCGCTTCCACCTTCGGCATCTCGGCCATCCGCATCGAATTATAGGTATCGAAATTCGATTGCTCGATGCGGCCGTCCTTGACGGTGCATCCGCCGTAGAACAGCCCCGACAGGCCGTAGACGAACGAACCGGCGACCTGGCGCTCGATCTGCGCCGGATTGACGGCGTAGCCCGGATCGGTGGCGGCGACGATGCGGTGCACCTTGATCTTGTTGCCGTCGGTCACCGAGATTTCGGCCGCACCCGCGACGTAACTGCCATAGCCCATGTGCTGGGCGATGCCGCGATAAACCCCTTGCGGCGCCGGTTTGTCCCAGCCGATCTTCTCGGCGACCGCGTTGAGCACGGCAAGGTTCTTGGGGTGATCGGTCATCAGCTTGCGCCGAAACGCGAGCGGGTCCTGGCGCACGGCGTGGGCCAGTTCATCCATGAAGCATTCGAGATAGATGGCGTTGTGATTGACATTGACGCCGCGCCAGAAGCCCGGCGGGACGTGGGGATTGCGCATCGCATGCTCGACCAGAAGATTGGGCACGGAATAGCCGATCGCCGCTTCGCCCGTGGCATTGAGACCCTGGAACGCGACCGGATCCATGCCGTTGACCAGGGCCTCCGGCCGCAGGCTGAACAGGATGGACTGTCCCGACAGCCGGATTTGCAGCGCGGTCAGATTGTTGTCGGCATCGAAGGCGCCGGTCAGTTTGCAGTGCGTGATCGGATGATACATGCCGTGCTGCATGTCCTCTTCGCGCGACCACAGCAGTTTGACAGGGGTGCCCGGCATCTGCTTGGCGATGGCAACCGCCTGCCGGACATAGTCGGTCTGGCCGCGACGGCCAAAGCCGCCGCCGAGGATCTGCTTGTGCACGTCGCATTTGTCGGCGGAGAGGCCCGAGGCTTCCAGCACAGCGGCGAAGGCGGCCTCGCCATTCTGCGTGCCGCACCAGACCTCGCATTTGTCCGCGGTATAGAGCGCGGTCGCATTCAGCGGCTCCATCGTGGCATGGTTCTGGTAGGGATAGTTGTAGACCGCCTCGACCTTCTTGGCGGCGCCTGCTGTGGCTGCCTTGGCGTCGCCGTGCTGGTTGCCGATGAAGGCCGGCTGCGCCGGATCAAGACCTTCCTCGAGCCATTGCGCGATCGAAGCGCTGGAAACCCTGGCGTTGTCGCCTTCGTCCCAGACGATCGGCAGGGCATCGAGCGCCGATTTGGCGTGCCACCAGGTGTCGGCGACAACGGCTACGGCGTGGTCGTTGACTTTCACCACCTTCTTGACGCCCTTCATGCCCAGGACCTTGGCTTCGTCGAAGCTTTGCAGCTTGCCGCCGAATACCGGACAATCCTTGATCGCGGCGTTCAGCATGCCCGGCAGCTTGACGTCGACGCCATAGATCATCGCGCCGGTGGTCTTGTCGACCGTATCGAGGCGTTTTACGCCCTTGCCGACAAGCTTCCAGTCTTTCGGATCCTTCAGCTTCACGTCGGCAGGGGGTTCGACCTTTGCCGCAGCTTCAGCAACCTTGCCATAGGTCGTGGTGCGCCCCGACGGCGTGTGGGTGATGATGCTGTTGGCGGCGGTGCATTCCGTAGCCGGCACCTTCCATTGATTAGCGGCGGCCTGGACCAGCATCATGCGCGCGGTGGCGCCGCCCTTGCGGACATATTCCTGCGAGCTCCGTATGCCGCGGCTGCCGCCGGTCGAAAAGTCGCCCCAGGCGCGTTTGCGGGCGACGCTCTGCCCCGGCGTCGGATATTCGGTCGTGACTTTCGACCAGTCGCATTCGAGTTCCTCGGCGACGAGCTGGGCAAGGCCGGTGAGGGTGCCCTGGCCCATCTCCGATCGCGCAATGCGAATGACGACGGTGTCGTCGGGCCGGATCACGACCCAGGCGTTGACTTCTGGAGCGTTGACTGGCGAGCCGTCGGCGGCGCGCACCAAGGCCGGACCGAAGGGAATGTCGAGGCCGAGCGCAAGGCCGGTGCCGGCAGCGGCGGTGCCGATCACGAAGGCGCGGCGGCTGAGTCTGGGCAAAGAATTCATGGCGGCCTCCTCAAATGTTCGCGGCGGCGTGGATCGCCTCGCGCACCTGCTGGAAGGTGCCGCAGCGGCAGATATTGGTGATGGCTTCGTCGATATCCCTGTCGGTCGGTTTCGGCTTCTCCCTGAGCAGCGCCGATACCGCCATGATCATGCCGCTCTGGCAATATCCGCATTGCGGAACATCGTGATCGATCCAGGCCTGCTGCACCTTGTGCAACGCGCCATCAGTGGCCAGGCCTTCGATGGTGGTGATCTGCTTGCCGGCGGCGTCGCTGACCTGCATGCCGCACGAGCGCACCGCAACGCCATCGATGTGGACGGTGCAGGCCCCGCATTGTGCAATGCCGCAGCCGTATTTGGTGCCGGTCAGACCGGCGTTTTCCCGGATCGCCCAGAGCAGCGGCGTATCCGGCTCGACATCGACGTCGAATGATTTGCCGTTGATTGTGAGTTTTGTCGTGAGGTTTGCCATCGCGTTCCCCTGTGTGGTCCAACCCATCGATTGAACTTCGATTGGATCGTGGACTGGAACCTGGAAGAGTTCAAATCAAGAATGCGCGTGGTGGATGCAGTCATTGCAGGGCAGGGCTGACAATTACCTGGTCGCTTCGCTCCTCGACAGGGGAACGAAGGCCCCGCTTTTTCCCCGTCATTGCGAGCATTAGCGAAGCAATCCAGCTTTGACTCCGCGAAAAGAAAGCTGGATTGCTTCGGCGCAAGGGCTCCTCGCAATGACGGTGTGAGATATTCCAGAAACACATTTGCCCTCGCGGCCTCCCTCCCTCAGCCATGAATCGCCCCCTGATAATCCCTGATAATACAGGGCCGAAAACAGGGCGCGAGGCAACTCGCAAGGATGGCGTAACACACTCCAGAAACACATTCGTCCTCGCGACGCGTGGCGCCCGAGCTGTTGCCAGAACTTCCCGCCCAGAGGGCGTGGGGAATGCCGGATGCCCAGTGGCACCCGCAGCCTCGCGTGCAGAAAACGGCCATCACGCACACGAGTATTCACAGCGAGGCACCGGAAAACACCCGGCATTCCCGCA
>NZ_JBEKXH010000651.1:0-3197 GCF_049512235.1 Bradyrhizobium sp.
CCGATGGAAAATGAATACGCGTCGTTGCTGCTGACCTTTGTTGCATTCGGCGCGGGCTTCCTGATGCGTCCGCTTGGCGCCATCGTTCTGGGGGCCTATGTCGATCGCATTGGCCGGCGAAAAGGCCTGATCGTGACGTTATCCATCATGGCTGCCGGCACGGTTCTGATCGCGTTTGTGCCGAGCTACGCCACCATTGGAATAGCAGCCCCGATCCTGGTTGTGATGGGACGCCTGCTGCAGGGATTTTCGGCGGGCGTCGAGTTGGGTGGCGTTTCGGTTTATCTTTCGGAAATGGCAACACCGGGAAGGAAGGGCTTTTACGCGAGCTGGCAATCGGCCAGCCAGCAGGCGGCCATCATCGTCTCGGCCACGCTAGGCTTTGCCCTGAACGCATGGCTCGCACCGGCGCAACTTGACGACTGGGGCTGGCGCATACCATTTTTCGTCGGCTGCATGATTGTTCCTTTCGTATTCGTCATTCGGCGATCCCTGCAGGAAACTGACGAGTTCCTGGCTCGCAAACATCATCCCACCCCAGGTGAGATTTACCGCTCCATCCTCGCAAACTGGAGCATTGTGCTCGCAGGAATGATGATGGTGATCATGACCACCGTGTCATTCTACCTGATAACGGTTTACACGCCGACTTTCGGCAAGACGGTTCTCAGGCTTTCCGCCGCCGACGGCCTGATCGTGACTATTTGTGTGGGCTTTTCCAACTTTCTTTGGCTCCCCGTCATGGGCGCATTGTCCGATCGTATCGGTCGCCGCCCAATCCTGATTGCATTCTCGACCTTGGCGTTTATCACAGCCTATCCGGCGCTGTCCTGGTTGGCCCATGGCCCGACCTTTCCGAAAATGCTCATGGTCGAGCTATGGTTGTCGTTCATCTACGCCAGCTACAACGGCGCGATGATCGTGGCCTTGACCGAAGTCATGCCGATCGGCGTGCGAACGTCAGGGTTCTCGCTCGCATATAGCCTGGCAACGACCTTCGGCGGGTTTACCGCGGCTATCTGCACGTGGTTGATTGCCGCCACGGGTGACCATGCATCGCCCGGGTACTGGATGAGCGCGGCGGCGGTCTGTGGTTTGGCAGGTACCTTGATCGTCTACAGGTCACAGGAACGACTCTTGCCGTCTGCGGTCAACTCGGCAGGGACGGTGATAGGAGCCTAAGCGCCGGTTCAGAATTGGCGTGACGTTGGCCGCCGTGGCGTCGGCGTCATCTTCGGAATATCGGGAGGAATTGACTTGTCCGAGGCCGACATCCAACTGCTGCTGACCGCGCTCGGCGGCGTGATGTTGCTGGTGGCGCTTATCGTCACCCGCATCCGGATGCATCCACTGATTGCGTTGCTTGTGGTCTCCCTCACCGTCGGCATCGCAGCCGGAATGGATATCGGTTCGATCGCCGGGGCCACTGTGGCAGGCGCCGGCCACACCCTGGGTGTCGTGGGGGTTGTCATCGCCCTGGGCGCTATGCTCGGCAAGATACTGGCTGATTCAGGGGTCACGGAGACGATCGCCGACGCCATCCTCGGCCGGTCATCCGACCGCGGGTTGCCTTGGGCCATGGCGCTTGCGGCTTTTGTCGTCGGCATCCCGATGTTTTTCGAGGTCGGTCTTGTAGTCCTGCTGCCGCTGATCTTCAGCGTTGCGCGCAAATTGGAGAGCAAGGGTACGGTCAAAGGCTCGACTTACGTGCTTCTGGGTACGCCTGTCATCGCGGCTCTCGCATCACTGCACGGGATGGTGCCGCCGCATCCGGGCCCGCTCACGGCGATCGCCACTCTGAAGACGAGCGTCGGACCGACCATGGTCTACGGTTTCATTTCCGCGATCCCAGCGATCGTCCTCGCCGGTCCGGTCTATGCTCGGTTTATCGCGCCGCGCATGTCGGTACGCCCCGACCAGGCGCTGCTCGACCAGTTCACCGCGGGCGCGCAGGCCTCTTCGGGCACCGCAACGACGGCAACACCAAAGGCCCGGATCGGGGTCGGTATTCTTGTTGTACTGATGCCGGCGATCCTGATGTTGGCCAATACAATCGGCGAGACGGTGCTGCCCAAGGGTTCCTGGGGCGCGAAAGTCACCGCCTTTCTGGGGGATCCCCTGATTGCCATGCTTGCCGGAGTCCTCTTCGCCTCGATCGCCCTGGTCTACCTGCGCGGCGGCAGCACCGGGAAGCTGCGCGATGCTCTCGGCGCCAGCCTCAAGCCGATTGCGGGCATCCTGCTGATCATTGCGGGCGGCGGCGCGTTTCAAGAGATCCTGGTGAAGGCCCGGGTTGGCGACGCCATCGTGCATCTCACGCAGCACTTCTCGTTGCCGCCGCTATTGCTCGGCTGGCTGATTGCCATGCTGCTGTCGGTCTCCACGGGGTCGGCGACAGTCGGAATTGTCGGAGCGGCGGGGTTGCTGGCGCCGCTGGCGATCGCCGATCCGTCCCTCAACGTGCCGCTGCTTGCGCTTGCGGTCGGCTCGGGGTCCCTGTTCTTCAATTACGCCAATCACGCCGGCTTCTGGCTGGTGAAGGAGTCCTTTGGGATGACAATGGGCGAGGCCACAATGACAATTTCGGTCATCCAATCGATCGTCGCTCTGGTTGGCCTCGGCATGGTGCTGCTGATGAACCTGCTTCCTGCGCTGCCGTCGTGACCTCGCCGAGGAAAGAGATGTGGCCGATGAACCAGGTCGACAATATCTCGACGCAGAGTTGAGCTGTTAGCATTTAAACGAAAGATCAGGAGATCAAAATGCCGAAGGGGTCAGACTTACTGGTTGCGGCTCTTGAAAACGAGGGCGTCGATCGAATCTTCGGAGTTCCCGGCGAGGAGAACCTTGATGTCGTGGAGAGTTTACGCACCTCCTCGATCAAGTTGATCCTGACCCGCCATGAGCAGGGTGCGGCGTTCATGGCCGCGACCTATGGCCGGCTGACGGGCAAACCTGGCGTCTGTATCACCACGCTTGGTCCGGGTGCGTTGAACCTCACAACGGGTGCGGCTTACGCCTTTCTCGGTGCGATGCCGATGGTGATGTTAACCGGACAGAAGGGCATCATGAGCAGCCGGCAGGCCCGGTTCCAGATCGTCGACGTCGTTACCGCGTTCAGGCCATTGACGAAGATGTCGCGCCAGATCGTCAGCAGCAGCAGCATTCCAACCCTGGTGCGCGATGCCTTCAGGATC
>NZ_JBEKXH010000652.1:0-3194 GCF_049512235.1 Bradyrhizobium sp.
CCCATTTCTGAGAGAATATCGCAAATTTTCCGATCTGGCTCAGCGCATCCGCAATCGTCACTGTCTCAGGTATTTCGGTTCGAAATACCTCGAACGCCGGCGCATCCTTCGTCGTTTCATTGCGGAGTTGTTCGGCTGTTTGCGTGTGTATTGTGACCTGCCGACGACGCGTGATCAGGACATGTGGCGAGTGCGCCGGTTTCTTGACATTTTCGGCAAGACCTCGGTCCGAGAGCGTGATGCAAAAGGTTTGGAGGCCGAACGTCGAAAGGTAGTCGGCAATCGTCGGCACAATCACCAGATCAGCCAATCGTATGCTGACCTCTGTCAGCACCGAAATACCGGGCGCGCAATCGATCAGAATGAAGTCAAAATGCCTGCGTGCCTTCGTAAGCTGAACGCTCATCACCGCCGACATGCCATTGATGATATCCGACCAACTCATCTTGCGTTGCGTGAGGTCATGAATGATCTTGTATTCAAGACGCCGCAGTTCTGGACTAGATGGCAAAAGCGAGATGGCAAGCTGCTGATCACGATGCGAGACGTTACTAACGTTGCTACGTATGCAATCTGCGAATGCCATGGTTTTCTTTCCGAGAAGCTGATCCTCTAGAAAGCCTTCGATCGTCGCCCTTCGCTCCATCAATCTGGCCAATACCGCATCGCCAGCCAGGCAAATCGATGCGTTCGCCTGTGCGTCCAGATCGATAACGAGCACGCGATATCCGCTTGCTGCCAAGGCTTCCGCGAGAGAGACCACGGTGGCCGTCTTGCCGACACCACCTTTCATGTTTGCCACAGCGATGATCTTTGCGCTCAAGGCCGTGCTCCTTCGAGCGCCGAGCGCAACGACTGCCGCTCGTCTCTCGGACAGCTTCGATCAGGTGCCGCTGCAGGCTGCCTCGGCGGAGCGTCGGTTGCCGCCCTGGCAAGGAATACCTTGCCCCCAAACCCATGCAACCATAGCGCGTGAGGTTGTTAGCTGCAAATGCCTGCAGGGGCGGGCTCCTTCAGTCCTCGCGGCAGGCGACAGCTGTGCAAGCAATCGGTTGATCTGGGGCGCCTTCTGCGATCAGGAGAACGGCCCCCAACAGGTGGGATGGGCATTGCGGCATTCGGAGGCGTCGTTCATGTAAGCTTGCATCGCGCGTCGAATGGCTCGGCAAGGCCGATCGTCGGATAGCCGGTGAGCTTTTCGAAGGTATATGCCGTTAGTCGGATTGTAGCGTCCGAAGGTACTGTCTGGTGCCAAACCAGCACCGCAGATGATGCTCTGGGAAAGGTCCGGGCTAGGTCCCGCTTGATTTCTGGCCGCTTTCCCGGGGCCGGCGATAATGATTTGGCGTCAATTCGGGCGCCGTGGCATGTTTCGCCTTCGTAGGAAGCGCGCGGGCGAACCGCGCCTGTTGTCACGGCCGCCAACTGTGCGTGCCCAAGAGGGAGAGAGATCGATGCGTCTGGTCACCAGATTCGGCGTCGTGAGCGCGCTGGCCATGCTGACATGGCCTGCGGTGCTGGCGGCGGCCGAGATGCGCGGCGTCACGTCGACCGAAATCAAGATCGGCCAGACCATGCCGTACAGCGGCCCGGTTTCGGCGTTCGGTGCGCTCGGCAAGGGCGAGGTTGCCTATTTCAAGATGCTCAATGAGCGCGGCGGCATCAACGGCCGCAAGGTCAATTTGATTTCGCTCGACGATAGCTACGCGCCGCCGAAAACCGTGGAGCAGACAAGGCGGCTGGTGGAGAGCGATGAAGTCGCGCTGATCTTCTCCTCGATCGGTACCGCGCACAACACCGCGATCTCAAAGTATCTGCAAGGCAAGAACGTCCCGCAATTGTTCGTCGGCTCCGGCGCCTCGAAATTCGCCGACATCGCGCAGTACCCGCAGGCGACCTTGGGCGTGCAGGGCGCGTTCCGCTACGAGGCGCGGCTTTATGCGCGCCATGCGCTGGCGAAAAATCCGGACGCCAAATTCGCGGTGATTTCGCAGAACGACGATTTCGGACGCGATTATCTGTTGGGGCTGAAGGATGTGCTCGGCGATAAATACGATGCTCTCGTCACCGTTGCGACCTACGAAGTCCAGGATCCGACCGTTGACTCCCAGATCGTCAGGCTGAAAGCCTCCGGCGCCGACGTGCTGGTGATCGCGGCGACGCCGAAATTCGCCGCGCAATCGATCCGCAAGGTCCACGAGATCGGTTGGAAGCCGATGACTTTTTTGTCCAACGTCGCGGTCTGGATCAATACCGTGATGGAGCCCGCGGGGCTTGAGGCCGGCGTCGGCATTCTCTCCACCGCCTACATCAAGGACCCCGATGATCCCGCCTGGAAGGACGATTCTGGCGTCAAGGCGTGGCGGGAATTCATGGTCAAATACGCGCCCGAGGCCGATCTGCACGACACCAACTACGTCAATTCCTACAACAGCGCGATGACGCTGGAACACGTGCTGAAGGCTTGCGGCGACGATCTCTCGACCGGAAATATTTTGAAGCAGGCGTTCTCGATCAAGGATCTGGAGTTGCCGATGCTGTTACCCGGCATCAAGATCAATACCTCACCGACCGATCACATACCGGTCGAGCAGATGCAGTTCATGCGCTTCACCGGCAAGGCCTGGGAGCGTTTTGGCGAGTTGCAGACCGGGAATTAAATCTGTGCCGCCAGTCCGGGGCGATGCCAACGGATCCGCACTGCGCGGCGCGACAGGCAGGGAAGCCATGTTGGCCCGGGATTTGCCTTAAAAATGCAACTGGGCCTCGTTGCCAAGTGTAGGAGCCGCCGATGTCAGGCCACTCGAACGCTAGCCCCGCCGTCGCCATCCCCGGCGCCGATCCCAGGCTCTACAACCACGATTTGGCGCCGGTTGCGCCTGAGGGGCGAACCGGGGGCGTCTTCAGCATCGTTGACCAGGTCCCACACCCGCAAGCCGCGATTTGGGGGTACTCCAAAGGGAACAGGGAACAGGGATAGATCAGATCAGCAAACACGTCAATAGAGATGTGTTGGCTTTAGCGTTTTTTAGCTTTCGCCCGCGAGGGCCGTTTCCAGTCAGGGGACCTCCGTTCTGCAGCGCTTGGCAGTATCATGTAATCTGCCGCAGGGTCAGCTGTCACCTTGTGCGCAACCATATATTCCAGGGACCATTGCACGGCATAGGGGATCTGCAGCCGACCCAATGACCAGC